>CALSWN010000046.1 GCA_943841085.1 uncultured Candidatus Pelagibacter sp. | reverse complement strand
GCCATGGAAAAATTGGAAGTCTTTGGAGTAACAAAGCTCAAAGGTCAAATTAAAATTTCTGGCTCTAAAAATGCATCTCTACCAATCTTAGCAGCAACTTTATTATCAGATAAAAAAATATTTTTATCAAATTTACCAAGAGTTAAAGATGTTGAAACAATGATTAAGCTTCTAGAGTCAATGGGATCTAAAGTAAAAATATTAAAAAAAGGCAACTCATTAATAATTCAAAATAATAAAAAAATAAAAACTGAAGCTGGCTACAATCTAATGTCAACAATGAGAGCAGGGATTATTGTGTTAGGCCCATTGTTAGCAAGATTTGGAAAAGCTAGAGCATCAATCCCTGGAGGATGTAATTTAGGATTTAGACCTATCGATATTCATTTAGAGGCGTTAGAAAAAATGGGTGTTCAATATAAAGTAGTTGATGGATACATAAATGCAAAAGCTAAAAATGGTTTGATAGGAGCAAAAATTAAATTCCCAAAAATTTCTGTTGGAGCTACTGAAAATTTAATGATAGCTGCTTGCTTGGCAAAAGGTCAAACTGTTTTATCTAATTGTGCAATAGAACCAGAAATTAAAGATCTATCAAATTTTCTTTGCAGTATTGGAGCAAAAATAGTTTGGACTGGAAAAAGACGAGTTAAGATTATAGGTGTAAAAAATTTTAAAGAGTCCAATTATAAAATTATGTTTGATAGAATTGAGGCAGGCACCATGCTTGTTGCAGCAGCAATTAATCAAGGAAATTTAAAGATAACATCAGTAGTGTCTGATGTTCTTAAAACAGAAATCAATGTTTTAAAAAAAATTGGTGCAAAGGTTATTAAAAAGAAAAATGAAATTATTATCAAAGGAAGTAAAAAAATTAAAAATATAAATATTAAGACCTCCCCTTACCCAGGTTTTCCAACTGATTTACAATCACAATTAATGGTATTGTTGTGTAAGGCAGACAAGAAATCAAAAATAAAAGAAGATATTTTTGAAAATCGTTTTCAGAGTGTTTCCGAGTTAAAACGAATGGATGCCAAGATAGAAGTTAAAGGTAACCTAGCAACAATAGAGGGGAATACGATATTTAAAGGTGCTCAAGTTATGGCAACTGACTTAAGAGCCTCTGCGTCTTTAGTTCTGGCAGCTTTATATGCTAAAGGAAAAACTACAATTAGCAGAATTTACCACTTGGATAGAGGTTATGAAGATTTAGAAAAGAAATTAAAAAAAATAGGTGCTAAAATTAGAAGAGTTAACTAATGGAAAAAAAGTATTTATCAAAAATTATTGCTAGTGATAACGAAGGGTTACAAATGATTTCAGCTTGTTGTGCTGGAGCAGAAGTTGTAGTTAAGGACATCAAATATCTTAAAAAAAATAAAGTTTTCTTATTATTTTTAAAACGAAATAAAATTGAAACAGAAAATGAAAGTAAAAAAATAAACAGCATATGTAAATTTGACTTTGTAGATAGAGTTAAATCTAAGAACATAAAACAAGAATATGTTGATCAAAAACTCGAATTGATAACTATAGATTATCTAAAAAATAATGACAATTATGAGATAAGCTTAATTTTTACAAATAATGTATATATAACTTTATCGACAGAAATAATTGAAGTAACACTAGATGACCAAAACAATTAATTTATGATTAAGATAATAAATGGCAAAAACAAAAATTTTGACTTAACGTTAGCTAAACTTCTATCTAGACGAAAAAATAAAGTTCAGCTTAACTTAGTTTCAGTCACTAAAATCATTAATGATGTTAAAAAAAATGGCAACAAGGCAGTTTTGAAATATGAGAAGAGATTCAACAAAAATAGTATTATTGCTCCGAAACTCAAACAAATAACTAAAGCCATAAAGTTTCTAGATCCAAAAGTAAAAAAAGCAATTGATCTTGCTTTTGATAGAATTCATAAATTTCACTCTTTGCAAAAATTTAAAAATATTTCTTATAAAGACAAGTTAAAAAATAAATTAGAATATAAATATATTCCAATTGAATCAGTTGCAATTTATGTGCCAGGTTCAACAGCTTCATATCCATCAAGTGTTTTGATGAATGCAATTCCAGCACTTGTTGCTGGTGTTAAAAGACTGGTGATGATTAATCCAGGCCAAAAAGGAAAACAAAATCCAGCAGTATTATATGCTGCAAAAAAGTGTAAAGTTAAAGAGATCTATTCAATAGGTGGACCTTCAGCTATTGCAGCTGTTGCTTATGGTACTGAAAAAATTAAAAAAGTTGATAAAATTGTAGGCCCTGGAAATTCTTACGTAGCAGCTGCCAAAAAAGAGGTATTTGGCGATGTGGGAGTTGAAGCTATGATTGCAGGACCTTCAGAAGTTACGATTGTATGTGATAAGTTTTCAAATCCTGAATGGATTGCAAGTGACCTCATAGGACAAGCTGAACATGATAATTTAGCTCAATGTATTTTAATTTCAAATGATAAGTCAATAATTACTAAAGTTAATGCTGAAATAAAAAAACAATTAAAGGGTTTACCAAGGGCAACAATTGCAAGAAGTAGTTTGATTGATAATGGAATTATAATTTATATGCAGTCTGAAAAAAAAATTATTGATACTATAAACAAAATTGCACCAGAACATTTAGAGCTTAATGTTAAAAACTATAAAAAGATGATTAAAAAAATTAAAAATTCAGGTTCTATTTGTTTAGGTAAATATGCTGTGATGGCTATGACAGATTATAATATTGGTGTTAACCACATATTGCCAACTAATTTTTCAGCGAGATATTCAAGCGGCGTTAGTGTGAATGAATTTTATAAAAGAATTTCATACATAAACTTATCAAAAAAAGGGATTGAAACCCTTGGCCCATCAGCTATAACACTTGCAAACTATGAAAATTTAGTGGGACACGCTAGGTCAATAGAAAAAAGAATTAGGAGAAAATAAATT
>CALSWN010000045.1 GCA_943841085.1 uncultured Candidatus Pelagibacter sp. | reverse complement strand
AATTAAAAGATAAAGGAAATTATGTTGTAGCAGATTTTATTTGCCCCACACCAGAAGCAAGAAGCTTGTTTCCAGCAGATTATATAATTTGGGTAGATACTATTAAAGAAGGAAGATTTGATGACACCAATAAAATGTTTGTTAAACCTGATAAGTTTAACTTTCAAGTTACAACACAAGATGCTAAAAAATGGGCACCAATCATATTAAAGGAGATAAAATAATGACTTACGAGTGGGATAATAAAAAACCAACAGCACAAATGTTAGGAAGATGGCAACCATTTCATGAGGGGCATTATACTTTATTTAAAGAAATAATTAAAAAAACAGGCCAAGTTTGTATTCAAATTAGAGATGTCCAGGGAGTTGATGACAATCCTTTTGATTTTGAAACTGTTAAAAAAAATATAGAAGAAAAACTTAATCCAGAATTTGAAGGTCGTTTTAAGATAATGATGGTGCCAAATATTACCAATATTTGTTATGGAAGAGGTGTAGGCTATAAAATTGAAGAAATTGAACTTTCAAAAGAAATTCAAGAAATCTCAGCTACAAAAATCAGAGCTAAAATGAGAGAAGATGGCAAACTTAAGTAATATCAAGATCAAACATTTAAATAAAGATATTGCCTCAATTATAATTAATGAGTCAAAAACATATAATGCACTTTCTTTCAGAAATTTAGGTGACCTAATTAAAGCATTTAAAAAACTTGATAATGACAAAAATACCAAAGTAATAATCATTGAAGGAGCAGGAAAAGGTTTTAGTGCTGGTCATAATTTAAAAGAAGTTGATGGGTTAAAAAAGAGAGAAAAATATCAAAAACTCTTTAATCTTTGTTCAAAGTTAATGCTACAAATTGTTGAGGGAAAAAAACCTGTTATTGCTAAAGTACACGGAGCAGCTTTTGCTGCTGGATGTCAGTTGGTTGCAAGCTGTGATTTAGCTTACAGTACCAATGATGCAATCTTTGCAACACCTGGGGTGAATATAGGATTATTTTGTAGCACTCCAATGGTTGCGGTAAGTAGAAAAATAAATAGAAAAAGAATGATGAAAATGCTTTTAACAGGTGAGCCTATTAAAGCTAATTATGCTAAAGAAATTGGTTTAATAAATGATCATTTTTCTAAAATAAAATTAAATAAAGAAGTTTTAAAAATAGCAAAAACGATTGCATCAAAGTCAAATCTTACCATCAAGATAGGTAAACAAACTTTTTATAAACAGTTAGAAATGCCATTAAGAAAAGCTTACGCATACACAAGCAAAATGATGACAGTTAATATGATGGCAGCAGATGCTAAAGAGGGTATTTCAGCATTCTTAGAAAAAAGGTCTCCCAAATGGAAGCATAAGTAGTGAGCGATAAAATTAAAGAAATACTTTCTAAGTATAAGACAATAGCAATGGTTGGTGTTAGTAAAGATCCAACTAAAGCTTCAACAATTGTTATGAAATATATGCAAAAGTATGGTTACAAAGTTATCCCAGTTAATCCGAGTGCAAAAGGAGAAAAAATATTAGGTGAAGAAGTTTTTGAAAAACTTGAAGATATTAAAACAAATATAGATATTGTCGATGTTTTTAGACCGTCATCTGAAGCCTTTAAATATGCTGAGGACACAATTAAAATAGGTGCAAAAGTTCTTTGGCTCCAATTAGGAATAAAAAGTGAAAAAGCAAAAAAAATATTAAAAATTAAGAATATTGAATATATAGAAAATAGATGCACTAAAATGGAGTATCAAAAAATATTTTTAAAAATAAATCCATCATTTCCAGTTTTACAAGATTAAGTATAAAAAATTTTTAGATTTAATGATTGATATTTTTAAAATTACCCAGATTCATGAGTGAAAAATTAAGCCAGAACAAAGCCGCACCATATGTTGTAAAAAAACTTCCAGTTGGCAAAAAAGGTATACAAAAAACAAAAATTACCAAAAGAGAAGATAAGTTTACTGTTTCTTTAGTTGCCAGGTAAAAAAAGAAGCTTTTATACATAAAATATATTAAAATTGAGAAAATAAAAATATACCCTGGTAGACCAAGTGTTGCTAATATTTCAAAGTGATATTGATGAGGGTGTGTATTTGGAATCATCCTTGTGTAATTTCTAAATCTATACGTTCTATATATTTCGTGACTTTTTTCATAATAGGAACCTAAGCCAACACCCAATAACTTGTTTTCTTTAAATATTGTGTAAGCATTGATGAACAAAGGAGTGTACTTATTGTTATTATTAAAATCTAAAATAGAATCATATTTGGCTTGATTAACTACAACGTTTATAAATCTATCTTTGAAAAAATCCAATTTTCCACCTTTGACATTGGCAATAAATAAAAAAAGAAAAATTATAGGAATAATAAAAATAAAAGAATTTTTAAAATTTAGTTGTTTGGTTATTATTACAAATAAAAAAATTGCAATTAACAATCTAATAAAATTTGCTCTTTCACCAATAAAAAAAGAAATAATGATTAAAGAAAAAAAAGTAAAATAAATGTATTTATTTTTACTAAATTTGCTTCCAAAAAGAATTAATGAAAAACAAAAAAACCAATGTCCAATCTTAAGTTCATCTCCCATAAATCCTGCTAATCTTCCATCATAGGCAGATTTAAATCCTAATGTGTTAAAACCAAAAAAAAATTCAAAAATAAGATCAAACGAAACAATAATAAGAATTAATGACCAAAAATTAAAAATTACTTTTTTATATTTAAAATTTTTATATGAAAAAAAATAAGAAAATGAAAAAGTTAGTAATATAAATCTTATAAAAGCGAAACCTCTTTTATAATTTTCGCTAAAACCTTCATTTAATAAAGTGTTTAATATTAAAAAGATCCATAAAGCCAATAAAAGGTAAAATGCATCATTATTGAAAATTTGAAATTTTTTTTCTTTAATAACATGAGCTAAAAAAAATAGGTTCATTGCCACTATCGAGGTATTTACAATAGAAGTGCTTACTAAAAGTATTACAGGAAAGAAAAGAATAAAGAAAAATGATATTTTAATTATCAAATCTTCTTTAAGAATATTTAGGATTTCATCTTTCATTATTTAGAAATAATTTAATCATATGAAGTAAAATTAAAAACCCATCTTTAAATGCATTAACTTTTTTTGTACCACCTATTCTTGATTTTTCATTTGCAGAAATGTCTGCCATTTTCAGACTATTTCTTTTTGCTTTAATAGGAAGCTCGACACATAGAGTAAAATCTTTTTGTTTAAGATCTAATTTTAAAATTTTTTGAGTATTGCCCATTACATAAGTGTACAAAATATCACTGATAGGTAATTTAAAAAAAATTTTACCTATTAATGTAAAAATTTTATTTCCAACAAATGTTACAAGAGTGTCGTCTTCACTACTAGCATCTTTTTTATATCTTGATGCAAGTAGTAAATCTAAAGAATTATTTT
Organism: uncultured Candidatus Pelagibacter sp.; assembly: GCA_943841085.1. GTDB lineage: Bacteria > Pseudomonadota > Alphaproteobacteria > Pelagibacterales > Pelagibacteraceae > Pelagibacter. Next base: position 10,555 of record CALSWN010000045.1, on the reverse strand, counting down.
TAATTTCGTTATACATATTCTTTAATTCATATGGATCAAATGAACCATCAGCATTAAATATTGAAAAATATTCAGTTTTAACATTTTTGATACCTAATAAAATCGCATCCCCATAACCTTTGTTTACTTGAAATATTATTTTAGATTTGAATTTTTCTATTGCATTTATTGTAATGAAGTCTGTTTTTTCTAATACAATTAAAAAGTCTAAATCTAATTTTTCTAATTCCATTAAAACATATGGAAGTGACTCTGGCTCATTTTTTGCTGGTATAACTAATGTTAAATCTTTCATGTAAGGCTGTATAAATATCAGATTTAACTTAAAAAAGGAAAAAAAAAATATTATTCTGATTGGTTAACAACCCAAGCACGATGATAAAAGTCATCAATATTTTTTTGAATTAGTCCCTTGGCAATTTGATTGGCTTCTAGTTCTTCAAAAGGACCATATTTCTTCTCTGTTTCTTTCAGTATGGTTTCTTTTTGATTTGGATCTTTGTGTACACCTTCAATTACATAAAAATTTTTCATGGCTTTCTTTTACAAGTAGTTTAAAAATAGTCAACGATGACTAAACATTTTTTAAAATTAAAAATGCTAATAATCTTTACATTAATAATGTGTTCTAATGTTGGCTATACACAAAATATAAAAGTAGCTTATTTTGCAGGTGGATGCTTTTGGTGTATGGAAGAATCTTTTGAAAAAATCGAAGGTGTGACAAGTGTAATCTCTGGGTATTCTGGAGGAACAACTCAAAACCCAACTTACAAAGAGGTCACTTATGGAAATACAGGACATTTTGAAGTTGTAAAAATACAATACGACTCAAAAAAAACTAGTTATAAAAAACTATTAAATATTTTTTGGGTTAATATTGATCCTTTTGATAAAATTGGCCAGTTTTGTGATAAAGGCTACAGTTATAGATCTGTAGCATTTTATTCATCTGACATTGAAAAAAAATTAATACAAAAGTCGATTGAAGAAATTGAAAAAAGAACTAAAAAGAAAATAGTCACTTATGTTAGAAAGTTTGATAAATTTTATAAAGCAGAAAATTATCACCAAGATTATTACAAAGAAAATTTTATAAACTATTTAATGTATAAAAACGGCTGTGGAAGAGTAAAGGCTCTAGAAAAAATTTGGAATTAAAATGAAAAAAATATTTCTTGTATACGGTCATTATAATGACCAATCTTTCAACGCAGCAATAAGAGATATATTTATAAAAACAGCAGAAAAAAATGGAAATCAAGTTGATGCTGTCGATCTTTATAAGGAAAAATTTGATCCTGTATTTGCTGGTGAAGAACCTGGTGAGGATGTATTAAATCATCGTCAAAGAATTGAGGCTTGTGATACAATTGTTTTAATTGCTCCAATTTGGAATTTTAGAATGCCAGCTATAGTTGAAGGCTGGATAGATAAAGTTTTAGCACCACCCTGGGCCTTTAAATTTAAACAGCTGTGGGGAAACTATGGATATCCAATTGGTAATCTTAATAAAAAAAAAGCAATAATATTCTGCACCTATGGGTCACCACGTTTAGCAATTACTACGTTTTTTCTAAATCTTCCAATCAGAAGGTTAAAAAGAGGAGTTTTTCACATGTGTGGCATTTATAATATTGTTTACAGAAGATATTTTGCTGTACCATTTGTAAGTGACAAAAAAAGAGAACAATTTTTGGAAGATGTCAAAAAAACTGCTCTTAATATATAAGACAGTTTTTATAAGCTTTTTTATCTCATCTGCAGTTTATGCTAATTTAATCGAACCAAATAGCAGTATTGAACCACATCAAGTTGTTAAAATTCAACTAAGTAGTTTAAAAAAAAATGACAACCCAATTAAAGATAATGGAATTGAGCAAACATGGATATTCGCTCATCCGAATAATAAGAAAAATACGGGACCATTAAATAAATTTAAAGTTATGATTAAAGGAAATTCATATCAAATGCTGATTAATCATTTAGAGCATAAAGTTACTGAGGTGGAATCAGGAGATTTAACAGTCCTTTTTGAAGTTACAGTACTAGATAAGAATAAAGCTTATTACAAATTTAATTGGCAAGTTGAGAAGTACACTAAAGAGGGTCCACTTAATGGTTGTTGGTTAACCACAATTGTCTCAGCCCCAATGCCGCTGGGCTCATCAATTTAATTTATAAATTAAACGAATTTTGTTTCGTTATTAATAAAAATTTAGTAGGAATCGCCTTAATGAAATCTAAAGCAAAAGTTGTTGTAGTTGGAGGTGGTGTCGTAGGAGTTAGTGCTCTTTACCACTTGGCAAAAAAAGGATGCTCAGATGTTGTGCTTGTTGAAAGAAAAGAGTTAACGTCAGGATCAACTTGGCATGCAGCGGGACTGTTACCTTTATTTAATATGAGTTATTCAGTCGGACAACTTCATAAATACGCTGTTGATCTTTATAAAAAATTAGAAAAAGAAACTGGGCAAAATGTTGGCTTTAGTGTTGTCTCAAATATTCGTTTAGCGAGCACCAAAGATAGAATGGATGAATATCATCAGTATGCAGGTGTTGCCCAAACAATAGGAGTTGATGTAAAATTCTTATCACCAGATCAAGTTAAAGAAATTTGGCCTTTGTGCCACACAGATGATTTAGTTGGGGCAATCCAACACCCGGAAGATGGTTATATTCAGCCTGCCGATTTGACACAGGCCATGGCAACAGGTGCAAGAAATATGGGTGCAGAAATAAATAGAAACACAGCAGTCGTTGGAATTAAACAAACTAAAGATGGATGGGTAGTTGAGACTGATAAAGGTGCGATAGAATGTGAACATGTAATTTCATGTTCTGGAAACTTTGCAAGACAAACTGGTAAAATGGTTGGTTTAGATATTCCAGTCATACCAGTCGAACACCAATATATTGTTACTGAACCTCATCCAGAAATTTTAAAAAGAAAAAAAGCAGGTTTGCCAGAAATGGGAGTACTAAGAGATAGTGATAGCAGATGGTATATGAGAGAAGAAGCAGGTGGTTTAATTTTAGGACCTTATGAAGATGGTGCCCCAGCTTGCTATGTTGATGGACCTTCAAAAGATTCTGAGTATGAATTATTTCAAGAAGATTTAGATAGACTAGCTCCACACATTGAAGGTGCAATTCATAGAGTTCCTGCTTTTGGCGAAGTAGGTGTAAAAAAAGTTTACAATGGTGCTATTTGTTATACTCCTGATGGAAATCCAATTGTTGGTCCTGCATGGGGATTAAAAAATTTTTGGATTAATGAAGGGCATAGTTTTGGAATTACAGCAGCAGGAGGAGCAGGATGGCAGCTTGCTGAATGGATACTAGATGGTGAACCAACTATTGATATGCTTGGTGTTGAACCAAGAAGATTTGGTGACTATGCAACAAAATCATATTTAAAAGAAAAAAATGAAGAAGCATACAATCATGTATTTAAAGTGCATTATCCTGATGAAGAAAGAGATGCGGCAAGACCATTAAGAACATCACCATGTTATGAAAGGATGAAAAATTTAGGCGCTGTATTTGGTCAAAAGTTTGGATGGGAGAGACCTAATTTTTTTGCAACAGATGGTATGGAGCAAAAAGATGATTGGTCGTTTAGAAGATCAAAGTGGTTTGAGTCAATAAAAAAAGAATGTAAAAATGTTAAAGAAAATGTTGGTCTTTTAGATATGACAGCATTTGCAAAATGTAGAATTAAAGGTCCTGGAGCAGAAGATTTTTTAGATTATTTGGTCGCTAATAAGATTCCAAAAAAAATTGGAAGAATTGGGCTATGCCATGCACTAAATACTAAGGGTGGAGTTCACTCTGAATTCACAATTATGAAAGAAGCGGAGGGTAGTTATTATTTAGTATCTGCTGGAGCCAACCAAAGGTTAGACCATGACTGGATTCATAAATGGATGCCAACTGATGGTAGTGTTCAATTTGAAAATTTAACTAACAGTATGGGCGTTCTTGTAGTTTCTGGTCCAAAAGCAAGAGAATTAATGACTAAAGTATCAAGAGATGATTTTTCAAATGAAAATTTTAAATGGTTAAGTGCAAAAAATGTAGATATCGGAAATGCTCCTGTAAATGCTATGAGAGTTAACTTTGTTGGGGAACTTGGTTGGGAACTTCATCATCCGATAGAATATCAAAATCATATATTTGATAAATTAATGATTGCTGGAAAAGATCTTGGTCTTAAACCATACGGAATTAGAGCTATGAACAGTTTAAGACTTGAAAAATCATATAAGCTTGTTGGAACAGAATTATCAATTGAATATTCGCCATATGAATCTGGCTTGGATAGATTTATTCATCCTAATAAAGGTAAATTTATTGGTTTAGAGTCTCTTAATAAATGGAGAGAAAAAGGGTTTAAAAATAAATTGGTTACTATGGAAATTCATAAAGTAGATGATGCTGATGTGTTAGGAAATAATCCAATTTATAATAACGGAAAAGTAGTTGGAAGAGCAACAGGTGGTGATTATGGATTTAGATTAGACAAATCAATAGCATTAGGAATGGTAAAACCTGACATTGCGACAACAGGTCAAAAATTGCAAATTGATATTCTTGGTAAAATGTATGATGCTACCATTTTAGATGAAAGCCCATATGATCCTGAAAATAATTTATTGAGAGCATAATGAAAATATTAGTCGCAGTTAAAAGAGTTATTGATTACAATGTGCAAATTAGAGTTAAAGAAGATGGTACTGGAATTGTCACAGACAATGTTAAAATGTCTAGTAACCCACCTGATGATAACGCCATTGAAGAAGCCGTAAAGATTAAGGAATCAGGTAAAGCAACTGAAATTATTGCTGTTACAGTAGGTGAAGAAAAATCACAAGAAACTTTAAGAAAAGCTCTGGCAGTTGGTGCCGATAGAGGTATTTTAATCAAGGCAGAGGGTACAATTGAACCACTAGCCGTTGCAAAAGCTTTACAGAAAATTGTAGATAAAGAAAAACCGGATTTAGTGTTTATGGGTAAGCAGGCAATAGATGATGATTGCAATCAAACTGGGCAAATGTTAAGTGCTCTATTAAATTGGCCTCAAGCAACTTTTGCATCAAAAATTGAAATTAAAGATAAAATTTTGGAAGTCACAAGAGAAGTAGACGAAGGTTTAGAAACAATTGAGGTTAATATTCCATCAATCGTAACATGCGATTTAAGATTAAATGAACCAAGATATGCTTCATTACCAAATATTATGAAGGCAAAAAAAAAACCTTTAGAAATTTTAACTGCATCAGACCTGGGAATTGATATAGCGCCAAGGGTTCAACAAATTAAAGTTGAAGAACCACCAAAAAGAAAAGCAGGCATCAAAGTTGCAAGTGTTGCTGAATTAGTTAGTAAACTTAAAAATGAGGCAAAAGTAATATAATGTCAGTTTTATTAATAGCTGAACATAACAACAAAGAGGTAAGACCATTTACATTAAACGCAATTACTGCGGCATCACAAATTAATGGAGATGTGCACGTTTTATTAATAGGTAATCACTGTGGAGATGTTGCTAAGTCAATATCAGAAATGCCAGCTGTTAAAAAAGTTTTACATGCTGAAGCCGAATATTATGAGAATTATTTAGCTGAAAATTTTGCACCATTAGTTATAAAGATTTCTGAAAATTATTCTCATATCGTCAGTTCAGCAAATACGTTTGGTAAAAATTTAATGCCAAGAATTGCAGCGAAGCTAGATATATCTCAAGTGAGTGATATTACTAAAGTAATCTCTGCTGATACATTTTTAAGACCTATTTATGCTGGAAATGCATTTGCAACAGTGAAAAGTACTGATGCAAAAAAATGTATAACTATTAGACCAACATCTTTCGAAGTTTGTGAAACATCTGGTGGATCAGCCCCAATAGAAAAAATTGAAGCAACAGAAGAATTTAAATCATCAAAATTTGTTAAAAGAGAAGAAGTTAAATCAGATAGACCAGAACTTGGAACAGCTAGAGTTGTAGTTTCAGGTGGCAGAGGAATGCAAAATGGAGAAAACTTTAAATTGATAACTGATATTGCAGATAAATTAAATGCTGCTATTGGCGCTTCAAGAGCGGCAGTTGATGCTGGTTATATTAGCAATGAGCATCAAGTTGGTCAAACTGGAAAAGTTGTGGTACCAGACTTATATATTGCAGTTGGAATTTCTGGTGCAATTCAGCATTTAGCTGGAATGAAAGAAAGTAAAGTAATTGTCGCTATTAATAAAGATGGTGAAGCACCAATATTTAGTGTCGCAGACTATGGTTTAGAAGCTGACTTATTTGAGGCGTTACCTCAATTTTTAGAAGAATTGAATAAATTAAATAGTATACAAAAATAATCATTACTGTAAAAATCAAGATATGCCTAGAGAAGCAATGGATTATGATGTGGTAATCGTTGGTGGTGGTCCTTCAGGACTGTCTTCGGCAATTAAACTCAAACAATTAGATCCTGAAATAAATGTTTGTTTATTGGAAAAAGCTTCTGAAATTGGAGCTCACATTTTAAGTGGAAATGTTTTTGAAACAAGAGCGTTAGATGAGCTATTACCAAATTGGAAAGACTTGAATTCCCCAATTAAAACAAAAGTTTCAAAAGAAAAATTTTTATTTTTATCTAAATCAAAATCATTAAGTTGGCCAACATGGTTGTTACCTTCTGTTCAACAAAATCATAATAATTATATAATAAGCTTAGCTAATTTATGTAGATGGCTCGCAGAACAAGCTGAAGCTTTAGGTGTTGAAATATTTCCAGGGTTTCCAGCTAGTGAAATTTTATATCATGAAGACGGTTCAGTTAAAGGCGTAGCAACACAAGATATGGGTATAGATAAAAAGGGAAATAAAAAAGAAAATTACGAACCAGGAATTGAATTATTGGGAAAAGTTACAATTTTTGCTGAAGGATGCAGAGGACACTTAGGCAAACAATTAATAAAAAAATTTAACCTTTCTGAAGGCAAAAACCCACAGCAGTATGGAATAGGTTTTAAAGAAATTTGGGAAATAAAAGAAGAAAATCATCAAGAAGGAATGACTATGCATACAGCAGGTTGGCCACTAGATAATAATACTTATGGTGGAAGCTTTTTGTATCATGCTGAAAACAAACAAATTTTTTTAGGTTATGTAATTGGTTTAGATTATAAAAATCCACACCTTTCACCTTTTGATGAATTCCAAAGGTTTAAAACACACCCTTCGATAAAAAAAATAATTGATGGTGGAAAAAGAATTTCTTATGGTGCTAGAGCTTTAATTGAAGGTGGCTTACAGAGTTTACCAAAAATGTTTATGCCTGGAGCATTGTTAGTTGGCTGTGATGCAGGAACTCTAAATATGCCTAAAATTAAAGGCTCACATACAGCAATGAAAAGTGGAATGATTGCAGCAGAATCAATAATTGAACATATTAAAGATAAAAAAAATTTGTCCATATTTGAAGATAAATTTAAAAAAAGTTGGGTTTATGATGAGTTACATAGAGCTCGAAATGTTAAACCAAGTTTTAGTTGGGGTTTGATCCTTGGAATAATATTTACTGGAATAGATCAAATTTTATTTAGAGGTAAATTGCCTTTTACGCTTAAGCATAAACATGCAGATCATGAAACTTTAAAGCCTGCAAATGAAATGAAAAAAATAGATTACCCTAAACCTGATAACATTATAACTTTTGATAAAACAAGTTCTGTTTACTTGACAGGTACTAACCATGAGGAAAACCAACCTGTACATTTACAACTTAAAGATCACAATTTACCAATTAAATATACATTAGAAAAATTTGATGAGCCGGCTCAAAGATACTGCCCAGCAGGAGTTTATGAAATTCAAATAGAAAACAATGTAAACAAGTTTGTTATTAATTCACAAAATTGCATTCATTGCAAAACATGTGATATTAAAGAACCTTCTCAAAATATCACGTGGGTAACACCTGAAGGAAGTGGTGGACCTAAATACGGCAATATGTAGATTAAGATTTAAAATTCTTAGATTAAAAAGATAAAATAATTCCAGTAACTAAAACTAGAGAAACAAAAACACCAAGAAAAATTAAATTTACAAATTGTTCATGTTTGCTTTTTTTTCGCGCTCTAGCTAAAAGATCATTAATATCAACTCTTTTAGAAATAACTTCCTCACCTGAAATTGGGGTCTGCACGTGAGGAATATTATCAGTTTTTGAAATTTCAATTTTTTCTGCACTCATGAAATGATTAAAACACGTGTATTGTAGCACTACAATTAAACCATTGCTCATTTTGGGTTGACTATTGTCTAAATTATGTTCATTTTGGGTTGATATGCAAAAACAAAATTACAGAAACATAAACTTACCTGAATTATCAAAACAAGTTCGTAGTGAAGATATTTTTAATTTATTTGTGGATAGATATGCTGAGATTATACCTCAATGGATGCCTTTACAAGTCGAATGGATGAATTCTCTTTACAGAACTTTTCAAGATCCTGAAAAATTTATGATCATTATGTCTTTAATAAGAAGGACCTTTGAAACCTACACATCAAATTTTGTAAAGATAGATTATAAAAGTTATTTTGATCAAGATGAGATTGAAATAGAAGCAATTAATGTAATGGAAATATCAAAAGCTCTTGATATACCAAAAGAAACTGCCAGAAGAAAAATTAATGAATTAGAGGAATTAGGTACAATAAAAAGAGTAAATAAAAAAATTATAATAGATAGAAAAACTTGGCCCAATATTAAACCTCAAGATACAATAATTAGAATATCACGTTTTTTGTCATCTTTATCAAATATTCTGAATGATGATAAAAAGATAACACAAACATTTAACTCTAAGGAGTTATCGAACACAGTTGAAGAATATTTTTCCTTTTGTTGGAAGCTTTATTACGACATGCAAGTACCAATGTTGTTAACTTTTAAAAAAAGATTTGGAGATATAGAGTCTTTTCATATTTGGGGGGTTTGTGTAAGCAATCAAATTTATAACTCAGAAAAAAATGAGAATAGTCATATGAGCAGAGAAAGTTTTATGGAAAAATATTTATTAGAATCTAAAAATATCTTAGGTATAAACGCTATGTCAATCTCAGATATTTCAGGTATACCAAGAGCAACAGTCATCAGAAAATTAAGTAAATTAATTAAATTAAGATATTTAAGTGTAGATATGAAAAAACATTACTTAACGACAGGAACTCATGCAAAGGAATTAAAGGATATACAAAATGTCAATTTGCAAAATTTATCTAAATTTGCTGCACGTATTTATAATTTAACTCTTCATTCGAAAAAGTAAATTTTAGTTATTTTTTTTTATAATAAAGACAAAAATCAAAGAAGTTATCATCATAATTAATGCATAAGCTGCCGTAGGCACAATATAAATCATTTCATCAAATAATTGGGTTGAAACAAATACTGCTAAGGTTCCATTTTGTAAACCACACTCTAAGGATATACATTTTTGCTGTGCAACTCCTGATGCAAAAAATTTAGCAACATAAAACCCTACAATCATCATTACAATATTAAGGGTTAAAGCAATTAAACCAGCGCGTGTTATAAAGCTAACAATTTTATCCCACTCTTCTATATAAATAAGAACAAATATAAAAACAAATAAAGCAATTGATATTCTTTGAATTAATAAAACATTTTTTAAAATAATATTTTCAGCAAAATATCTAATAATCATTCCTAATAAAACAGGGATAGTTACAACAAAAAACATTTTTAAGGAAATACCAATCATAGAAATTTCCTTTGCAACATAAGTGATATTTAATAAATCAATTGAAAGAAAGATAACAAAAGGAACAGATATAATACTTATTAAGCTGATAATTGCTGTAAGTGATATTGATAGAGCAACATCTCCGTCTGCAAATTTAGTAAGTACATTTGATGTTACTCCTCCAGGTGCAGCTGCAATTATCATCACCCCTAAAGCAAGTTCAATTGGTGTATTTAATAATTTAATAAGAGCAAATGCAATAATTGGAAGAACAAGCATTTGACAAACAAAGCCTACAAAAAAATCTTTTGGAAACTTAATTACTCTTGTAAAATCTTTAATAGTTAGACTCATTCCAAGTCCAAGCATGATTAAAGCTAAACCTAGTGGTGCAATTTTAGTGGCAATTTCCATGTGAGAATAGTTAGTCCATATTGGGTCAAATGTAAATCGCTAAAGTTTAAAAAAACTTAAGATATATCGATTGCATTTTTTTTTAAAGCTTCCATTGAAACAAGCTTTAAAGTTTTTTCATGAGTTCTTTTTAGATAAACAGGACAAGCTTTTCCTGCATCAGCAGCTCTTGCATACCAACTAGCACAAACGCACCAACCATCACCATCCTTTAATCCTGGAAAACCAAATTCAGGATGTGGTGTAATTAAATCATTACCAGCTTCTTTGCACCATTCTAAAAATTCAGTTGTAACTTTTGCGCAAACAGTATGAACACCATGATCATTCTCATCTGTACTACAGCAACCGTCTCTATACCATCCAGTTAA
>CALSWN010000044.1 GCA_943841085.1 uncultured Candidatus Pelagibacter sp. | reverse complement strand
TTATACTTTTCTAAATATTTTTTTACTTCTTTAAATGTTGGACCGTCTTTAGGTAAGATGTTTGTTAACACTTCTTCTTTTAACAATGACATTTAAGTTGTTTTGACAGTCATTTTTCTTTGCACAAAATATTGTTGGATCATTGTAAAGATATTATTGAAAGACCAATAAATGACTAGTCCAGCAGCAAATGGAGCAAGTATTACAGTTAAAAATAATGGAAAGAACATAAATATTTTAGCTTGAATAGGATCTGGTGGTGTGGGGTTAAGTTTCTGTTGAATAAACATTGTTATACCCATAATGATTGGCCAAGCACCTATTAATAAAAATGATGGCGGGTCCCATGGTATTAATCCAAAAAGGTTAAAGATTGAAGTAGGGTCTCTATCACTTAAATCCTTTATCCATCCATAAAAAGGCATATGACGCATTTCTAAGGTTACAAATAGAATTTTATAAAATGCAAAGAAAACTGGTATTTGCACAAGTATCGGCAAACATCCACTCATCGGATTTACTTTTTCTTTTTTGTAAAGAGCCATCATTGCTTGTTGTAATTTCATTTTATCATCTTTATGAAGTTCTTTTAGCCTAGCCATTTCAGGAGCTAAAAGCTTCATTTTTCCCATACTCTTAAAGCTAAAATTTGCTAGTGGAAAGAAAGCCAATCTAATACAAACTGTAACAGCAATAATTGCCAAACCATAATTGCCAAGCAGCTTAAAGAAATAGTCTAAAGCAAAGAATAATGGTTTTGTAATGAAGTACATAAAACCCCAATCAATAACTAAATCAAATTTGTTAATTTTTAAGTTTTCTGCATAACCATCAATAATTTTTACTCTTTTAGCAGCAGTTATTATTTGAATCTTTTCCTCCATAGAACTGTTTGGACCAACTTCTGTACCTTGACTGGTTATATAATTAGCGCGAAATTTATTTTTATAATCAAAAGTGGTTTTAAATTCTTTCCCTTTTTGCGGAATAACTGTTGTTATCCAATATTTATCTGAAATACCTACAAATCCTTCTTGTGCCGTACTTGTAAACTTTTTTTCCTGTATATCATCGTAATCTTCTTCAATTAATTCATCATCAAGTACAGATAAAAATCCTTCATGTAGTATATAAAAGCCAGATATTTCTGGTAATTTATTTCTAATTATCTGTCCATATGAGTAAAAATTATAAGATTTATTCGATCTATTAATTATTTTTTCTTTAATAGTGAATAAAAATTGGTCATCTAAACTTATATGTTTTTCAAATGTGATGTTTTGAGAATTACTCCAAGTAAGTTTTATAGGATTACTAGCAGATAATTTTCTATTTCCTGATATTTCCCAAAGAGTAGATGCATCAGGCACATCTATATTTTTATTAGATGTTACAAAGCCACTTTCAATTATATATCCATCATCAACATTTCTTGGACTTAATAAAATTACTTTTTCATCACTATTAAGTTCAACATTATATTTTTTAAATGTTAAATCATCGATAGTCGCTCCTTTTAAAGAAATAGATCCTATTATATTATTATTTTCAAATTGAACTCTATCATTTTCTTTTAATGCATCTTGTCTTGAGAGTTTTGTAAAATTTTCATTTTTATCTAAACTCGGAGTATCCGAGCTTGATTCAATTTTTTTTTTTTCAGCTATATTTTTTTTTATCACTTCAGGATCTGGCTGAAAAAAAAGACTATAAAAAATTATGACAGCTGCACTTAATGATATAGCAGCTATAACGTTTTTACTTTCCATTATTTTTTAACCTTTAATTCTTTAATCACAGGATCAAAATAGTCTTTACTTGAAAAAGGATGGCAAGATAAGATTCTTTTAGTTGCTTTAAAAAGACCCTTAATTAATCCAAAAGTTTTAAGACAATCAATTGCATAATTACTACATGTGGGTGAGTATCTGCATGATGGGGCCATGTAAGGACTTAAGACCATTTTATAAAATTTAATTATGCCAATTAAAATATTTGTTATAATTTTCATTATCTAATTTTTTTAAAATCTTGAAATAAAGTTTCTTTTATTACCTGATATTCATTGTTTAGCATAGTTGTTTTCGCTAATACAAGGTAAGATAAATTAAAGTTTATTGACATATTTTTAACTAAATCATTCATAATATTTCTTAGTCTTCGTTTTACTTTATTTCTTTTGACTGCACTTTTAATCTGTTTTTTTTTAGTTACAAAGCTAATGTTTAATTTTTTATTATTTTTATTATTAAGAGACCCAAAAAATAGAGTAATATATTTATTAGATATCTTATTCTTTTTAAGTAAATGTTTAAAATCTTCGTTTTTAGAAAGAGCAACAATTTTGCTTTTCATTTAATCAAACTGATACAGTTAAAGACTTTCTTCCTTTAGCTCTTCTTCTAGCTAAGAGTTTAATGCCACCTTTGGTTTTCATCTTAGATCTAAAGCCGTGTTTTCTAGCTCTCTTAATATTTGATGGTTGATACGTTCTTTTCATAAGCTTAGACTAAATTTTATTAAATTTGGCCCTTTATAGTAATTATATGTATAAATAGCAAATAGAAGATTTTATAATACGATCAATAAAATATGGAAAAATCAAAAAAAATTAAGATAACTTTGGGTTTATTTTACCTTCTAATTGTTTCTTCATTTTTGTACTTTTTTTTATCAAAATTTACCCTTGAAGAATTAACCAGCTATGAATTTATCAAAAATAACAGAGATTATTTTTTTGGATTAAAACAAAATAACTTATTTTTAATCTCTTTTATATTTTTGATATTTACAGTTTTTTGGGTTGTCATGGCAGGATTTGGTTTGCCAATTGCACTTTTAGCAGGGTTTGTTTTTGGTAAATGGTTTGGAGTATTTATCTTATTGATTGGAATGACTGTTGGTGCAACAATTTTATATATGATTGCCAATTATTTTTTTAAAGAACTAATTAAAGAAAAGTTTTTAAACAGATTTCAGAATTTGGAAATAAAATTTAAGAAATCTGAATTTTTGTATCTTTTAGCTTATAGATTTATAGGAGGAATTCCTTTTGCTTTATCAAATGTATTACCTTGCATTTTTAATGTTAAAGTAACCAACTTTTTTTGGGCTACTTTAATAGGACTGGCACCACAACTATTTTTAGTTGTTTCAATCGGAAGTGGACTTGAGAAAGTTATAGATCAAAATTTAGAAGCACCAAAAATTATAGATTTGATATATTCGCCAGATATATATATTCCAATGTGCGTATTTGCTGCATTAATAATAATCACAATTATAGCTAGAAAAAAATTCTACAAAAACTGATTTTTTTGGCTTCACCAAAAATCCAACTGAAAATTTATCCCTACAATTTAACTATTGTGGCTATTTTGTTATTTATTGAAGTATTTCTACAATAAATCATTTTTTTCAAAATATTGCCTTAATTTTTTTCGTATAATGATCTATATCTAGTTAAGGAAAATTTATGGGAATTCATTACGATTATAAATCCACTAAAGGTAACAAGCTGATGGAGAAGCAAGCTAAGAGAGAAAGAAAACTTGCAGAAAAAAAAGCAAAACGCGAGGCCAAAGAGGGCCCTAAAGCACAAGAAGAACCAAAGAAAACTTTAGATGCATCAAAACCTATCACTTTAGACTTTTTAACAAATCCAGACAAATAATGCGTGATAAAGAAAAAAATGAAAAACTTAGTTTAGCACTTAAAAAAAATCTAAAAAAAAGAAAAAATTTTCAAAAAAAAAATAAGAAGAAAAGTAAATAATGTCAGTGCTTTCCGATAAATCCATTAGAAAACTTGTGCTTGAAGAGGAAATGATTTCACCTTTTGTAGATAAGCAAGTAAGAGAAGGTAAAATTTCTTATGGCCTAAGTTCTTTTGGTTATGATGCAAGAGTAGCTGATGAATTTAAAATATTTCATAATGTAAACTCCTCTATTGTTGATCCTAAACAATTTAGTTCAGATAATTTTGTTACAAAAAAAAGTTCTGAATATATTATTATCCCTCCAAATTCATTTGCTTTGGGAACTACAATCGAAGTTTTTAAAATTCCAAGAGATATTATGTGTATTGTTGTTGGTAAAAGTACATATGCAAGAACTGGTATTATAGTAAACGTAACACCAATTGAATCAGAATTTTTTGGTACAGTTACTTTAGAATTTTCAAACACAACTCCTTTACCAGCAAAAATATATGCTAATGAAGGTGTTGCTCAATTTTTATTTCTAAAAGGAGATAAAGCTCCAGAAACTTCATACGCGGACCGTAAAGGCAAATATATGGGCCAAACTGGAGTAACATTACCAAAAGTATAGCCATGGAAAAATTGGAAGTCTTTGGAGCAACAAAGCTCAAAGGACAAATTAAAATTTCTGGCTCTAAAAATGCATCTCTACCAATCTTAGCAGCAACTTTATTATCAGATAAAAAAATATTTTTATCAAATTTACCAAGAGTTAAAGATGTTGAAACAATGATTAAGCTT
>CALSWN010000043.1 GCA_943841085.1 uncultured Candidatus Pelagibacter sp. | reverse complement strand
GCTCCAGAATAATATTTTTTCCACATTCTAAAATTAAATGAATCTTTTTTATGTGGGTATAAAAGTTTAATATTTTTATATTTTGTTAAAAAATCTGCAACTTCTCTTGAGCTTTTTTCATGTTTATCTAAACGAACATCTAATGTTCTTAAGCCACGAGTAATTAAATATGCATCATCTGGACCAAGTCTTAAACCTGTAATTCTATTTGCTTTATCGACAGCTTTAAAAACTTTCTTGTTTACAGCAAGACTTCCTCCCATCACATCCGAATGCCCTGAATAATATTTAGTAGCAGATACAATTGACATATCAAAACCTAATTTAATAGGTTTAAAAAAATAAGGTGTGCCCCAAGTATTATCTATTGCTGTCAAAATTTTATTTTTTTTAGCAATTGATAAGATTTTGCCAAGGTCCTGAAAATCAAAAGAGTTACTTCCAGGGTTTTCAACAAAAATTAATTTAGTTTTTTTTGTAATTTTTTTTTCAATTGTTTTTAGATCGTGAGGATCATAAAATGTTGTTTTAATATTAAATTCTTTTAAAAATTCTTGAGTTAGTAAGCGTGTTGGACTGTAGGTAGGGTCCGCAACAATAATTTCATCCCCTGGACGTGTAACACTGAAAATTGCAAGAAACACAGCTCCAAAACCCGTGGGTGTTAAAAAAACATGATGAGACTCTTCAATTTTTTTTAATATTTGTGAAAGAATGTAGGTTGTAGATGTTCCCTGTCTTCCGTAATCATAATACCCACCTGTTGGATCTATTTTTGCCTTATTCTGCATTTTTCTAATATCTTGCATCGATTTAAAAATAATAGTAGAGGCTCTTACCACGGGAGGGTTAACCGACTGGTTATGATAATCTTTTGCTGTATGTTTTAAAAAAGTTTTAAATGATTTAGGCATAATAAAATTGATATGTTCATTTGAGAATGCTATATCCCTGCAATAACGTCAATAAAATTATAAAATAGGAAAACATGGGATATCCAAAAAAACATAGAGGCAGGAGAAAGCAAGGCTCAAAAAAAAGGAGAGCTAAAAGAAAAAGCAAGAAAAAGTAATCTAACTAATGGACAGTGTTAAAAAAGTTAAATTTACTAGCATTTGGATCTTTGTTATTCCATTTGTAGCAATTAATGGATGTCTGATACTAATTACTCAATTTCATGAGTTATTTCCTGAGCCAGCATCAGTTATACATTGGACATTTCCATATATTGATGGTGGTGCTTCCATAAGTAGAACTGCACGACCTTATCCTAGTTGGCTTTTATTTAAGCCTGCAATGTTTTTAACTTCTTTTCTTCTGATTAAGTACTGGATTTATAACAGTGAAATATTTAAATCCTTAAATTCAAATCATAAAAATATTAAGAAATTTAAATTTTTTGGGATTGCTTCTGCTATAACATTAATCATTCATTCTATTTTTTTAGGAATCTCATTTGATAATGATCTATATAAATTATTTAGAAGAATTATTATGTTCTTGTTTATAGTTTTTGAAATTACAGCTCAAGCATATTTAGTTAGTACACTTTATATTTATAAAGATAAACTAAATGGTTACATAAACCAAAAATACCTGACTGGTAAATTGATACTTGTAAGCTTACTAATTGTTGTAGCAATAATCTCTATTCCTATAATTGCTTGGCCAGGAGACACATTTAAATTTGTAAAACATGCTTTAGAATGGGATTTCTTTTTGGGAGTAATAAGTTTTTATTTGTTGACTTTTTTTATGTGGAATAAAAACTCAAAGTATAATACACAATTGTAAATTTATGATTAAAATAATAATTACATCTTTAGCTTTATTAATGATTTTAAATAATAAAGCATTTGCGTATCTTGATCCAGGGACGGGCAGTATTATTTTACAAGCATTATTAGGAGCCATAGCTGCCGGTGCTACATGGTGCTCTATGTATTGGCAGAAAATCAAAAATTTTTTTAATAAAAAAGATAAAAAAGAAGATATTGAAAAAAATTCATAGACTGATCTATAATTAATTTTGTTTAATTTTTCTTAGTGTAAAACAAATCATGAGCTTAAAAAAAACTAATTTTTTAATTTTCATTTCTTTTTTTCCAGTTTTTATTTTTAGATCAAATCTAAGTATTAATGAAATAATTATTACTATATTTTTTTTTATAGTTCCTGCTTTACTAATAAATACTCTTTTAATAAGAAAGGAAATTTTAAAAAATTTTTTTTTAAGACTCTACTTATCCATAATTATAATTTATGGAATTGATAATCACTTGGGTTTATGGAATGGTTTAATCTTACCTTTCAAACATGATATTATAGATTTTTTTGGAATTATATATGTGCCAGGTATAATTTTATTTTTCTCGTTATCTTTATTGACAAGCTACTTTATTTTAATTGGCAAAGAAAAATTTTATAATGTTATATTAGTTTTTTTGTTTACTATTTTTATTTTTGGAATTTTTGATCAGACCAAATCATTTAGTGGTGTAAACAGCTTTAAAAAAAATGTTAACAAAAAGTATAATGAAACTGATGTTGTGATAGTTTTTGATGAAATGGCTGGCATCAATAGCTTTGAAAGCTTCAATGATACTACTTCTACTGTAATTCCTTATATAAAAAAATTTTTTAAAAAATATAATTTTCAATTCTATAATGATGTGGAATCTCTTTCACGTAACACAGCTGCATCAATGTCTGCACTGCTTAATTTTTCAGAAGATACGACAATCAGAGAGAGGGTATTAAATAAATCTCCTAATTATTTCACTGAGTATGAACTTACAAAAAACGTATTTTTTAATAAATATAAAGATGTTAGTATTTATCAAAATACACATATCGACTTATGTAACTTTAAAAATATTTCAAAGTGTGAAAGTTATAATCCGTTCCTAAAAAAACTTTATTTAAAAGGCTTTAAAGATACATATTTTACTAAAATTATTTCTATCTGGAAATTAAATGGTTCTATTTCGTCAATACTTGTATGGAGATCCTTAAGGCAGCTTAGATTAATAGATAGTATTTTGGAACCAGAAGGGCACAAGATTTCTTTTCCAAATTTATTTAAATCTTTAGAGGTGGATATAATTTCAAAAAAATATGACCTAATTTTTGTACACACTTTAGTACCTCATAGACCATATGGTTTTGATACAAAGTGTAATTACGATGGAAGTTTATCCTTAACTAATAGATACTTTTCTGTAACAAAGATGGTTAAACAACACAACATTGAAAGAAAGTGTACATTTTTTTACTTAGATAATTTTTTAAAAAAATTAAAAAAAATTAATTTAATTGATTCTGTTAATTTGACTATTTTATCAGATCATGGTTCAAGAATTAAAAGAACTAAGGATAGTGATTTGCCATCAATTTTCGCATTCAGAAATAAAAAAACTATTTATAAAGAAATTAAAGAAAAAAAAATATTACACAATTTATTTATTGAGCACTTTAAATAAATCATTCCTTTATCCATCCACCACCTAAAACTTTATATCCTTGATTATTTTTTAAATAAAATACACAAGCTTGACCTGGCGCTATCCCTTGTTCTTCTTCTAATAAGTCTACCTTTGCTAAAGTATTATTGATCTCGATCTTAGCTTTAATCAATCTACCTGTAGATCTTACTTTTACGTATAAATCCTCTTCAAAATCTTTTTTATCTTTTGTAATAATATTTAAATTCTTTAAATCAATTTTAGTTTTAATTAAATGTTGTTTGCCACCCACTATAATTTCATTTTTATCAGCAACAATTTTAATTACATAGAGTGGATCTTTATCAGAAATTTTTATTCCTTTTCGTTGACCAATTGTATAATTTATAATTCCATTGTGAACACCTATTACTCTGCCATCCATATCTTTTATATTTCCTTTATTAAATGAATTTGGTCTGAATTTTTCTATTACAGATGCATAATCACCATTAGGTACAAAACAAATATCCTGGCTATCTGGTTTATCTGCAACATTAAGGTCTAATTTTCTAGCAATATCTCTTGTTTCATCTTTTAATAAGTCACCAAGTGGAAACCTTAGAAAGTTGAGCTGTTCCTTGGTTGTATTAAATAAAAAATAACTTTGATCACGATTTAAATCAATACCTCTGTACATTTCTGTATTATTTTTTTCAGTAATACTTTTTACATAATGACCAGTAACCAAAGCATCTGCTTTCAAATTTTTAGCTTCTTCAAATAAATCTGTAAATTTAACTGTTTGGTTGCATTGAACACAAGGAATTGGTGTTTCACCATTTAAATAACTATCAATAAAATTATCTATAACACCCTCTTTAAATTTATTTTGATAATAAAGTATTTTGTGTTCAATCTTTAATTTATCAGCTACACGTTTTGCATCCATAATATCTTGACCGGCACAACATTGTTTTGATTGAGCAATCTCTTTAGTGTCATTGTAAAGTTTTAGAGTAATACCAATAACTTTATAACCTTCTTTTTTCATTATAGCTGCAACAGTGGAAGAATCTACTCCCCCTGACATAGCCACAACTACCAAGGTATCTTTTGGGTCTTTAGCAATTCCAATTGAATTCAATTTTGTCATATTTAATGATATTTATTCATATATTAAGTATAAGTAAATTAAATGATTTTAGATTATGAGCCAGGCGACAAAGTCACTAACCCTATCAATAAAGACTGGGGTATTGGACAGGTTCAATCAATAATTAATGGTAAAGTTACAGTTAATTTTGAAAATGTTGGAAAAAAAGTAATAAATGCTGAAGCTATAAAATTAGAAAAAATTAAATGAACATAAAAGAAAAAGAAAAGATAACTCTGTCATTAATAGACACTTTTAATAAAGCGGGGAGTCTAGCTTTAGATTTAAGATCGAAAGGATTAAAAAAAGAAATTAAATCTGATAATACTCCAGTTAGTAACGGTGATCTTGAAGTAAACAAATTATTATCAAATAAAATTAAAGAAATTACTCCTAACATTGCAATTGTTTCAGAGGAAAATTCTGAAAATAAAAATGACAAAGGCCTAAAAGATTTTTGGCTAGTAGACCCCATTGACGGAACAAGGGATTATATAAATAATAAAGATGAATTTACAATTAACGCAGCATTAATTTTGGATAAAAAACCCTCAATTGGAATTATTACTGCTCCTGCAAAAAAAAGAATTTTTTACTCATATGGGATGTCAAACTGTTTTGAATTAATTAATGATCAGCAAATTAGCTTAATTGACAAAAAAAAAGATAATTCTAATGTTAAAGCAGTTTGTTATTCGGATGAAATTAAACCCGAAATTTTAGAAATACACAAAAAGAATAATGTTACTTCATATCAAAAAATGAAAAGCTCCTTAAAGTTTTGTGTGGTTGCTTCTGGTGAATTTGATATTTATGTTGCTGAACCTAGAGCATGCGAATGGGATATTGCTGCAGGTCATGCATTAATAATTCATTCAGGTGGATCGGTAACTGATTTTGCCGGCAATGAAATTTTTTACGCGAAACCAAAATTTGAAAACTCTAGTATTATAATTAAAAATAAGAATATCCTCTAATGAGTGAGCAATTAAGAATAATATTGATTATAATTGTATCGGTTTCTATATTTGGCTTGTTGGTTTTTGTATTTGTTAAAAACTATCTTAGAAGAAGAGTTGATCAAATGGTAAAAGAAGATAGAAAAAAATCAAAGTAACTTAATAATTTTTATATATTCATCTTTATCGATATCCATTATTCTTTTAGAAGTCTCAAAATCAAATCCATTTCTAGCAAGAAGTGAAATATCTTTTTTGTAAAACAATGGCCTATTATCTTCGGCTCGTGCTGGCCCAATTCTTTTTTTTTTGCAAATTTTAATCCCTGAAAAAAAATCCTGATCTGAATTATCCTCTTTAATTTTATCTAATGTCTCCTTGATGTAGGTATCATTTATACCTTTTCCTATTAAATAATTTCTTATTTTATTAATAGAACTTCCTCTTTGTATTAAACTTCTTGATTTACTCTCTGAATAAAATTTATCACTGATAAATTTTGTTTTTTCAAGATCAACTAAAACAATATCTATTAAATTTGTAATCTCTTGTTTTTTTACATTTGGTGCAGCAGCTTTAAGGTATTTTTTCAAAAGATAGGTTCTTAATTGTTGCTTAGAAGTTGCATATTTTTCAATATAAGCAAAAGAAAAGTTTCTCATTTCTTCAATTGTAACCTCTAATGTTTTTTTTCTATTTCTCATAGGAATCATGATATCTTGTAATATAATACACTATAAAATGTTTGAGCAAATTTACACATACTTTACAATCGAAATGATTTATCTATGGTTGAATCTTGGGATTTTGCCTTTTTGGTTTACTCTAATTTTTTTTCCACAATCACAAATATCTAAAGTTTTTATCACATCTATTTTTCCAATATTCATCCTTGGTTTAGCATATGCATATTTACTTTATATATCTTTCATTGATGGGTATGATTTTTTACAAAATTTTAAACTTTATTTTGGTTTAAATGAAATTTTAAGTCTATTTGAAAATCAATCATTTTTGATTTTATTTTGGGTTCATTTTTTAAGTATCAATTTGTTTTGTGGAGGATGGATTGTTAAAGACTCTCAATTATTTAATATGAACAAAATTCTTGTATCAATACCGCTTATTATCACTTACTTAATAGGTCCTATTGGGTTAGTATTTTATTGGATCATTAGAATTTTTTATGCCAAAAGAATAAGTCTTTATGACTAAATCAATAGATTTTTATTTTGATATTATTAGTCCTTACTCTTACTTAGCTCATAAAAAAATAATAGCCTTAAGAAAAAAAAAAATTAATTTTAATTATAAGCCAATCCTAGTTGGTGGACTTCATAATTTACAAGGAATAACAGCTCCTGCATTTATCAAATCAAAACTAAATCACATGATTAATGACTGTATCCTTTTTGCCAAAAAAGATAATATTGAGTTTATTTGGAATTCAATGTTTCCTATTAATTCTTTATCTTTAATGCGTGGATACCTTTTTATAGAACATGATAAAAAAGAATTATATTTAGACATAATGTTTGATGGCTATTGGAAAGATAATTTAGATCTTTCAAAAGAGGAAAATTTAATAAAACTTCTTAAAAAATGTAATATTGATGACAATATTTTTTTAGAAGGTATTAAAGATTCCAAAATAAAAGACAATTTAAAATCTGTTACAAAAGAAGCTCATAATAAAGATATATTTGGAGCACCCACATTTGTTGTTAACAATAAAATATTTTGGGGGCAGGATAGATTAGAATTTGCTTTAGAGGAATATAATAAATAGTCTAAATTATTTTAAAATCACTTTGACTTATTGCTGCAAAGCCTCCATTGATGTGAGATACTTTTTCAAAGCCCATTTCTTTTAATGATTTAGCCGCAAGTGCTGATCTTAATCCACCAGCACAAAACAAAACCATTTCTTTGCTCATGTCTAGTTTGCCATTTTTAAAATAAGGGCCTTGTGGATCAAGCCAAAATTCTAACATGCCTCTCGGTATGTGGTTTGAATTTTCGACTCTTCCTGTTTTATCTAATTCACCTTTTTCTCTAATGTCTATTAAGTTACATTTACCTTCATTAGATAGCTTTAATGCTTCTTCTGAAGAAATAGTCTTTATTTCTTGAAGGGCAGCTTGTACTAATTCTGAAGATGATTTAATTTTCATTATATTAATTTTTTTAAGTTAAAAAGTTATATAATGCAATAATATTTGAATATATGAAAAATAAGCAAGTCAGCCACAAAAAATCATTTTTACATAAATTTTTTATTAAATTAGTTAGAAAATTTGGATATGAGGTAATAGATCAATCAAATCTCCATTTACCTTCTAAAAATTTAGAGGCTAACCAAAATCTAAGCGAAAGTGGAAAGCAATCATTAAGTATACCTCTTGGAAAAACTGAGATTACAAGAAAAGTAAAAAGTCTAACTATCATAATTAGATCTTATACATTTGGAGATATTAATGACAGCAAGGTTATGCTTGATCAGAATAAAAAAAGAATATTTGATTTACCCAAAATTGAATACACTCTAAGAACTATAAAATCAGTAATTAAATCTTGTAAAATAGCACAAGATGCTTTTAAAGATGTTGAAATTAAGATTATTGTTACTGATGATAAGTCTAAAAAAGAAAATCTAGATAAAATTGATCAAATTTTAAAAGCTAGCAATTTAAAAACTGAACTCATCAATCTTCAAGAAAATGAATTTAATGATCAAATTAAAACTGTAGATAGTGAAGGAAAAGATATCTCAAGAAATATGGTTTCGAACATGAGAAATTTATATAAATCAATTAAGATTGCTGAAACTAGTGATGCAGATCTATTTTATTTTTTGGAAGATGATTATATTCATACCAATGAAGCAATAACCGAAATGCTTTTTACATATGAAAAAATTAGCTCCCAATTAAATCAGGAAATTTTTTTATGTCCTGCTGATTATCCTTATTTATATTCTTCTATTGATGATTCTAAGATATTTTTTGGAAATATGAGACATTGGCGATCTGTAAACGAAACGTTAATTACTTTTTTGACCAGTAAAAAAATGATCAATAAGTATTTAACTGAACTTAAATTAATGGCTTCTGTAAGACACCACCCAATGGAACTTAAGTTACATGAAATATATAGAAAAGAATATTGCATTTCTCCAATTCCATCTTTAGCAATGCATGCAACTAATATTAATTCAACTTATGGATTGCCGCCTAGCTTTGATTGGAAAAAAATTTGGAATGAAAATGAATAAATTTTTAGGGATAGTAGTTCTTAGTTTGATATAATATGATTTGTATAAAAGCTGATATTCCAAAAGAGTTAAATGATATTGATGACGAATTAAAAGCTATTTATCATAGCAAGGATACTGTTTGCTTTTATATCTTTAAAACAAGAGATTTAAGAAATAAGTTTGTGGAAAAAACTAAAGGTATGGAAAAAACTCAACGTGAAGAAATTTATAAACAATATTTAATATGAAAAAACTTTAATGGACCAGATACTACCTGTTATATATATGATAGGAGTTTTGTTATTAGTACTGCCAGCTTTTTTAAATTCCAACTCTAAATTAAAACAATTATTAACTAACCTCACAATTTGGATCATCATAGTTCTTATAATCTTATCGTTTATTTATATATTCAAGGACTAATTAAAAAGGCCCCAATAAAGGGGCCTGTTTATTAACTTTAAGAGAGAGTTAAGTTATTCTGTTAGTCTCTGATTGCGTAAGCAATTACTCCTGTTTCAGTAACGTCTGTACCTTTGGCTTGAGCTTCTTTACTCAATCTAATTCCAAAGAGACCGTTCATAATCGTCCAGACTATGTAAGACACTACAAATACAAAAATATTAATTGATAAAACACCAATTAACTGTGCACCAAATGTTGCATCTGCATTTGTCAATGGGACTACTAAAGTTCCAAATATACCTGCAAACATGTGAGCTGGAATTGCTCCTACTACATCATCAAGTTTAAATGAAAATAGCAGTTTAGTTCCAAATACAACTATCATACCACCTATTGCACCAATTAATATTGCTGATAAAGGGGATGGGGCTAATGGCTCAGCTGTAATAGCAACCAGTCCACCAATTGCACCATTTAACATTTGTACCACATCTGTTTTACCAAATAGCAATCTTGTAATAACAGCTGCGGCTAATACACCCCCACAGGCAGCTAGATTAGTGTTAATAAAAATTGTTGAAATTGCTACTGCATCAGCAAATGAGCCTAATGCTAATTGAGATCCACCATTAAATCCAAACCAACCTAACCATAATACAAACACACCAATGGTTACTAATGGAATTGATGATGCAGCAAAAGGTTGAATAGCTTTTGGATTACCTTTACTATCAAATCTACCAAATCTTGGACCAAGTATTATTATACCAGCGAGTGCTGCTGCACCTCCTGTTGAGTGAACTAGAGTTGAACCAGCAAAATCAGAAAATCCAATAGATGCTAACCAGCCACCACCCCATTGCCATCCCATCACTATTGGGTAAATGACACCAGATAAAATTGCTGCAAATAAAAAGAATGGCCATAATTTAATTCTTTCAGCCATTGCACCTGAACAAATTGAAACTGTTGTTGCGCAAAAAACCATTTGAAAAAACCAATCTGATCCATCTGAATATCCATTTTCTAAAGCACTGGAATCTGTCCAGGGTACAAAACTGCCTACATATCCACCTTCTGGAATACCATACGCTAAGTTATAGCCTACAAGCCAAAACATAATTCCAGAAATTGCATATAGTCCAATATTCTTTGCACAGATTACTGAAACACTTTTTGATGTAACCATCCCAGACTCTAGCATTGCAAATCCTGCGGCCATAAACATTACTAAGAAACCACAAATTAGAAATAGAAGTGTATTAAATACAAACCCCACTTCTGAAGAAATTGTTGTTTCTGCATTACCAGCACTACTCATGTTCATTAAAAATATGAAACTTATGAGCGGGGCTGATATATTTTTTATTGATTTATTCATAAGTACCTCCTTTAAATAGATCTGTTATATTTAAGATTGGTATAAAATCTAATGCTGATGAGGAAAAAGGGGTATGCTACTGTTGCATACAGTAACAGCCTTGTTACATTTTTGTAAAAGGCTGTTAGTTAATTCGCTGTTATTTATTGAATATTTCTTTAAGTGCTTTTGCTGGTAAAAACTTAACTTTTTGAGAGGCTCCTATTTGAATTTGCTCACCAGTTCTTGGATTTCTTCCAACTCTTGCTTTTCTTTTGGCAACTTTATAAGTACCAAATCCAGCTATTTTCACAGTATCATCACCTTTTAAAGCATCTAAAATAGTGTTTGTAATTGTATCGAAAGTACGCTCTGCATCAGCTTTACTTAGATTTAAAGAACCTGAAAGTTGCGTCACTAATTGTTTTTTGTTCATTTTTTGGCTCCGATTTTATTGGTTATTTTCTCATAATTTACATTAAAGCTTATAAATCAAGCATTTTATTAGTGTTTATGAAGTTAATTAACACTATATATGGTAATTAATTAAATTAGTGTTGTTTTTAAAGGTTTTTTTGATTTTTACAAATACGATTAATTAGAATAGACCCAGGTCTTTTAGGTCATTAAATGTTGTAAAAAACATTAAAGATAACAACATAAACATGCCGATTCGAAAAAAACCTTCTTGAACTTTTTGACTCAAGGGTCTTCCTAGTACTTTTTCAATACCATAAAACATCAAATGACCTCCATCTAACATTGGTATTGGAAACAAGTTTATCAAACCTAAGCTTATAGAAATATAGGCCATCATGCTTATAAAGGGTAAAATTCCAAATTCAGCAACTTGTCCACTTATTTTGGCAATCCTTATTGGACCTCCTAATTGAGAACTATCACCAGTTCCTTTAATCATGCTTCCGATATATTTAAGAGAAGAAACACTTACATAATAAACCTCATTAACTGCATAAAACAAAGCTTTTGCAGGGCCTAATTTAACATGATTAACTTCATTGTTATAAGCTCCAAGTTTAATCCCAACCATTCTTTTTATAACTTTATTACCCAAATTATCTTTTCCTTCCACCATATTGGGTTTAACTTTAAAATTAAGATCTTGGCCAGATCTTATAACTGTAAAATCAATGAATTCATCTGTAGACATCATAATAAACTTTGAAACCTCCATGATGCTTTTAACTTTATTACCATCGATAGTATCAATAATATCGTTCATTTTTAAACCGGCAACCATCGCTGGACTATCATTTTGAACTTCGTTAATAACTGCAGGCGTGAAATCTTTTCCAACAAACGTGTAAACTGAAAAAAAAATAAGAATAGCTAATAAAAAATTTGCTAAAGGTCCTCCAAAAACAATAAGTGCTCTTTGATATAAAGGTTTTAATACAAATAGTTTATGTTGATCTTCTGTATTATATTGTTTCAAAATTTTTTCTTGGTCAGCCTGACTAAAAACATTTCTATCACCAAAAAATTTAACATAGCCTCCAAGTGGTATTGCACAAATTTTCCAACGAGTTCCAGATTGATCATTCCAACCAAATATTTCTTTCCCAAATCCTATTGAAAAATCAGTGACACCTACACCATATTTTTTTGCAAAATAATAATGACCATATTCATGAATAAATACAACTACTAAAATTAATAAAAAAAATGGAATTATATAACTTAACATAATTTAAGTATTTTAACTTAATATAGATTTTTCACAATATAACAATTTTATGGAAATAGCTTTTTATTTTAGCCTAAAAAATCACTATCTAGTTATTAATTCATAGTGAGCTCATATAATCTGCTTAAAGTTCTTTTAAAAGGTATTAATTGATTATTTGTTGAAGCTAATTCTTTTAAACTTGAAGCGCTACTTATAATTAATTTGACCTTTTTTTCATAAATGATGTCGATCAGTGTGATAAATCTTTGTTGTTGGTCTGAATTATTATTATTAAAATTAGGTAAATTTTCTATGATCATAAAATCACATACTTTGGATAATTTTATATAATCTTCTGCTCCAATATTTTTATTACACAGGTCTTTAAAATCAAATCTAGCAATCCCTTGATAATAATTCTTAATATTAAACTTTCTTCCTTTAATGGATAAAATTTTTTCTTCTTTTATCTTTCCTTTAGTTAATTGTCTAAAAAGTTTGTTAATTTTAAAATTAGTTACATCGTTCAACGGGTAAAAATACTTTCTATTTTTATTTTTTTTTAATTTTCTGTAATCTTCATTGATAATAAGTTTTTCTTCATAACACTTTAATTTAAGATTCCTTACAAAGGGTAAAAATTGTTCTCTCTGCAATCCATCTTTATAAAGGTCATTAATCTTAATATTTGATGAGAATATAACCTTTATATTTTGATCAAAAATCTTTTTAAACAAACTTCCCAGTATCATTGCATCAACAATATTTGTCACTTGAAATTCATCAAAAAAAATTAACTTATATTTTTTTTTTAATTTATTTACGAATTTATTAATAATATTTTCTTTTTTATTGTCTTTGTTTTGAAAAACAAAATTGTGAAAATTTATCATAAATTCGTTAAAATGAAGTCTTTGTTTTGATTTATCAAAATTTTCATAAAAAAAATCTAATATCATTGTTTTACCTACTCCAACATCTCCTTGTAGATAAAATCCTTGTTTATTTTTTTTTTTTGATAACAAATTTGATAAAAAATAATTATCAAAATTTACATTATAAAACTCATTAAGTGACTCTATAATGTCTACCTGGTTTTTATTAATTTCTAGTTTTTTATTATTACAGTAAATTAAAAATAATTGCTTAAGATTCATTTTTTTTTAAAATTTATTCCATATTCTGATCTTGGGCCTTTTCTTAAACCAAAAGGTCCTGGTACAAATATTGTCATTGGTTTTGTGCCTGGTTCAAGATCTACTCTGTGGAGATTATTTGCTGATCTAAAACCTATATAACCAGGAGATCTCCAATGTTTACCAGTTTTTAATGTTTCCCAATACCCACCTCTTAAAATAATTGTTATGTAAGGACATAAATGTGAATGAACTCCCTCACCATGATCGTCTGCTAACATTTCATGTAGCAAAATGTTAAAAGGAAACCACTTTGGTCGATACCTGAATAATAAGTAGTATCTATTCATCCATGGTTTTGCTTCATTAAATTTTGGGTGAGATGGTCCACGATCTAAAACTATTTTTTTTCTACCCATCTTTTCAAGTAGTTTCAAAAACATTTAATCTAACTTTATTATTGCATCTTCTTTAATTAAAAATAAGTTTTTTTCTAAAATGAATGGTCTAGAAATTTGATTATTATCAATCTTAATAATTGATTTTGTTTTTCCGGTCTCTATATCAGCAACAAATAATCTTCCCTTATTTGTTGTTAAATAAATATTTTTTGATCCAACAACAAAACCAATTGGAATAAAGTTCTTTTTTCTATAGTTTCCAAATAGATCAGTGACTCTTAGTACATTGCCTGTTTTTGTGTCCAAAATTATAAAAAAACCTTCATTCGATACCGTAAAAATTAAGTTGTTAATAATAGATGGTTGCACACTTGAATTAATACTTTGTTTCCATTTAAGACTTCCGGTTTTTAAATCTATTGAATAAAATTCATTTTTATTATTTGAAAAAACAATCATTTCATTATTTGCCACAAGATTTGACATTTTTAATGAAAAAGTGTTTTCATATATTGAGCTGTTTTGCGTTGGTCTTTGCCACAACATACTGCCTGTATTTATATCAACAGCACTTATATCACCCGTTGAATTATTAAAATAAAGAACATTATCAACAACAATAATAGATAATTTTTTAGGTGATTTAATAAATGTATCATTTGCACTAATGCTCCATAATTCTACTCCATCTTTAATTGAAATACATCTGAGAGTGTTATCTAAATCAATTACAAAAAATTTATCTTTGTAAACTTTTATTTGCGAGTTGAATGGAGAAGAGTTGTATTTAGACCATAATAAATCTCCGTTTTTAATATTTAATGCATAATATTTTGATATGTTGTCCGTTACTATTAATGTATCTGAATTTTGTGTAAAAGTTAAAATTGGATTTAATTTTTTTTCCTCTTTTTTATAATAATTTTTTTTCCAAATTATTTTAGAATCTAAATCAAATTTTACTACTGAACCATTCTTATTAAAAAATATTAAATTATCAGACTCCAAAATCATATTTGGTTCGTAGTATTTGAAATTTTTAATTTTTGAAAATTTAAATTTAGATATTTTTTTTAAGTCACCATTATAATTTATTCTTCCATTATTATTTGTTAAATTATTGACAAAGCTATTATTTTTTAGTCTTGATGTTAGCTTTATTTTCAAATTAGGATTGAATTCTTTTTCTAAAACTTCATCTTTAGAAAAAATTTTTGAAATGTTGTCTTTTTCTATTTTTATATTTTTTTTTTCTGTCCAGATACCAGATTTAGTATCTAATGAACAATTGTTTAGTAAAATTAGTAAAATAAAATATTTAAAAATATTACTCACTAAAATCTCTATTTAATCTTTTTTGTGATTCTACTTTGATATCGCTATTACTATTTTCTAATACTAGAATTTGGTTAAAAAATTCTTTTGCTTTTTGTTTTTCATTTTTTGAGTAAAAATATTCAGCCAACAAATATAAGGCATGAGATTTCCATATACTATCAGAATTAATTATTGGTTTAAGTATTTTTAATAATTCATTTTCAGAATTAAAATCTGAATTAAACAAGGCTTTTTTATATATAATTAAATTTTTTATTTCTTTTTCTAAACTAGTTTCATCAATCAAAATGTTAAATAATTTATTAATTTCTTCCTGATTTTTAATTAAATTATTATCTATTAAAAAATATAATGCCAGAGGTGAATATGTACTATTTTTATCATAAATAACGTCTTTCATTGATGAAATGGTTTTTGATTTATCGCCATTTTCATATTCAATTGTTGCACTATTAAATTTATCTGCCGACCATTCCATATATTTATTTTTATATATCAGATAAGAATAAAAACTAACTACAACCAATATTAAAAATATTGATATTAAAATTATTTTTTTTTTATTTTCTATAAAAAAATTTTTAATTTTTTCATTTCTAGTTTTTGTATCAATTATTGTAATCTCTTCATCCATAATTAAATCATATTTCTTAAAACATACTGAAGTATTCCTCCATTCTTATAATACTCCAGTTCATTCTTAGTATCAATTCTGCATAAAGTCTTAATTTTTTTTATATCACCTGAAGCATACTTTATTTCTACTGTCACTTCATCTGACGGATTAATTCCATTTTCTATTTTTAAAACAGTTATTAACTCTGATCCTATTAAGTTTAAATTTGTTCTATTCATTGAATTGGTAAATTGAAGTGGTAGTACACCCATTCCTATCAAATTTGATCGATGTATTCTTTCAAAACTTTCCGCAATAACTACTTTTACACCTAGTAATTTTGTTCCTTTAGCGGCCCAATCTCTAGATGATCCTGTTCCATATTCTTTTCCACCAATTACAACTAAATCAGTTCCTCTTTTCTTATACTCCTCTACAGCATTATAAATTGGCATAACTTTTTCTTCTGGATATAATTTTGTATAACCACCCTCTGTGCCGGGTGCCATCTCATTTTTTATTCTAATATTTGCAAAAGTTCCTCTCATCATAACTTCATGATTTCCTCTTCTAGAACCGTATGAGTTATAATCTTTTGGCTGTATTTGATGTTCCATAAAATATTCTCCTGTAGGGCTTTCTTTTTGAATATTTCCTGCTGGAGAAATGTGATCTGTTGTTACCATATCTCCTAAAATCAAAAGTGGTCTTGCGTCTTTAATAGACTTAAAACCCTCAGGTTTGTCAGATAGACTTTCAAAGAAAGGAGGTTTTTTTACATAAGTTGAGCCTGAATCCCAATTATAAATACTCGTATTTTCAGTTTTAATTTCTTGCCATTGTTTTGGTCCTTCTGAAACGTTTGAATATCTTTTAATAAACATTTCTGGATTCAAAGCTTTTCTCAAAGTATTTTCTATCTCTTTATTTGATGGCCAAATATCTTTTAAAAAAACATCTTTACCTTCTTTGTTTTTTCCTAATGGTTCATTATACAAATCAAATTCCATATGGCCTGCAAGAGCATATGCTACTACTAATGGAGGTGATGCTAGATAATTTGCTTTAATATGAGGAGATATTCTTCCCTCGAAGTTTCGATTACCAGATAATACTGATACGGCATATATATTGTCTTTTTCAATAGCTTTTACAATTTCCTCAGGCAAAGGTCCTGAGTTTCCAATACAAGTTGTGCAGCCATATCCTACCAAGTTAAACCCTAGTTTATCTAAAAATACATTTAATCCTGCTTTTGCTAAATAATCAGTTACTACTTGTGATCCCGGAGCTAATGAAGTTTTTACCCATGGTTTAGTTTGTAAGCCAAACTCTACAGCCTTTTTTGCTAATAACCCAGCTCCAATCAAAACATTAGGGTTTGATGTATTTGTGCATGACGTAATTGCTGCAATCAATATAGATCCATCTTGAATTGTATATTTTGAACCCAAAACTTTTGCGATATTCTTTTCTTTTCTTTCAGTTGCCTCTTTAAAGACCTCTTTAAAATTTGTAGAAGCATCTGTTAATAAAACTTTGTCTTGAGGTCTTTTGGGTCCTGAAATAGTTGGTACAATTGTAGACATATCTAATGATAATGTGTCTGTAAATTCAATTCCATCACTTGCCCATAACCCTTGTTCTTTTGCATACTTTTCAACAATATTAACTGTTTTTTCAGTTCTTCCTGAAAATCTTAAATACTTCAATGTTTCATCGTCAATTGGAAAAAAACCACAAGTTGCTCCATATTCTGGTGCCATGTTTGCAATAGTTGCTCTGTCTGCAAGTGTTAAATTTTTTAATCCTTCACCAAAGAACTCAACAAATTTTCCAACAACATTCTTATCTCTCAACATTTTTACTACTGTTAACACTAAATCTGTTGCAGTTGTGCCCTCTGGCATTTTGTTAATTACTTCAAATCCTATAACTTCTGGAATTAACATTGAAATTGGTTGACCTAGCATTCCAGCTTCAGCTTCTATTCCACCAACGCCCCAACCAAGAACTGATAATCCGTTAACCATAGTAGTATGACTGTCTGTTCCTACTAAAGTATCAGGAAACAGATAATCTTCATCTTTAAATTTTTCTGACCATACTACTTTTGATAAATATTCCAAATTCACTTGATGGCAAATTCCAGTTCCAGGAGGAACTATTCTAAAGTTATTGAATGCTTGCTGTCCCCACTTTAAAAATGAATATCTTTCACCATTTCTTTGAAACTCAATATCTACATTTTTTTCAAATGAACTTGCATTTGATGATTTATCAACTTGAACTGAGTGATCAATAACCAGGTCTACTGCTGATAATGGATTAATTGTATTTGGATCTTTATCTTTTTCTTTAACAGCTTCTCTCATGGCTGCAAGGTCTGCAACAGCTGGAATTCCAGTATAATCCTGCAATAATACTCTTGCAGGTCTATAGGCTATTTCTGTTGAAGATTTTTTTATTTTAAGCCATTCTTTGATTGCTTTTATTTGATCTTTATTAACAGATAAATCATCTTCATATCTTAGTAGATTTTCTAATAAAACTTTAAGAGATTTTGGAAGTTTTGAAATTCCATCCAAACCATTTTTTTCAGCTTCAGATAAAGAATAATATCTATATTCCCTATTATTAATATTAATAGACTTTAAAGAGTTATATGAATTTTTATTTCCTGGTTTCATTTAGTTTTAGATGTAGAACCCTATTATACAAACGATAAGTAGCAATGACATAACATAATTAAATCGTTTAATGAAATTATTATTTGTCGCAAATTTCCTTAAAAATTTACCAAAAAAAGCCCAGGTGGTAATACTTGTTAAAGCTGTCAAAGAACAAACTATTATGACTGTAAAAGAGCTATTTAAATAATCATTTTCTATTATGAAATTTGAGATTAAAGTAATAGCTGCCATTACACCTTTGGGGTTTAAGAATTGAAATATGAAAGTATCAATAAATTTTACTGGATTAATTTCTTTACCTTCTTTAGATGGGGCAGAAAATGATATTTTATAAGCTAAATATAATAGAAAGAAAGTTCCCAATAACCTAATTACTTCTTGTATTGCTGGATATTTTAAGAATGTTGATATCAATACAAAATTAATCAAGATCACTAAATTTGTATAGCCCAACCAAACTCCTAAAATTAAAGGTATTGTTTTTTTAATTCCGTAATTAAAACCTGAGAAGGATGCTACAGCATTATTTGGTCCTGGAGTAAAACCTAATGAACATGAAATTCCAATTAACAAAAATAATTCTGGATGCATAAAAATTAAGCTACAGGAAGACCTTTTTCAGATTCTTGAGATGGATGAAGTAATACTACTTTTCCTTCATCGTCAATTGATCCTAGAATAAGAACTTGTGAAACAATTCCAGCAATATTTTTTTCTGGAAAATTACAAACACCCACTACTTGTTTTCCTTTTAAATTTTTTTCATTATAATAATGTGTTATCTGAGCTGAAGATTGTTTAATTCCAATTTCTTTTCCAAAATCCACCTCTATAACTAAGGAAGGTTTTCGTGCTTTTTCATTTTTTTTTACAGATACAACAGTTCCGACTCTAATATCTATTTTTTCAAAGTCAGCATAGGTTATTTGTTCTTTCATATATTTAATATATAGTGGAAGATAATTATGAGTACAGATAAAATTTCAGATCAATTATTTGATGATTCAGTTAAAATTTTGACTGATTTAATTAGTTTCAAAACAATATCTGGGGAAGATAATAGCTCTTTGATTAAATATTGTGATGATATCCTAAAAAAATTAGGTGCTACTTCATTTAAAACTTATGATGATGAAAAAAAAAGAGTAAATTTATTTGCTACACTAAAAGCTAAAAATCCAAATAATAAAAAATCAATTATTTTATCAGGCCACACAGATGTTGTTCCTGTTTCAAAGGGTTGGAGTTCTGATCCTTTTACTGCAACTATCAAAGGTGATAAATTATATGGGAGAGGTTCGTGTGATATGAAGGGTTTTATTGCATGTGCTTTAGCCTATGCGCCTATTTATTCTAAGTCAAATTTAGATAGAGATATTCATTTCTCATTTACATTTGAT
>CALSWN010000042.1 GCA_943841085.1 uncultured Candidatus Pelagibacter sp. | reverse complement strand
AATTGCTTCATGAACAGAGGCTGCACCTAGTGGATGGCCTGATAGAGATTTAGTAGAACTAATTTTTGGTACCTCAGCACCAAATGCTTCTCCAACACCTCTTAATTCTGTTATATCACCCACAGGAGTAGATGTTCCGTGAGTGTTTAAGTAATCCATTTTGTTTTTAGCAGTTGCTAAAGCCATCTTCATGCATCTAACTGCACCTTCACCTGATGGAGCTACCATATCATACCCGTCAGAAGTCGCACCATAGCCTGTTAATTCAGCATATATGTTTGCGCCTCGCGCTTTCGCATGTTCATACTCTTCAAGAACTAAAACACCTCCACCTCCGGCAATAACAAAGCCGTCTCTAGTTTTATCATAAGCTCTAGAAGCAGTACCAGGTGCATCATTATATTTAGAAGACAATGCAGTCATTGCATCAAACATGGCAGTCATTGCCCAATGTAATTCTTCACTTCCACCTGCAAAAACTACATCTTGCTTGCCCATTTGAATTAATTCACTTGCATGACCAATGCAGTGTCCGCTAGTTGCACAAGCAGAACTCATTGTATAATTAACTCCTTTAATTTTAAAAGGCACAGCAAGAGTTGCTGATGATGTACTAGCCATAGTTCTTGGAACAACGAACGGTCCCATTAATTTTGGAGTTTTGGCTCTAGTTTTATCTACTGATAAAACCACGTTTTCAATTGAAGGTCCACCTGACCCCATAACTATCCCAGTTTTAAAATTACTTACATTTTTTTCCTCTAATCCTGAATCTTTAATTGCCTCTTTCATAGCTATATAATTGTAAGCAGAACCTGATCCCATGAATCTAATTGTTTTTCTATCCACATGATCTTGAAGATTTATTTTCGGTTTGCCATGAATATGACTTTTTAAATTATGCTCTTTATACTCATCACAAAAAGAAATTCCTGATTTTGAATTTAAGAGAGATTGATAAACCTCTTCTTGATTATTTCCTAAACAAGATACAATTCCTAAACCTGTTACAACGACTCTTTTCATTATTTAAATAACCCCACTTTTAAATTTTCTGCAGAATAAATTTTCTTATCGTCAGCATACAGTAATCCATTTGCTAAGCCAACTGATGTACCACCTGGTGACATAATTTTTTTCATATCGATCACGTACGTTGCTTTTTTTACACTTTTTAAAACTTCACCTGTGAATTTTACAGTGCTCACTCCTAAAGCTCTACCTTTTCCAGGATTTCCTAACCATCCCAAATAGAATCCTACAAGTTGCCACATAGCATCTAAACCTAAACAGCCTGGCATGACGGGGTCTTCTTTGAAATGACAATCAAAAAACCAAAGATCATTTTTGATGTCTAACTCTGCTTTTATAAGGCCTTTTTTGAATTCACCACCATTATCATTAATTTCCGTTATTCTATCAAACATAAGCATTGGAGGAAGAGGAAGTTTAGCATTCCCTGGGCCAAAAAGTTCCCCATTTCCGCAACTTATAAGATCATTATACGTAAAGGAATTTTTTTTCATAAATTTAAGCAACTTTAATACTTGATTTATTAAGATTATAATATAGAAATAGTTTAGAATAATTATAAACAGTAATGAATAATCTAAATATTTATACTAAAAAATTGAGAGAATCAGGCTTAAGACCAACTAAACAAAGACTAAAAATTTGTGAGGTATTATTTTCAACAGAAAAAACTTTTCACTTTACAATAAATGACCTTACCAAAATTATTGGGGAAAAATTGAGTGAAAAAATTTCTTTAGCAACTGTTTATAACACTGTTCATGCATTTAAAAAAAAAGGATATTTAAAAGAAATTTCCATTAATAGTGATAAAAGTTATTTTGATACAAATGTAACTGAACATCATCATTTTTTTGATGAAGACACTAATCAACTAATAGATTGCCACAAGGATGAAATTGACACTGTGAATGTTAAAAAAAACATTACTGGAAAAAAAATAAAATCAGTTGAAGTATTGATTAAAGTTGCAACTGATAATCAAAATCAAAATTAATTCAATTTTTTCAATAGTTTAAAAATTACATTAAAATAATTCTAAACTGTTGACATACAATTTAGAATTATTATATATTGTGATTAATCATTAAGGAGAAAAATATGTCATTAAAAGGAACTAAAACAAAAGAAAACTTAGAAGCTGCTTTTGCTGGCGAAAGTCAAGCAAATAGAAGATATCTTTATTTTGCACAAAAAGCTGACATCGAAGGGTATAACGATGTTGCTTCAGTATTTAGGTCAACTGCTGAAGGTGAAACAGGTCATGCTCATGGGCATCTAGAATATCTAGAAGAAGTAGGTGATCCGGCTACAGGTTTGCCAATTGGTGAAACTAAAGCTAATTTAGCTTCAGCCGTTCAGGGTGAAACACATGAATATACTGACATGTATCCTGGTATGGCTAAAACAGCTAGAGAAGAAGGTTTTGAAGAAATTGCTGATTGGTTTGAAACTTTAGCAAAAGCCGAAAAATCTCATGCGGGTAAATTCCAAAAAACTTTAGAATCTATTTCGTAAATAAAAATTAATTTATGGTGGGGTAACACCCACCATTAATCCAAAAAAAATTAAATATGAGTAAAGAAGGTAGCATTGATGCGCCCATTAGACATCCAATAAAATTTGAACATCCTGATTTTTTAGATCCAAAAAAATTAGACGATGAAATGAGAAGAGCCTTTGATATTTGTCATGGATGCAGGAGGTGCTTTAATTTGTGTGACTCGTTTCCAAAATTATTTGACATGATAGATGAGTCAGAAAATGAGGATGTAGAAAGTCTGAAAAGTGAACAATTTGAACCAGTGGTAGATGCATGCACATTATGTGACATGTGCTTTATGACTAAGTGTCCTTATGTTCCGCCACATGATTTTGATTTAGATTTCCCCCATTTAATGTTGAGATATAGAACGGCTCAAAAAAAACTAAATAAATTACCAGCAGTACCAGCACAATTAGCTCAAATTGATAGAAATGCAAAAATTGGTATAGTGTTATCGTCGTTAATTAATTGGGCATCAAATATAAAAAATAAGTTTTTTAGAAAAATATTAGAATTAGTTGCTGGAATTGATGCTAGAGTTAAGCTTCCAGTTTATAATTCAGAAACATTTACAAATTATTTTAAAAAAAATAATATTCAAATTAATAGTGAGGCTCCATCCAAAAATAGAAAAGTTGTAATTTACTCAACTTGCTTTGTTAATTTTAATAAGAAAAACACGGGCATTGCAGCTTTAAAAGTTTTAAAAAAAAATGGAGTTAAAGTTGAAGAGGCTTACCCAGGCTGTTGTGGGATGCCTTTTTTAGAGCAAGCAGATTTACCAAAAGTTGTTGAACAAGCTAAAAAAGTATCTAGGGATTTGTTAGAATGGGTAGATAAAGGATACCAGGTTATTACACTGACAGCCAGTTGTGGTTTAATGTTAAAGTTTGAATGGCCTTTACTTTTGCCAAACGATGAAAATATTAGAAGACTTTCAAAAAGTGTGAGTGATATAGATGAGTATATCGTCGATATAGGGCAAAATGAAGGTTTAGCCGAAGGTCTTCAAGAATTAGATGGTGGAGTGACTGTTCACAATGCCTGTCATGCTAGAGCTCAGAATATGGGAATTAAAGCTAGAGACATGTTGAAGTTTATTCCTAACATAAAAATGGATGTTGTCGAAAGATGTGCCGGACATGGTGGAACCTTTGGAGTTATGAAAGAAACTCATGGTCTTGCAGTAAAAGTTGGAAAACCAACAGCAAGACAAATTAAAAATAAAAATAATAAGTATATGGCTTCAGACTGCCCTTTAGCTGGAAAACACTTAAAGCAATTAGAGGTAGATACTAATATTGTTAATGATGAGGCACTACACCCCATAGAATTAATGGCAAAAAGTTATAAATTATAATTATGAGTAAAGAGAAAAGACAAATAGAAAAAAATGATTTAATTCCAATTGATACTTATGCAAAAAGTAGAAAAGAAATTAGAAAAGAACTTGTTGAGTTTAAAAAAAATAGAAGAATTGCACTTGGACCCTATGCAACTTTTTATTTTGAAAGTTTTGAAACAATGTTGGCACAAGTTCAAGAGATGCTATATATTGAAAAAGGTGGTGATGAACAACTTAAAGATGAATTAACAGCATATAATCCTTTAGTTCCAAATGGAAAAGAGCTTACTGCAACCTTAATGTTTGAAATTGATAACCCAGTTTCTAGAGCAGCTTTTCTAGGAAAAGTTGGTGGTATAGAGGAGAAAATATTTATGAAAATTGATAACGAAAACGTTAGAGCAGTTCCGGAGCAGGATGTAGATAGAACATCAGATGACGGAAAAGCTTCATCTGTGCAATTTATTCATTTTAAGATTAACGATAATCAAATCGCTAAGTTTAAATCAGGAGATTCAATTATAGAAATTGGTATTAACCATAAAGAGTACTCGCATACTACGAAATTAACAGATCAAAATGTAAAATCTTTGTCAGCAGATTTTATCTAATAGATCCCCATATATTCTTAGTTTTAATCCATCCAGAATAATTATCGGTCTTTACATTACACCAATTTTTTTCACATTTTTTTAAAATTAAAAGTCTTCCTTTTTGTAATCTCAACACCGGTTTAGAAAAATTTGAGGAGTTTTTGAATAAAATCTTATCTTTAAGAATGATAATAGAATTTGATTTTTCATTTAACTGACTGGAATGTATCCATCCACTGTTATTTTTTAGATCAATTATTCTTCTCCAATTTTCTTTTTCATCTATTTGTTTTAAAGGGAGGTTTATCTTTTTATAAATATACTTAATTTCAAAGTCAAAACTAGGTCCGTATCTAACATTAACTTTATTTTTTTTTAGAGATAAAAATTTTTCTTCAGCATTTAAATGTATTGCAAGCAAAATTGATGAAAATATAAAACAAATAAATATTTTTTTTTTCATTTGCAAAAACAATTTTTTCTTTTTTTTAATTTAACTTTTCTAAAATTTAAATTGAGTAGATCTAATATTAAGATATATCCATCAAGCCCCTTTCCAATATTCAATATTTTTTTTAATATTTCGTTTGCTTGAATTGAACCAATTATTCCTGCAACAGTTCCAAGAATACCTTCTGACTCACAATTTAGTAAATCATCCTCAATGTTAGACTCTTGAAAAAAGCATCTTAAACAAGGAATTTTTTTATTTTCAAAATTAAAAGTAAATATATGTCCATCAAATTTACTTATTGCTCCAGTCACTAGAATTTTTCTAAATTTAAGACAAAAATCATTTAATAAAAATTTAGTTTTAAAGTTGTCAGTTCCGTCAACTATATAGTCATAATCACTAATAATTTTTTTTAAATTTTTACTGTCTAATCTAAACCTATAAGTTTTAACTTTTATATTATTGTTAATTTTTTTTATTTCTTCTTTTGCTATTTTAACTTTAAGTTTTCCTATGCTTAATGATGTATAAAGACTTTGTCGATGTAAATTAGAGAGACTAACTTTGTCGTTGTCCACAATTCCTATTGTACCAACTCCAGCCCGTGAAAGAAATTCTGCAACAGGAGACCCTAATCCTCCCACACCGATAATCAAGACTTTTGAGGCTAAAATTTTTTTTTGACCAATGGTACCAATATCTTTTAGAATAATTTGTCTTGAAAATCTTTCAATTAAACTTTTATTTAATTGGCTATTCATTTTCCTGTAGAACCAAACCCGCCCTCACCTCTTATGCTATCAGGCAAACTGTCTGTTTCCTCTAAATTCATTTTAATAACAGGCACTAAAATCATTTGTGCTATTCTGTCTTTGTTGTTAATTAAAAAATCCTCAGTGCCATGATTAAACAGAATAACTTTTATTTCACCTCTGTAGTCACTATCGATAGTTCCGGGTGTATTTAAAACTGTGAT
This sequence comes from uncultured Candidatus Pelagibacter sp., assembly GCA_943841085.1. Classification (GTDB taxonomy): domain Bacteria; phylum Pseudomonadota; class Alphaproteobacteria; order Pelagibacterales; family Pelagibacteraceae; genus Pelagibacter. The sequence goes on along the minus strand of CALSWN010000042.1, from coordinate 36,566 downwards.
ATTATTTTTTGCAGCTAGACCAGAGCGAGGACGTATTTGAACTTCGTAATCCGCTGAAAACGCCATTGAGAGACCTGTGGGAACCAAATATGAGCTATTAGGTGGTATTTTGATTGATCCTTGAATACAAGCCATTAAATCCATCCCAGATGCACCTTTAGTTTTATAAGTAGGCAGTTCTACATTAGAGTTTAATCTTTTTATTAATACTTTTGTCACTAAATTTTAATTAAGTTGTTTTATAACTCTGTTTACTATTTCATCAGAAATTTCTGATTTACTTTTTATCTTAAGTTTTTCATCTTTAATGTCATTATTTCTATAAAAAATTGAAACCTCATTAAAATCAGAGTTAAATCCAATAGATTTATTTGAGACATCGTTTGCAACTATCCAATCACAACTTTTTTCTGTTAGTTTTTTTTTGGCGTTGGTTTCAATATTGTTGGTTTCGGCAGCAAATCCAATAACCAGTTTTGGTCGTAGAGAATTATGTTTTGATATATAATTTAAAATATCAATATTTTTTTCAAGCTCTAAATGTAAATTATCTTGTTTTTTTATTTTATTATTATTTTGTTTTGTAATTTTAAAGTCTGCAACCGCAGCTGAAAAGATTGCGACATCTACAGGCAAATTATCCTGTGTAGCTTTAAACATTTGGTCTGCTGTTTCCACTTCGATCAAATTTATATTACTATCAACTTTAAGATTTGTAGGACCAGAAATTAGGGTTGTTTGAAATCCATTTTTAGATAGTGATTTTGCAATAGCATATCCTTGCTTTCCAGAAGATTTATTAGTTATGAATCTCACAGGGTCAATATACTCGTTAGTTGGTCCGGCAGTCACTAATGCTTTTAATTTATTATTTTTATTTATTTCATAAAAATATAAATCAATTTTCTGAACAATATCATTTGGCTCAGTCATTTTACCTTCCCCAAACTCTCCACATGCCATATCCCCAATTTCTGGACCAATTATATTATAACCAAAAGATTTTAATTTATTAAGATTTTCTTTAGTTGATGGATGTTCCCACATTCTAACATTCATCGCAGGTGCTAAAAATATATCTTTATCAGAGGCTAAAATTACTGTTGAAGCAAGATCATCTGAAAAACCTGAGCTTAATTTTGAGATAGTATTTGCAGTAGCTGGAGCAACAAGAATCAAGTCAGCCCACCTTGATAATGCAATATGATCCATTTCTGCCTCATTTTCTGGATTAAAAAGGTCATCGTAAACTTTTTCTCCAGAAAGTGAAACTACTGATAAAGAGGTTACAAACTGTTTAGCATTTTTAGTGAGAATGGTTTTAACCTCTGACCCTTGCTTCTTCAATGATCTAATCAGTTCCAAGCTTTTATAAGCTGAGATACCACCACATATTATTAAAAGTATTTTTTTTTTTAATAAACTATTCATTGTGCAAATTAAAATACTAATAGACCAAAAATTACAAGCAGTAATAAGCCAACAATAGACTGATTTCTAAACGCAATCATTTCAGATCTCTTTTCATTTAGTGCTGTAAATGAATTAGAGTTTTGAGGGATCTGGCCACTTGCTAAAAACGTTAGTGCTTGATTAGCTTTATCCATTACTTCAGGAAAATCAGGCAATCTTTTAATTACTTCAGTTGTAGTTTTTAAACTTTCATTAAGCGTGTTTATTGGATCTTTTGTCTCTATTAACCAGTTTTCCAAGATTGGTTTTGAAGTTTTCCATATATTGGTATCAGGATTTAATTTTCTAGCAACACCCTCAACAACAACCATTGTTTTTTGTAACATTAATAATTGAGGCTGGGTTTGCATATTAAATTTCTCTGTTACATCAAAAAGTTGTTTTAATAACTTGCCTCCAGAAATATCTTTTACAGATTGTCCAAAAATTGGTTCACCAATTGATCTTAATGCTTGTGCTAAATCACTTACTGGTACATCCTTTGGAACAAGACCGGCAACTAAATGCACTTCAGCGACTTTTTTATAATCTCGTTGAATGAAACCAAATAAAATTTCAGCTAAGAACCTTTTACTTAGATTGTCTAACCTACCCATTATACCAAAATCTATTGGGACAATTAGACCATTTTTATCAATGAATATATTTCCTTGATGCATATCTGCATGAAAAAATCCATCTCTTACGGCATGTCTTAAAAAATGTTGAATGATATCAGATGCAATTCTTTTGGTATCAATATTTCTTTTTTGTAAATTTTCAGTTTCACGAATAGAAACACCTTCAACCCAATCAAGTGTCATTACATTTTCGCTGGTAAAATTCCAATATATAGTAGGTACTCTAAAACCCATATCATTTTTTGTATTTTCAGCATATTCATTTGCTGCTGCTGCTTCAAATCTCAAATCCATTTCTAAATTAGTTATTTCTTTAAGTAAAAAAACAACTTCTACTAATTTTAAACGTTTTGTTTTTTTAATGAATGACTCAACTATAAAGGCAAAAAGCATTAAAGCATCTATTTCTTCATTAAATATTTTTTTAATATCAGGTCTTAATATTTTAATAGCAACATCTTTTATTGTGCCCTCATCATTTATCTTAGCTTTATGCACTTGTGCTATCGATGCTGCAGCAACAGGTTCACTCAAATCAATTATCGAATTAAAAGTTTCCATTCCTAAATCTTTTTTAATTATTGATTCTGCTTCTGATAAAGAAAAAGCTGGTAACCTATCTTGTAAACCTTCTAATTGCTTTGCTAATTCATCTCCAATAATATCAGGTCTGGTAACTAAAAATTGACCCAATTTAATAAAAGTGGTTCCCATAGATTGCAAAGATTTAGAAAGTTTTTCCCCTTCATTCTGATTGAGGCTTGATTTATCAGGAGTGGTGAAAGAAAAAGAAAGTATTTGGAATAAAACCTTAATAGCTAAAGGTGGTTTTTGGAATTTAGAAACAATGGATAACGCATCAGATTTTGCCAATTTTCTTCCTAACTTAAATAATAAAAATAATTTTTTAAGCATTAGACTTTCCAACCAGAGTGAATCGCTACAATTCCACCAGATAAATTTCTGTAAGTACAATTTTTAAATTTATTTTTTTGCATTAAATAAATTAAATCTTCCTGATTTATAAACTCATCAATACTTTTAATTAAATAATCATAAGGTTTTTTTTGTCCCACAACAGCTTTTCCTATCAAAGGAATAAGCTTTGAATAATTTTTATAGATAAAATCTAGATTTGAGTTCTGAATTTTTGAAAATTCTAAACACAAATATCTGCCACCTGGTTTTAAAACACGATATGCTTCTGACAGTGCTTTATTGAGGTTCTTGACATTACGTAGTCCAAAACTAATTGTGTAATAATCACAAGAACTATTCTTAATAGGCAATTTTTCTGCTGGAGCAGTTATCCAATCAATATTTTTATATAAATTTAATTTTGTTTTGCCTTTATTGATCATTCCTTTGTTTGGATCTACACAAAAAATTTTACTTTTATTATCAGTTAAGTCTAAAAAAAGTTTAACAATATCACCAGTTCCACAAGCAACATCAATTAAAGTTTTATCTCTTGAGGGATTCATTAATTGCAATAAATCTTTTTTCCAAATTCTATGAATTCCTAAAGACATAAAATCATTCATTAAGTCATATTTATCGTAGACACTATCAAAGACACTTTGAACAAGGCCTTTTTTATTTTGGAGATATTGTTGCATATTAAATTTATTATTTATTGATAATATAGTATCAAATGCCAGAATTACCAGAAGTAGAAATAGTAAAGCAATCTCTAGCTAAAAAAATAAAATACAAAAAAATCAAAAAAGTAATAATCAAAAACAGAAACCTGCGGTTAAAAATTCCTTTAAAATTCGAAAAACTATTAAAAAATAAAATTATAAGTAAAGTAACTAGATTTTCAAAGTATTTGATTTTGAATTTTTCAGATAAATCCTTTTGTTTAATTCATCTTGGTATGTCGGGCACTGTTCATTTAATAAACAAAAATAATCATAATAATTTTACCAATACTAGTTTTTATAATTCACCGGGACTTCCATTAAAACATAATCATGTTGAAATACAATTTCATGATTTAAGCATTATATATAATGATCCTAGACGATTTGGATTTTTTAAATTTATAGAAAATCAAAAAGATCTTATAAATAGATTTAGTCATTTAGGACCTGAACCATTATCAAAAAAATTTAATTTAAAATATGTATTAAAATATTTTTTAAATAAAAGAAAAGATATTAAAAGTTTTTTAATAGATCAAAAATTTGTATCTGGAATTGGAAATATTTATGCGAGTGAAATTTTATTTTTAAGTAAAATTAATCCAAAAAAATGTGCAATGAAACTAAACCAAAAAGAATGCAGAAAAATTATTTATTTTTCAAGAGTAGTACTTAATAATGCAATTAAAAAAGGTGGCTCAAGTATTCGTGATTTTCGAAATATCTCTGGAAAAAGTGGAAATTTTCAAAAAGAATTTAAGGTTTATCAAAGAGAAAATCTAAATTGTTCAAAAATGAAATGCACTGGCAAGATTAAGAAAATATTCATATCCAATAGGTCAACTTTTTTTTGCAATACTTGTCAAAATTAGAGAATTATTCTATTGACCACTAGAAGTTCTCGAGTTATACCACTGCGCATATGGCAAACACTAAATCAGCGATTAAAAGAATTAGGAGAATTACTACACAAACTTTAGTTAATAAGGCTCGTAGAAGTAAATATAGAAATGCAATAAAGAAAATGAACCTTTTACTTGAAGATAAGAAGAAAGCTGAAGCTTTGAAATTCTTACCCAAGTTGAATTCGGAGTTAATGAAAGTTGCAAAGACTGGAATTATTAAAAAAGCTAATGCTTCAAGGAATGTTTCAAGAATAACAAAGAAGATTTCTGCACTCTAAATAACCACCTAGAGTTGTTAACAAAATTCAAAAAAATATATTCATACTAGATAAGAAAAAATTTAAGACAATCTATACTACATCTAGATTTTATCATTAAAACAATCTTTTTACTTATAAATTTGTATTCACAGATTTTAAATTTTACAAACTATTTTTTATAATAATTCAAAATTAATTAAAAAAAAATACTGTAAAATTATTCTCGTTAAAAACGATTCACTTAAAAAGTTTATATTTATTATTTTTTTTTAAAAAATTTATTGCAAAAAATTTATTTTGCTTCTAACTGAGTTTATTCCTAAAAGTTTATGTCTATAAATAATATTACTCAAAATTTAGAAAATACTTCTTCACAGGGTATAGATTGGTCTCTTATTCAAAGAGACATGAAGAATAAGCTTGGAACCGATATATACGATAGCTGGCTTAGAAAAATAGATTTTATTGAAGAAATGAACAACTATGTTCTGCTTTCTGTGTCAACAAGATTTATTAGAGATTGGATAACCTCAAGATATTTGGACCAAATTTTACAAATTATAAAAAGATATAAAAAAGATTTAACCAGAATTGAATTTAAGATTATAGAAAAAGAAACAGACCACGCAGTTAAAGACAATATTTCATCAAATGAAAAAGATGTAAATGTTTCATTTATTAAAGATACGTATTTACAGTATAATAGAATTGATCCTAATAAACGATTTGATAATTTTGTAACGGGAAAAAGTAACAAATTAGCGTATGAAGCATCATTAAAAGTTTCAGAAAACATATCTCATTATAATCCTCTTTACATTTATGGTGGTGTAGGGATGGGTAAAACTCATTTATTAAATTCAATAGGACTTTCACTCAAAGAAAAACATAAAGTAATGTTCATTTCTGCCGAACGATTTATGTATCAATTTGTTAAATCAATTAAGTCCAATGATATGGTAAGATTTAAAGAATATTTTAGAAATACAGATATTTTATTAATAGATGATATTCAATTTATGAATGGCAAAGAAGCAATGCAAGAAGAGTTTTTTCATACGTTTAATGCTCTGTTAGATAAAGGGTCTCAGATAATAATTTCTGCCGATAGAGCACCAAATAAATTATCTAGAATTCAAGACAGAATCAAATCAAGATTTGCTGGTGGTTTAGTTGTAGATATCCAAAAACCAGATGCCGAACTTAGAAACAATATTGTAAAACAAAAAGCAGAGGAACTTAATGGTTTTTATGCTAACCAACTAAATATTTCCGAAGAAATACAAAAATTTATTAGTACTGAAATAAAAACAAGCATAAGAGAATTAGTTGGAGCTCTTAACAGAGTAGTCTCTTTTTCAAGAATATATGATAAATCTCCAAATTTGTCTGAAGTTAAGGTGGTATTAAAAGATTTATTAAATATAGGCGAAAACAAAGTAACAATAGATTTGATACAGACTACAGTGTGCAAATTTTTCAAAATAAGCAAAAATGAAATGCTTTCTTCCAGAAGATCAAGATATCTTGTAAGACCAAGGCAAACTGCAATTTATTTAACCAAAATTCTAACCTCTAAATCTTTGCCAGAAATAGGCAGGGAATTTTCTAATAGAGATCATACGACAATCATACATTCTGTTAAAACAATTGAAAAACTTAAAGAAAATGATTTAGAAATGACTAACAATATTAATAATTTAAAAAATCAGATACTATACAATAAAGAAAATGAAATTTAACGTAAATCAGCAAGATTTTCAACAAGCCTTAAATTATTGTCAAGGAGTAATAGAAAAAAGAAGTACTCTGCCAATTTTGTCAAATGTTTTATTAAATGTTGGCAATTCAAATTTAACAATTACAGCAACAGACCTAGATTTAATATTTATTCACACGATTGATAATGTAGAGATTCTTGAAGAGGGAAATACAACTACAACTTCATCAACTATTTATGATATTATAAGAAAATTCTCTTCAGGAAAAAAAATCAATTTGTCTTTAACGGATGTTAATAAATTGCAAGTAGAGTCTGAAAAGTCAATTTTTAATCTTAACTGCATGAGTCCATCTGAATTTCCATTAACGGATGAAAACTTTAATCAAAATGAATTTTTAATAAAGTCAAAACAGTTATTAAAATTATTAAATAAATGTAAATTTTCAGTTTCTAACGATGAAACAAGACATTATTTAAGTGGAATTTTTTTTCATCAGACAGAGATAGAAGATAAAAATTTTTTAACTGCAGCAGCTACTGACAGTCACAGAATGTCTATATCAAAAATTCAATTAGACCAAAAAGTTGATTTTGAACCAATTATTTTACCAAAAAAAACTATATTTCAATTATGCTCTTTATTAGAGAGTTACGACGGTGATGTTAAAATTTCAAATGTAAAATCAAAAATTAAATTTGAACTAAATAATAGTATTTTAATATCAAAACTAATTGATGGAAAGTTTCCTAATTACATTCAAGTGATACCAAAAAATAATAAAAAAAAATTAGAAATTGATCTAAAATTATTTTTAGACTCTGTTGACAGAGTTGCCTCTGTTTCATTAGATAAAAAAGATGGTGTTAAATTTAATTTATCAAAAGATGTTTTAAATTTATCTGTTAATAATGCTAACAGTGGTGATGGTAAAGAAAGTTTAAATGTAAGTTTTGATCATGATTTGGAGATTAGTTTTAATTCACGATATTTAATTGATGTTGCATCGCAGTTAGATGGAGATAAAATTGAAATATTTTTTAATGATACAAGTTCTCCAGCTTTAATTAAAGATCCAGGTGATTTTGATAGTATTTTCGTTGTAATGCCAATGAAAGGTTAGTTTAAAACATCAAGCTCAGAATAAATATCATTCTCTAATTTTTTTAAAAAAATTTCTTTTTTTAATCCAGGCTCAATAGGTTTTAAAATTGAAACTGTTAAAGTGTTTTTAATTTTTTTATGACCATATTTAGGCCAAGTATGTCCCGAATTAATAGCAACAGGTAAACAAGAAATATTTAGCTCTTCATAAATTCTACCAGAACCTTTTTTGAAAGATGTGCGGTCTTCAGGCGGTAATCTTGTTCCCTGAGGAAAAATTATTAATGGTCTGTCTGAAGATAAGATTTGTCTCGAAATATCATCAAAAAAATTAAGATTATCTTTTGATATTCTATTTCTTTTAATGGAAATTGAGCCTATTTTTTTAAGATACCAACCAAAAACAGGTATCATTAATAATTCTTTCTTTAAAATAAAAACGGGACTATTAAAAATAGTTTGTAAAAAAAAAGTTTCAAACATTGATTGATGTGAAGCTGCTATAAAAAACTTTTTATCTTTAACTATATTTTCTTTACCTTTAATAATTATTTTTGTAGATAAAAAAAATTGTAGGCAAAATGAAGCCCATTGACCCATAATTTTTCCACCAAATAAAACCACTTTTTTTGGTAAAATAAGTGCTGGGAGAAATATTAAAGAAATAAATATAATTCCTGTAAAAAAAAATACGGAAAATAAAAAGTTTCTTATCATCATTTCAAAAACTAAATTATATCAATTAGTTTTTGTCTTTTTTTAATAACATTGATTTTAGATCTTTTAATTAGTATTTCGGCTGGTTTTGGTCTTAAATTATAATTTGAACTTAATGACATTCCGTAAGCACCAACATCGCACATTACAATAATGTCTTTTTCTTCTAATTTTTGAAATTTTTTTAAGACTGTAAACTTATCTGTACTTTCACAAATTGGGCCTACAAATTCATAAATTTTTTTTGAAATTTTTTTTTTTTTAAATGCAGGTAGAGTTCTATGATTGGCACCATACAATGCCGGTCTCATAAGATCATTCATAGCAGCATCTAATATAATAAAATTTTTATTCTCATTTTCTTTTATATAGATCACTTTTGAAATTAGATAACCTATGTTTCCAACTATTGATCTTCCAGGTTCAAATATTATTTTAGATTTATGATTTTTTAAAAATTTTTTGATGATCACATTAAATTTTTGATAATTAAACTTTTTATTATTTTGCTCATAAGATATTCCCATTCCACCACCGAGATCAATAAATTCAAACTTATGATTACATTTTTTAATAATCCTATTTACTACATTTAGCATTTTTTGATAAGGCTTATAATCTAAAATTTGACTTCCTATATGAACACTCAAACATTTTAAGTTAATATTTTTTGAAAATTTAGCATAATCAACTAGCTTAAAAAAAGTCTTTTCTCCAACACCAAATTTATTTTCTTTTTTACCAGTTGAAATTTGTTTTAACGTTTTGGCATCTGTATTGGGATTTAACCTAATGCCTATGTTAATTATTTTTTTTTTTAATCTTGCAATTTTTTCAATTTCAATAACTTCACTTTTAGACTCAGCATTTATTAATAAAATCTTTTTATCTATAGCAAAACTTATCTCAGCTGTTGTTTTCCCTACGCCAGAAAAAACAATTTTTGTTGGATCAATACCAGCCTTTAAAGCCATCATTAATTCTCCAATAGAAACAACATCTGCACCTAATCCTAGTTTTTTTATTTCTCTTATCAGGCTTACATTTGTATTAGATTTAATTGCAAAGCATATTAATGGTGAAAATGAGTTAAAACTTTTTTTAAAATTATTTATATTTTCTTTTAACTGCCCATACGAATAACAGTATGTTGGGGTGCCATATTTTTTTACAATATCGTTAATCTTAACTTTTTCAATTGTGAGTTTTTTATCAATATATCTCATTAAACTTTTAGTATAAAAGTATTATTTTTACTTCCCTTGTATTCAGGATCACCTTTTTTTCCGCAAGAAAAAAGCAAAGTACAAAATATTGAAATTATAATTATTCTTTTTATCATTTTATCATTTTTTTATATTTCATTATCATTTTTTTAATATTATCAAAAGATGTTCCACCATATGATTTTTTTGAGTTTACAGAGTTTTTTACATTAAATATCTTTAATATTTCAATTGTAAGTTTAGGTTCAATTTTTTTTATTTCTTCAATATTCAGTTCACTTAATTTTTTATTTTTTCTTTCTGCAAAATTAACAATTGATGCAGTAGTTTGATATGCTTTTCTAAAAGGCATAGAATGATTTTTTACAAGATAATCAGCTAAATCAGTAGCAGTAGTATAACCAATACTTGCAAGATTTATCATTTGTTGTTTATTAGGTTTTAGATTTTTAAGAACTTCGTTTAGGATTGATATACAGTCATTAAGAATTTTATCAGATTTAAATAGTAACTCCTTATCATCTTGAAGATCTTTAAAATAAGATATGGGAAGCCCTTTTAATATTGTTAGCATAGAAAATAAATTTCCATAGGTTGACCCTGTTTTCCCTCTCAAGTATTCTAATAAATCAGGATTCTTTTTCTGAGGCATTATTGAAGATCCAGTTACAACCTTGTCTGAAAGATTAATTAAATTAAAACCGTCAGAATTCCAAATGATCAATTCTTCGGCTATCCTTGAAATGTGCATGGAACAAACTGATACACTATATAAAAAATCCAAAACAAAGTCTCTATCTGCAACAGTATCTATTGAATTATTTGTTGGTCTTTTAAATCCAAGTTTTTTTGACGTAAAGTTTCTATCAATATTAAATGAAGTGCCAGTTAGAGCAGCAACACCAAGAGGACATTCAGATAAATTTTCTAGATTGTAAGTAAACCTTTTTTTATCTCTATTAAACATTTCTACATAAGCCATCGTATAATGTGCAAATGATACAGCTTGAGCATTTTTTAAATGAGTGAAACCTGGCATTATAGTTTCAATATTTTTTTCTGAAATTTTAAGGATAGTTTTAATTATATTGTCCAAATTTTTACAAATTTTTTCAGTTGCTTTTGTAGTCCACATTTTAAAATCTGTAATTACCTGATCATTTCTAGATCTAGCAGTATGAATATATCCTGCTTCTTCTCCTATAATTTGAAATAATCTTTTTTCAATATTCATGTGAATATCCTCAAATTTACTTTTATATTCAAATTTATCTTTTAAAATTTCTTTTTCAATTTTATTTAAACCAAAAATTATTTTATTCTTAATTTTAAAAGAAATAATTTTTTGTCTAAATAGCATTTCAGTATGCACAATTGATCCTAAAATATCTTCTTTGAAAAGTTTTTTATCAACATTTATAGAATTACCAACTTTTAGAAATAATTTGGAGACATCTTGGTTTATTCTAGAGGACCATATTGCTGTATTGTTTTTATTTTTTACCATGGTAGTTAATTATACATATTTAGTATGAAATTATTAATAATATTTATTTATCTAATAACAGCCAATCTTGGTTATGCTTTAGATAAACCAAACATAAAAAATTTAGTTTTGATAAAAAAACCCATAGCTTATGAAGAGGTAATTTTTAAAGATAAAAATCAAAAAAACATGAATTTATCTAATTATAAGGGAAAATTAATAGTTTTAAATTTTTGGGCAACCTGGTGTGCTCCTTGTAGAGAAGAAATGCCATCATTAGATAATTTACAATCTAACGAAAAACTTAATAATTTAATAGTACTTCCAATAAATATAGGCCAGGAAAATATATTAAAATCAGAAGCTTTCTTTAAAGAATTAAATATTAAAAATTTAAATATTTATTTTGATCCTACAGTTATGTTGGCTAAAAAATTTAGCTTAAGAGGAGTTCCAACATCTATAATTTTTAATAAAGAGGGAAAAGAATTTGCCAGGATTATAGGATCAATTGATTTTAATGATGAAGAATTTATTAACTGGCTAAAAAATTTTAATTAATCTTTAAAAAAATAAGCAAAAGATACCAAGAATACTATTGCTATAAATTGTAAAAGCACTCTTAACTGCATTAATTTATTTGAGTATTTTTTACTTGTTTTTCCACCTTTGAATAAAGTACCAATACCAAGTATCAGCACAACTGCTACTACTATCAATAAAACAATACTAATTATTTTAACTAATGTTCCAGAAAACATAATTATATTGTAAAGTTTTTTTCTTAATATAAAACATAAAAAACTGTCTATGACATTTTGCCTAACAACAACAATTGTTAAACCAGAAAGTGGTATTCCTATTAAAAATGCAGTGATTTTACTTCATGGATATGGTGGTGATGGAAGAGATATAAGCATGCTAACGTTAGCTTGGAAAAGATTTTTACCCAATACTATTTTTTTATGTCCAGACGGACATGAAAAGTGTTCAATTAATCCTTCAGGATTTCAGTGGTTTGATTTAACAAAAGATGATCCACAATATATTTTAGAAGAATCAAAAAAAGCAGAAATAAAACTTAGAGAATTTATTGATGAAGTAAAGAATCAATATGATTTAAAAAATTCTCAAATATGCTTATCAGGATTTAGTCAAGGTTGTATGATTTCTATAAATCTAGGATTAATTAATAATGAAAATTTTTGTTGTATAGTTGGTTTTTCAGGTAAAATAATTAATCAAGAAGATCTCGTTAAGAAAAAAACTTCATCAACAAAAATGCTTTTAATTCATGGTGATTCAGATGAAGTTGTTTCACCAACTTTTTTATTAGAAGCAAAAGATTTTTTGATGAGAAATAATGTTGAAGTTGAAACAAAAATGATAAAAGATTGCTCGCATCATATACCTGTTGAGGCCTCAAGTTATGCATTAAATTATATAAAAGATAATTTAAAAGTTTAAAATTATTTAATAAAAATACACTTTCTACATATTGCTAAAATAATTCTTTTCAGTTAAGATTTTGGATATGAACTTTGCTGATCAAAATTTATCATTGGAAAAGTGTCCAGCGTTAGTTTTAAATGCTGATTATAGACCTTTAAGTTACTACCCTTTGTCTTTATGGAGCTGGCAAGATTCAATAAAATCAGTTTTTTTGGACAGAGTAAGCATTGTGAGTAATTATGATAGAATAATTAGAAGTCCATCTTTTAATATGAAGTTGCCCAGCGTAATAGCATTAAAAAGTTTTATTAAACCTCAATCAAATCCAAGTTTTACAAGATTTAATGTTTTTTTAAGAGATAAGTTTTCTTGTCAATATTGTGGAAGTGGAGATGAGTTAACCTTTGATCATCTATTGCCTAGATCTAAAGGAGGTCAAACAAACTGGGATAATGTAGTAACTGCCTGCTCAGCCTGTAACGTTAAAAAGGGAGGAAGACTTTTAAAATACTCAGGTATGGCACTTACTCAAGAACCTTTTCAACCATCAACTGAAGATTTACATAAGAATGGTAAAAATTTTCCTCCAAATTTTCTTCATAAGAGTTGGATGGATTATCTGTATTGGGACGTTGAGTTAGAAACTTAAACTAAATTTTTTCAGATATGTTAATTGCGATTTTTGATCCAGTTTTAATAATTTTATCTAATACAGAATATAACCCTTTTTTGGTAGCACCCTCTTCATAAGCAATATCCTTGTGATGTAATTCATCTTCTCTAAATTTTATGATTTTATCTTTTAATTTTTTTTCATCAGATCCAAGACATTTAATTTGATTCGCATAGTGCTCATCTATAACTTCTTCAACAGAAGCTGTACAAAGCATAGCAGCTTTTTTACCTAAAATTGTGGACCCAAAACCCAAACTTACACCAAGCAAGTCCCATAAAGGCAAAAATTTTGTAGGTGTAATGTTTCTTTTTTTAATCTCATTTTCAAAGTAATCACAATGTTCTTTTTCATGAATTTTCATTTCCTCTATTTTCTTTTTTAATTTACTGTCTTTGATAAATGTATTAAGTGCCAACAATTGTCCTTCATAAATTTTAATCGCTCCTCTCTCTCCAGCGTGATCTACTCTTATAAACTCTTCTAATAAATTTTTATTTGTTTTTTTCATAATTTAAAAATAATTTTAAAGTTATAAGGCTCAATATTAATGAAGTAAAAATATTTATAGTCGCAAGGGATAATCCTACAATTTTAAAAGTAACATCTTTACAACTTATTGGCATCTTATTTAGTTGATTTAAGACGTTTTCTTTAGATAAATTTTCTATATTTACATCCAATTCACAAACTAAAGATTCTTTTATAAATCCTTGCTCGATTCCGAAGTGATAGATTGAAATTAATGACAATACAAAAAAAATTATACTAAGTGAGATCAATAAATTTTTTTCATATTTTTTATAAAATAAGAATAACGAAATAATTATAATTGATATTACGAATGGTATTCTTTCAATAAGGCATAAATTGCAAGGCTTGTGGCCAAGTACATATTGAATGAAGTAAGCAGAAATAATTGCAAAAACACTAAATATTAATATCAAATACAGTGAAATTTTATTTTTAATTTTGTACATATTATTTGATAATAAAATATATCACAGCCAAAATAGCTACTATTAAAAAACCTAAAATTGTAAACCACTTGCCAGCTTCAGTTTTCATAAATCTATTAAAAGTATGTCCAAATTTAAAAGATAAATAGGATACAATAAAAAATCTTAAGCCTCTTGAAATTAAACAAATCACTACAAACGTAAATAAGTTAAAACCAATCATGCCACTGGTTATAGTAAAAACCTTAAAAGGTAAGGGCGTAAAACCAGCAAGAAATAGGGTTACAATCCAAATATAAACACCTGTATTACTTATAAGCTGATTTTTTAAAACTAAAACCTTATCTTCATAGTCATAGAATTTTAAAACATTCATTGAAATTTCTAAGAATGAAGAACCTATGAAGTAACCGAGTATACCACCAAATACAGAAAATAGTGTTGCGATTAAGAAAATTTTTATAAAATCATTTCTTTTTGCAATTACCATTGGCACAATCATGACATCAGGTGGTATTGGAAAAAAAGAACTTTCTATAAAAGAGACTATTGCCAAAAAAATTTTTGAACTCTTGTGAGCGGCAAGTTTTAGACATTTTTGATATAATTTTATAATCATTTTTTGGTTTTAATATAAATTAAGTTCTTATACTATTTAATTTTATATTTATAATAAGGAGAAATCAGGGCGAGTGGCGGAACTGGTAGACGCGCACGACTCAAAATCGTGTTTCGCAAGAAGTGAGAGTTCGATTCTCTCTTCGCCCACCAAATATTATGCAAGTAAATAAAATTAATAATTTATTAGAATTGTTTCATGAACAATATGAAAAACAAAATAAAGAAGATATTTTTCTACAATCTTTAAAAGAATTTCAAAAGAAATATACATGGGAAGATGTTTATTCAAATATAATTAAATTATCAGAAGAAATATCACAATATATAAAAAAGGGTGAAAGATGTTTATTGGTATCTGAAAATAGGCCTGAGTGGATGATATCAGATCTTTCCATTATGCTTTCGGAGGGTGTAACTGTTCCAGCTTACACCACATATTTAGAAAGAGATTATGAATATATAATTGATGATTGTACACCAACTGTAGTTATTGTTTCAAATAAGACTCAATACAACAAATTAAAAAATATTATTCCTAAAAAAGAGTTTATTAAAAAAATTATAATTTTCGACTATGAAAAAGAACATCAAAACGAGATAATTTTAGATATTAAAAAAGTTTTTCAAAAAAATCATTATGATAAAAAAAAATTTATTAATCTAAAAATTCAAAGAAAAGATATTGCTTGTATTATTTATACCTCTGGCACCCAAGGAAACCCAAAAGGTGTAATGTTAAGTCATGGAGGAATACTCAATAATTGTGAGGGGGCTCAATATTTATTATCATCATTTATTTCAGATAGACCAAAATTTTTAACATGGCTCCCACTATCTCATTCATATGAGCATACAGTTCAATTTGTTCAAATTATAGTAGCAGCAAGAGTTTATTATGCTGAAAGCATAGATAAGCTTATAAAAAACATGAATGATTGTTCTCCTGAAATTATGACAGCTGTTCCAAGATTTTATCAAAATTTGTATCAAAAAATTAATACTACTTTTGGTAAGGCTAGAGGATTAAAAAAAATACTATTACAACAAACTATTAATTTGGGAAAAAAAAAACTTAAAAAAGATAACCTTACATTTTTTGAAAATTTCATTGATTTTATATGTGAAAAAATAGTAAGAAAAAAAATTAAACATCAATTTGGAGGATCTTTGAAAGCATTCGTTTCAGGAGGAGGTGCTTTAGACAAAGAAGTAGGTTTATTTTTAAATGCTATAGGATTACCAACACTTCAGGGATATGGGTTAACAGAAACATCACCAGTAGTTAGCTGTAATTTTATCGAGGATATTAGAGTTGAAACAGTTGGGCCTCCATTTAAAGGAAATTTAGTAAAAATTGCAGATGATGGAGAAATATTAGTCAAAGGTGAAAATGTTATGTTGGGGTACTGGAAAAATCAAGAAGAGACAAATAAAGTTTTAAAAGATGGATGGTTGTATACTGGAGACATAGGTGAATTTGATGGGGAATTTTTAAAAATAACTGATAGAAAAAAGGATATTATAATAACACCAGGCGGAGAGAATATTTCTCCAATTAAGATTGAAAATGATTTGAATAAAATTGATTTTATAGATCAAACTTTAGTTTATGGAGATAACAAACCATTTTTAATTTGCTTAATTGTTTTAAAAAAAGAAATAAAAGGAATTGAAGACAAAACAATTCAAGAAGAAATAGAAAAAATAAATAAAAATTTAACTAAAATAGAAAAAATAAAAAAATTTATTATTATTAAAGATCAATTCACAATTGAAAATGGCATGATGACACCAACTTTAAAATTAAAAAGATATAAAATTATAAAAAATTATAAATTAGAACTAGAAAAACTTTTTTTAATTTAAATTTTAAAAACAGTTTATTAATCGCATAAACGTTAACTTTTTTAAGTAATAAAAAAAAAGAATAATAATTTTTTTAAAAAAAATTATTGAAAAATTTTTTATTAATTAAAGAATTGACATCACCTATATAAAAAAATAAAAATAAGTTAATAACGAATCACTTTGATTCGTTTAACTTAAACAGGGAGCTAAAGATGGCTACAAGAAGAAAAGCTAAAAAAGCTAAAAAGAAAACAAAGAAAAAAGCTAAAAAAGCTAAAAAAGCTAAGAGAAGAAGAAAAAGATAGTCTCTTAATCTTTTCAAAAAACGCTTCTCATAACGATTCGTGTGAGAGGCGTTTTTTTTTGCCTAAAATTTTATCTAATCTTTTGACTCAGAAATTTGATCAGATTCTAAAGTTTGTAAATTTGATTGCTTAGTAGGTTTAGGAATATTTTTCTCTTGGTTTTCTTGATTACGTTTTAAAGCTTTGTCCAATTTTTTTTGTGTATCTTCTAATGACAAACCCATTATTATTTGAAATTCCGACAAAATTCTCTCATAGGCTTTTTCAAAAAGTTGTCTTTCACTATAAGATTGATCCACCATTAAATCATCACCCTTATTTAAGTCACGCACAACTTCAGCCAGTTCATAAATTTTACCTGAAGAAATTTTAGCCTCATATTCCTGCGCTCTTCTACTCCACATTGATCTTTTAATTTTTGGTTTACTTTTTAAAATAGAAATACATTTATTTACCTGATTAATTGTTGCTAGTGGTCTAAGATGAGATTGTTTATTAACCGGAACCATTCCATTGGCTTTATCTTTTTCAAATTTTAGAACATAAGCCTCAACATCAATTCCTCCAATATTTATTTTTTTGAATTCAGTTATTTGGCCGACACCATGCTTAGGGTAAACAACATAGTCTTTAACTTTATATTCTTTTTTTTCCGTTTCTTGTTTTTTAACTTTTTTAATTTCAGGCTTTAGTTCATTATTTTTTGAAATTCTTAAATTGTTATTTTTTGTTTCTATTTTTTCTGGAATAGCTTTTTTTGCAGAAGTTTTTGTATTCTTTTTAGATTTATTTAAAGTTGCTTTAATTAATTTTGATTTAGCTTTAACAGATTTTTTTTTGATTACCTCAGTCTTTGTTTTTTTTACTATTTTTGAGGTAACTTTTTTTATTTTTTTTTTAACTTTTTTTTTAAAGATTTTCGTTAAAATATTTTTCGTATTTATTTTCTTCATTTTTATACTCATCGTGATCCAATGGAGGATCTTTTTTTTCTGTTATATTAGGCCAAATTTCAGAATACTTTGTATTTAATTCCAACCATTTTTCGTTACCAGCTTCCGTGTCAGCAACAATAGCATCAACTGGACATTCTGGCTCACAAACGCCACAATCTATACACTCCTCCGGTTTAATTACAAGCATATTTTTGCCTTCATAAAAACAATCAACTGGACAAACTTCTACACAGTCCATCAATTTACATTTAATACATTTTTCGTTTACTACATAGGTCATTTTTTCGATTCTTTTTTTACTTTTTCTTTTATGTCTCCCATAGTTTTGGCATCTATATACAATAACCCTGCAAGTCTCCGCATCAAATTTGTCTCATATACATCTGCATTATTATTTGAATAAATAATTTTCCAAAGAGATTTAATAATCTTAATTTTATCAGAATTAGGAAGGTTTTTAACCTCTTTAGTAAAATCTAATATTTGATTTGAATTTTCTTCAATGATTAATGCTTCCGTTATCAATTTATCCATATCTTTTTCTTGCGCACCTAATTCCATTAAAGTTTTCTTAATAATATTCTCTTCTTCTTTTTCATAATTCTCATCAATTTTTGCAGCATGCATTAGTAGAGCTGCAATTTTAGAATATGAGTCATTATCTGATTTATCATTTTCATTATTTTTAAAAAAATTAATCATTAATTTAAATTTAAATTTTTCAAGATTTTAAAAGGGCTATTTGAGGCGTCTATTTTTTTAAAAGCTTTTTTAACTTGTTTCTTTGGAATATATTTAAAATAGATATCATTATTTTTTTCTAGTATTTTATAATTCATTTTTTTGATTAATTTTTTAAAGTTTTCTTTACTGCATCCTAATAAATTTAGCATTTCAGGTATTAATTTGATTGCTTTATTTTTTTCAGGGTTAGAGTTTATGATTTGCATAAATAATCTTTCTAAAATATCTATTCTAACAAAATAATTGTCAAAATTTTCAAATCCACACAAAAGCATAAATTTTTTATTTTTTTTATTTTTATCATCTAAAAAATTTAAACCAAATGTAGGAGGAGTTAATTCGAAATATTTTTGGCGAAAGTTTTTCCATAACAAAGTTCTTAATGAAACAGCTTCTGGTTTTAATAATTTAAATAAAAAAACATGATAGCGTCCAAACTTTACACCTAGGTCTCTCAAAATTTTTCTCTCATCTTGACCAAGTTTTTTTAAATATTCAGATACCTCTTCTCTTTTAATAACACCATTATTTTCATATAGTTGATAAGCTAAAGCTTTAATGGAAGAGTTGCTTTCTTTTAAATTTCTCAAATCAATCAAACTTTTTAATACTAAATTTATTTTTTCCTTAATCCATTTTTCAATAAATTCTAATAACTTTTTTTTATCATCATTTTCTAAAATATCGTCTACTATTAAAAATATGTCTGGGTTCAAATAGTCTTTGCCAGCTGTTAGTTTAGCGATAGGAAAATTCTTCCAATAAATTTTGAAATCATCCTTTAATTCTATTAGTTTTGTACTTATGATTAATTGAATTCTTTTTTGTAGCTCAGGACCCACTGTTTGTCTTGCTGCTTTTTTTAAAGATTTGATATCAGTTTCTAATGCACCTACTTTTAAATCCATTTCAAATTTTAAGCCTTTAAGATTGCCAATAAATTGTTCATCAATTATTACTTTATCATCTTCCATAATTTCAGTTTTAAAATCCATATCTTGTTTTAATCCTCTCGCTAGTACACTAGCTCTTTTATCAATAAATGTTTTAGTAAGCTCTTCATGCAATCTATCTGAAAGTTTATCCTCTAATAATTTTGTTTTTTCTATCCAATATTCTTGATTTTCTACCCAATTAATTTTATTTGAAACATATGACCAAGTTCTGACATTTGCAATTCTATTTGATAAAGAATCTACATTTCCTTCTAATTTGTCTAATTTCATTAGTTGTAATCGCATGAAATCATTAGTAATTTTACCACCTTTACTATTTAAAAAGTTAAAAACTTTGCTAACTACTTCAAGGTGATTTCCATAAGTTTTTTTGACAAAATCTGGAATCTGACAACAATCCCATAATAATTCAAGTGTTTCTTTATTATTCTTAATATTATGGCTTTCCATATTTTTTAAAAAATATTTCAATACTTTTTCGTCTTCACATTCGTGAATTTTTCTTAACCAATCTTTATTGGGTTTTTGTTCAAGCGATTTAATTAAACTTAGAGCATTATTAAAATTTAAATTAGAATTTCTCCAAAATAATATTTTTATTTCTTCAAACTTATGATTTTCAAGTAATTCAACTTCTTCAGCAGTAATCTCTTTACAGTCACCAGTAATTCCAAAATTACCGTCATTTAAATATCTGCCTGCCCTTCCAGCAATTTGTCCAATTTCAGACATAGCGAGACGTCTTAATTTTTTGCCATCAAATTTTTTTAGGTTTGAAAAATATACATTATCTAAATCCATATTTATACCCATGCCAATTGCATCGGTTGCAACTAAAAAATCAACATCTCCAGATTGATATAATTCAACTTGAGCATTTCTTGTTTTAGGACTTAATGACCCCATAACTATAGCCGCTCCACCTTTTTGCCTACGAACAAGTTCAGCGATGGCATAAACTTCTTCTGTTGAAAAAGCGATTATAGCTGTTTTTCTATTTATTCTTGAAATTTTTTTATGTCCAACGAATGAAAGTTTAGAAAGTCTATCTCTATTTATATATTCTGTGTTTTCACCTAAATAATTAATTATATTTCTTATTGTATTCGATCCCATGAACATTGTTAATTTTTCTCCACGAAGATTTAACAATCGGTCAGTAAAAATATGTCCTCTTTCATGGTCAGCACACATTTGTATTTCATCAATAGCAACAAATTCTAAATGTTTGTTAATTGGCATAGACTCTACTGTGCAAAGAAAATATTTTGCATTTAATGGAATTATTTTCTCTTCACCAGTAATTAAAGCAACCTCTTCTATACTTACTTGTTTTATTATTTTATCATAAACCTCACGTGCAAGTAATCTCAATGGAAAACCAATCATTCCCGTATCAAAAGAAAGCATAGTCTCTATTGCAAGAAAGGTTTTTCCAGTATTTGTAGGACCAAGAACAGCTGTAATATTATTTTTTGTCATAATCTATTAATGGTGCCTTAAATTTATCTTCCACCACATATTGTTATTCATAAAGAACAAAAATAGACTAAAACATGACCGAATCATAAGACCAAAAGTTCTCATTTCTGTTTTATATTTTAATTAAGTTAACATAGTTAAAAAAAATTATGTATTAATATTTTTTAAGTAAATTATGTCTAAAAAATTATGGGAAGCTACAATAAATCAAAAAAAAAAGTCTCTTTTATCGAGTTATGAAAAATTTATTTCAAAGCAATTTAAAAAAAATTTTAATCAAAAATATGAAAATATTTTGAAATGGAGTATTAAAAATTCGGGAAGTTTCTGGAGCTCTATATGGGATTTTTCAGAAATCAAAGGAATTAAAAGTAAATATAAGATTAAAAAATCAAAAATATTTTATAAAAATAAGTTTTTACCAAATTCAAAGTTAAATTTTGCTGAAAATTTACTTTCAAAAAATAGCAATGAAAAAGCAATAACATTTATTAGTGAGAATGGTTTTAGAGAAGAAAGAACCTGGCGTGAATTAAACATTAATGTGAGTAAAGTATCTAAATTTTTACAGAGTATTAAGATAAAGAAAAAAGATAGAGTAGCTGCATATATGCCCAACTCCATTGAGACAGTTGAAGCATTCATAGCATCTTCTTCTCTAGGCGCAATATGGTCATCTTGCTCACCAGACTTTGGTGTTAAGGGTGTAGTAGAGCGTTTTTCACAAATTGATCCTAAGGTTTTATTTTCGATAGATAAATATTTCTATAATGGAAAAACAATAAATATTTTAGATAGAATTCCCAAAATTCTAAAAGATGTACCATCTATCGAATATGTAGTAATTGTTAATTACCCAGGGGAAAAATATTTACAAAATAAATATAAGTCTAGAAAGGTAAAAGTATTTAAGTGGAGAGAAATAACTAAAATAGAGTCTAAAGAAATTCAGTTTTCTAAGTATGATTTTGACCAAGAGCTTGCAATTTTATATTCAAGTGGAACCACTGGAAAACCAAAGTGCATATGTCATAGGAGCGGAGGAGTTTTGCTTCAACATAAAAAAGAACATCAGCTGCATTGTGACATCAAAGAAGGAGATAATATTTTTTATTTTACTACTTGTGGATGGATGATGTGGAACTGGCTAGTAAGTGCTCTAGCCTCAAAAGCATCTATTGTTTTATTTGACGGGTCCCCGATGTATAAAAAAGAAGATTCATTATTAAGAATAGCTGAAAAAGAAAAAATTACCTTATTTGGTGTCAGTGCAAAATATATAGATGCTCTTCGTAAATTTAAGCCTAAACTAAAATATAAATATAAATTATCAAAACTGAGAACTATTTGTTCTACAGGATCTCCATTATCAAATGATGGATTTAGATATGTTTATGAAAATATAAAAAAAAATGTTCACTTATCTTCTATTTCTGGTGGTACAGACATAATTTCTTGTTTTGTTTTAGGCAACTTATATCAACCAGTAATTTTAGGAGAAATACAAAATAAAGGTTTAGGTTTAGATGTTGATATTTTTAATGAAAAAGGAAAATCTTTAAAAAATAGAAAAGGAGAGTTAGTTTGTAAAAACCCATTCCCATCAATGCCTTTAAAATTTTGGAACGATAAAAATGATATAAAATTTCACAGTACGTATTTTAACAATTTTTTAAATATCTGGCATCATGGAGATTATGCACAAATAAGAGAAAGTGGTGGTTTTATTATTCATGGCAGATCAGATACCACTCTTAATCCTGGAGGGGTAAGGCTTGGAACAGCCGAAATTTATTCAGAGGTAGAAAAATTTATAGAAGTCAAAGAGTCAATCGTAATTGGCCAAGCGTGGGATAATGATATAAGAATTGTTTTGTTTATTGTTTTAAATCCAAAATATAAACTTAATGATAGTTTATTAAAAAGAATTAAAATTCAAATTAGGAAAAATGCATCACCAAGACATGTTCCATCTAAAATTTTAATGGTCAATGATATTCCTAGAACCAAAAATGGAAAAATAGTTGAATTGGCTGTAAAAAATATAGTTGAAGGAAATGATATTAAAAATAAAGAAGCTCTAGCAAATCCGAACATTTTAGAGCAATATAAAAATTTAAAAGAATTAAAATATTAAATGCTAAAGAATATAATTAAGGGTTTAGAACCATCGTCTACTTTAAAAATTAATGAGGTTTCTAAAAATTTAGAAAATAACGGTAAAAAAGTATTTAAATTTGGATTTGGTCAATCTCCATTTCAAGTACCGAATGATATAGTTGATGCATTAAAAGATAATGCTCATCAAAACAAATATCTACCAATGCAAGGCCTTGAAGAACTTAGAGATACTATTGCAAAATATACATCAGCTAAAAAAGATAATAATTATAAATCTGAAAATGTAATTATTGGTCCAGGATCAAAAGAACTAATGTTTCTATTACACATTTTATTTGATGGAGATATAATATTGCCTGTTCCAAGTTGGGTTTCTTATGCTCCACAAGCAATTCTTGGAAGGAACAAAATAATACCAGTACAAACAACAAGAGAAAACAATTGGTTTCCCACAGGCGCAGAAATTGAAAAAGTTATTTCAAAAAGTAAAGATAAAAACTATTTATTATTTTTAAATTCACCTAACAATCCATCTGGGCAAATTTGTGAAAATTTAGAAGAAATTAGCAAGATTATAAATAAATATAACCTTATTATTTTATCAGATGAAATTTATTCTGAGTTAAGTTTTGAAAAAGGATTTAAATCTATTGCCGATTTCTGTCCTAAAAATACAATCATAAGCTCAGGCTTAAGTAAATGGTGTGGAGCAGGTGGTTGGAGGTTGGGCTATTTTATAGTCCCAGATTCTTTAAAAATATTAAAAGATTCAATTAACGTATTAGCCAGTGAAACTTTTTCTGCTGTAAGTGCACCCATTCAACATGCTGCAATTAAAGCTTATTCAAGTGATCAAAACGAATATATAAATAGCTCAAAAAATATTCTTAAAGCAGTTGGAAATTATGTTTATGATAATTTAAAATCAAATAAGATTTTAATTAATAAACCTATGGGTGGCTTTTATTTAATGCCTGAATTCTTGAATAAAAAATTTAATAGTTCATCAGAAATGTGCAACAATATTTTGAAAGAAACGGGTGTAGCGCTATTACCAGGATCAGATTTTGGCTTTGATAAAAAAAAAATGTTTGCAAGGTTAAGTTTTACAGACTTTGATGGCAAAAATTTTATGCGTCAAATTAAAAGTAATCAAAAAATTGATAACAACTTAATTTTGGAATTTGCACCTAAGATAGTAGAGGGTGTTAATAAGTTAAAAAAATGGTCAGAATCACTATAAAAACTCTCTATACATAACCCTTTAATTACTGTTAGAATTAATTAATAAAAAAAACGATATAGAGGAGAAAATATGAAAAAAATAATAACATCTCTATCAAGTGCTCTGCTAATCTTTGTTGCATCTTTATCATTTATGAGTGTTGCAAAGTCTGCAGAGTTTTTTACGATAGGAACAGGTGGACCAACTGGAGTATATTTCCAAACTGGTAACGCAATTTGTAAAATGTTGCATAAATCGGCCATTGCTAAAGAGCATGGAAGGAAAAAGGGAATAGATAAAGCTTACAGATGTACTGCACCTTCAACTGGCGGATCAAACTATAATATTGGTCAAATTGCAGCTGGTGAATTTCAATTTGGTGTAGCTCAGTCTGACTGGCAATATCATGCTGTTAATGGTTCTAG
The DNA here is from genome assembly GCA_943841085.1 of uncultured Candidatus Pelagibacter sp. GTDB lineage: Bacteria > Pseudomonadota > Alphaproteobacteria > Pelagibacterales > Pelagibacteraceae > Pelagibacter. The sequence continues at coordinate 11,641 of CALSWN010000042.1, read as the reverse complement.
CAAATGGGAAGGAAAACAGTACAGTGATTTAAGAGCTGTATTTTCAGTTCATAATGAGCCTTTTCAAATTTGGGCAAGAAAAAAAGCAAAGATTAAAAATTTTGCTGGCCTTAAAGGCAAAGTTGTAAACATTGGTAATCCCGGTTCTGGTCAAAGAGGAACTATGGAAGAACTTATGAAAGCAATGGGAGTTGATAATAGCTTTTTTAAATCAACGACTGAATTAACTTCATCTGAACAGGTAAAAGCTTTGTGTGATGGTAAGATTGATGCTTTTGGTTATTCTGTGGGTTTTCCAAACGGAGCAATGGAGCAAGCGGCAACCTGTGCAGCAAAAGCTTCACCTATAAATTTAACAGGTTCTGAAGTGCAAGGATTAATTAGTGGTGCTGACTATTATGCACAAGCTGTAATTCCTAAAGGAACTTATACAGGACAAAAAAAAGATGCTACAACTTTTGGTGTTAAAGCCACTGTTGTGACTTCTGCTGATGTTCCTGAAGAACTTGTTTATTTAGTTGTAAAAGCTGTGATGGAAAATTTTGATGATTTCAAAAAGCAACATCCTGCTTTTGGGTTTTTGGATAAGAAAAACATGATTAAGGATGGTTTATCTGCCCCATTACACCCAGGTGCAATAAAATATTATAAAGAAGCTGGATTAATGTAGTCCAATTTCTTAATAAAATTTAAAAGGCTCGATGCATTAATCGGGCCTTTTTTTTATAATAGAGTATCCTTTTTATAATGAGTCAAAGTATTAGTAAAAAAACTGAAAGAAAAATTAATGAAGACTTAACGCCGACTAAAAATCTGACTGGTTTGCATCTAAAAGTTGTTGCAGCAATTGCAATTATTTGGTCTTTATTTCAACTCTGGTATGCATCTCCATTTCCCTTCATGTTTAATATTGGTATGTTTAAAGGGCTACCAGCTAGAGCTATTCACTTAGGGTTTGCATTAACTTTAGCTTTTTTAATCTATCCAACATTTAAAGGAAAAAAAATATCTATAATTGATATTATAATTAGTTTTATTGGTGCCTTATGCTGTTTATATATTTATTTTTTTTATGATCAGTTAGTTGACAGAGGTGGGGTTCTTTTAAATATTTCACTGGATGAAAATTTTAATTTACCAGTTGAATTAATTATTGGAAGCTTAGGAATTTTAATATTACTTGAAGCAACTAGAAGGGTGATTGGTTTACCTTTAGTAATTATAGCTATTTGTTTTTTGTTATTTTCATATTTTGGGAGATATGCACCAGAAATTATTTCACATGGTGGACTTTCATTGAATAGATTGGTTGGATTTCAATGGTTTGATCAAGAAGCAATATTTGGAATTCCAATAGGTGTTTCGGTAGATTTTATTTTTTTATTTGTTTTGTTTGGAGCACTCTTAGAAACAGCAGGAGGAGGAAAATATTTTTTAGATTTGGCTTTTGCTATGGTTGGAAAAATGAGAGGAGGACCGGCTAAAGCTGCAATTTTAGGTTCTGGTATGACGGGATTAATCTCGGGCTCTTCAATAGCAAACACAGTAACAACTGGAACATTTACAATTCCGATAATGAAAAAGACTGGTTTTTCAAAAGAAAAAGCTGGCGCAATAGAAGTGTCATCTTCAGTAAATGGACAATTAATGCCACCAGTAATGGGAGCGGCAGCTTTTGTAATGGCTAGTTTTATCGGAGTTACTTATTTTGAAATTGTCAAACATGCATTTTTGCCAGCAATAATCTCGTATGTAGCATTGTTTTATATTTCTCATCTTGAAGCCTTGAAATTAAATTTAAAGGGTATGGAAGACTCAGATGTTCCTAATTTGAAAAAAACTTTTCTGTCAGGAATACATTTTTTAATACCTATTTTTGTTTTAATATATATGCTTGTTTACTTAAGATTTACAGCTTCTTACTCTATATTTTATGCAACGATCGCCCTGATATGTGTAAATTTAGTTCACATAATAACTAAGAGTAGAGAATCTAAAGTAGCTTTAAAAATTTGGTTTAATCAAACTATAATTGGTTTTGAAAAAGGTGCTCTAAATATGGTTGGTGTGGGGATTGCGATTGCAACAGCAGGAATAATAGTGGGAGCCGTAGGCTCTACAGGTTTAAGCACAAACTTAATTATAGTTATAGAGTCTATTGCAAAAGATAATGTTATTATTTTGTTATTTTTAACAATTATTTTATGCTTATTGCTCGGTATGGGGCTACCAACAACTGCAAACTATGTTGTGGTAGCTTCATTAATGGCAACAGTATTGGTTGATGTTGGAAATGCATCTGGATTCATTTTTCCTTTAATAGCAGTTCACTTGTTTGTATTTTATTTTGGTTTAATGGCAGATGTTACACCACCTGTTGGTCTAGCATCATATGCGGCGGCAGCTATTTCAGGAGGAGATCCACTTAGAACTGGCCTACAAGCTTTTTGGTATAGTTTAAGAACAGGAATTTTACCTATAGTGTTTTTATTTAATCATGAATTATTATTAATTGGTATTGAGAATATCTGGCATGGACTACTTGTAATTATAACTTCATTAATTGGAATACTCGTTTTTACTTCTGCAACACAAGGTTGGTTTATCAATAGGTTGAGATGGTACGAAATAATAGTTTTTTTATTAATTTCAATTTCGCTATTAGCGCCAGATTTTATTTTAAATAAATTTTATCCAAAATATAACTATCAAAATATAAATCAAATACATGCGATAAAACTAGATCCTACTAAAGAAGCTAGATTTAAAGTAACGCGTCCAAGTAATTATGGCGAAAGATACAAACTGTTTATAATTGAAAAAAATACTTTTGAAACAGATTATAATTTGGAACAATATGGAATTAGTTTAATTAGAGAAGAAAATAGAATTATTGTAGATACCTTAAAATGGAATGGAAAAGCTAAAAAAAATGGTTTTGAAACAGGTGACTATATAAGTGAATTTAAAATAGAAAATTTAGATAGACCAAATAAAAGAATTATCTACCCCATAGCAATTTTATTATTAATTATTTTTGGTTATTTAAACTCAAAAAGAAAAGAATAACTATCCACTAGGGTCAGGGCTAGATGGTTTAATCTTTAAAATTTTCCATAATCCAGATGCTGAAGTAATAATCTTATTATTACACTTTAATTCACAAAATAAAAATATTAGCGTATTTGTCTTTTTAAGAATTTTTGTATAACCAATTACTTCATCACCCACTTTTGAAGCACCAATAAATTTTAAATCCAAAGAAATAGTTACACAAGGTGCATTGTCGGCTGCTCTGTGTGCGGCAGTTCCTGCTCCAGCATCGATCAAAGCAGATAAATAACCACCGTGAGTTATTCCAGCAGCATTTAAATGGTTTTCGTTGATTGTTGTTTTAAATTCGTACTCTGTGTCAGATACTGTCCTAAATAAAACACCCCCATTATGTTTTATAAAACCAGGTTTAATACTTATTTGTTCAAATTTACTACTCATAATTTTTTATAATGTAAAAGTTAAAATTAATAAAAGTATAAGAACAATTATGAAAAAATATATAACTGATTTTTGTAAAGATGATTTTAGTAGCCAATCTAACATTTTAATTTATCCTTTTGGTGGACCGCCCAGAACTCGAATCTGGAGTCTCCCGGTTCGTAGCCGAGCGCCTTATCCAATTTGGCCAGCGGTCCCTAATTAAATAATTTGCCCAATATAACAAAGTTTTTGATGTAATTTAACTTATAAAATATTATGTTGCATTATCAATGAGCAAAAAATCAAATGATGTAGTTATTACAGGTGCTTTAAGAACACCTATTGGCACATATAACGGATCTTTAAAGAACTTAAGCGCTGATAAAATTGGGGCGCTAGCAATTAAAGAAGTTATTCAAAATTCAAAATTAAAGTCAGATGATATTGATGAAGTGATTATGGGGCATGTTTTGACCTCTGGATTAGGACAAAACCCTGCGAGACAGGCATCTATACTAGCTGGAGTCCCAGTATCCACGCCTGCTTATATTGTTAACCAGGTATGTGGATCTGGATTAAGATCCATCATAACAGGATATCAATCTATCAAATTAGGTGAGAATAAGATTGTAGTTGCTGGTGGACAAGAAAACATGTCTCGAGCACCTCATTCAATATTTTATAGAGAAGATAAAAAATTAGATGAAAAGAAATTAGTTGATACAATGATTAATGATGGCTTAGTAGACTCGTTTAATAATTACCATATGGGGGTTACTGCTGAAAATGTTGCAGAAAAATATAAAATTTCTAGAGATGAACAGGATTTATTTGCATTAAATTCTCAAAAAAAAACACAAAAAGCTATTAATGATAATAAATTTAAAAATGAATTAATAAAATTAAAAATAGATGGTAAAAATTTTCTTTTTGAAAAAGATGAACATCCAAGAAATAATTTAAATTTAGAAGATTTAAAAAAACTTAAGACCATTTTTAAAGAAAATGGAACAGTTACTGCGGGCAACTCATCTGGAATAAATGATGGTGCGGCAGCAACAGTACTAATGTCCAGAGAAGAAGCGGAAGTTAAAGGTGTAGAGCCATTAGTAAAAATAGTTTCTTGGGCAACTTGTGGAGTAGAACCTTCATTGATGGGACTTGGTCCAATACCAGCTGTTAATATGGCTTTAGAAAGAGCAGGATGGAAAAAAGAACATGTTGACTTGTTTGAAATTAATGAGGCATTTGCAGCCCAAAGTATTGCTGTGATTAGAGACCTTAAGATTTCTAACGAAATTGTGAATGTTAACGGTGGTGCTATTGCGTTAGGGCATCCAATCGGAGCTTCAGGAACTAGAATTTTAGTAACACTTATTCATGAGATGATTAAACAAAATAAAGCCAAAGGCTGTGCCACTCTATGTATAGGTGGTGGTATGGGTATAGCTATTTGTATCGAGAAAAACTAATAAGAAGTTTTATTAAAATTTTTACTTAAAAGAGCTTTTTGAATCCAAAATCTTGCATCTAAATTTTGCTCTTTTCTATAATTACTTATTTTTTTTAATATATATGTAAACATTGTGTATAAGTATCAACTAAGGTTGTCCAAAAATGGTGCTAATTGTGTTAAAAATATTTAGAATAACAATATTTAAGGTGTATAAACTGACTTAAATAATGAGCGAAAAATTACTTGTTCCAGATATTGGTGAATTTGAAAAAGTTGAGGTTATTGAACTTCTAGTAAAAGTGGGAGATAAAATAAATTTAGATGATCCTGTTGTTACTATTGAAAGTGATAAATCTAGTGTTGAAATACCATCAACAGTCTCAGGAAAGATTCAATCTATAAATGTTAAAGTTGGTGATAAAGTTTCAAAGGGAGATTTGTTATTAAATGTTGAGTCATCAAATCAAGAATCTTCAGTAAAACCAATTCCTAAAGATACAGAAAGTATTATCAAGCAAGCAGAATCAGCTTTAAAAAATGAAAAAATTGAAAAAACTGTTCAAAAAAAGTTAATTGAGGAAAAAAAACAAACAATAATTCAGGTCACAAACAACAATGATATTGATCCATTAGAAACTCAAGATTGGTTAGAATCATTGTCAGCAGTTGTTGAAAAAGATGGAAATCAAAGAGCCCATTTTTTGATAAAAGAATTAATTAATAAAGCTTATCGAGAAGGCGCAAATATTCCTTATACACAACATACTCCATACATCAATACAATCCCACCAGAGGCAGAATTAAAATCTAATGGTGATCAAAATATTGAAAGAAGAATTAGATCTTTAATTAGGTGGAATGCAGCAGCCATGGTTGTTAGGGCAAATAAAAAATTTCCTGAATTGGGAGGTCATATAGGTACATTTGCATCAGCAGCAACACTTTATGATGTAGGAATGAATCATTTTTGGAGAGCAAAAAATAATAAATTTGGCGGTGATTTAATTTATTTCCAAGGTCACAGTGCACCAGGTGTTTACGCAAGAGCATTTCTTGAAGGCAGGTTGAATGAAAAACAATTAGATAGCTTTAGACAAGAAGTTGAATTAGGGGGACTTTCTTCATATCCACATCCTTGGTTGATGCCAAATTTTTGGCAATTTCCAACTGTATCTATGGGCTTAGGACCTATGCTCGCAATTTATCAAGCAAGGTACATGAAATATCTAATTAACAGAGGATTAATTAAAGATGAAGGAAGAAAAGTTTGGGCATTCTTAGGTGATGGAGAAATGGACGAGCCAGAGTCATTAGGTGCAATAGGATTAGCTGCTAGAGAAAAATTAGATAATTTAATATTTGTTGTGAACTGTAATCTTCAAAGATTAGATGGACCTGTGAGGGGTAATGGAAAAATTATTCAAGAATTAGAGGGAAGTTTTAGAGGAGCTGGATGGAATGTCATTAAAGTAATTTGGGGTTCGTATTGGGACTCTTTAATTGCTAATGACAAAACAGGTCATTTAGTTAAGATTATGAATGAAACAGTAGATGGCGAGTATCAAGCAATGAAAGCCAGAAATGGATCATATGTTAGGGAAAAATTTTTTGGAAAATATCCAGAAACAGAAGAGTTAGTTTCTAGTTTATCAGATAAAGATATCTGGAGGTTAAATAGAGGAGGACATGATCCTCATAAAGTTTATGCAGCGTATGATAAAGCATCAAAAAATCAAGGCAGCCCAACAGTTATAATAGCAAAAACGATTAAAGGCTATGGAATGGGCAAAACAGGGGAAAGTGTTAACACAACTCATCAAACTAAAAAATTAGATGTAGATGATTTATTGTACTACAGAGATCGATTTGACGTTCCACTTACAGACGAGCAAGTAAAAAACGTTGAGTATTTCAAGCCAGATGAAAAATCACCAGAAATCAAATACATAAAAGAAAAAAGAATGAACCTTGGTGGTCCTTTACCTGAAAGAACAACATATTCAAAACCTATTAAAGCACCGGCAAAAAACATTTTTGATTTTATGAAAGTGTCGACTGGAGAAAAAGAAATGTCTACAACTATGGCATTAGTCAGAATGTTAACAAATTTGTTAAGAGATAAAAATGTTTCACCAAGATTAGTTCCAATCATTCCTGATGAAGCAAGAACTTTTGGCATGGAAGGTTTTTTTCAAAAAATAGGAATATATGCGCACGAGGGGCAAAAGTATGAGCCAGAAGACTCAGCACAGTTAAGCTCATATAGAGAAGACAAAAGTGGACAAGTATTAGAGGAAGGGATTAACGAAGCCGGTGCAATGTCATCGTGGATTGCAGCAGCGACCTCTTATACAAATCATGATATTGAAATGATACCAATTTATATTTTTTATTCTATGTTTGGTTTTCAAAGAATAGGTGATCTTGCATGGGCAGCTGGAGATAGTCAAGCTAGAGGATTTTTAATTGGAGCAACAGCTGGAAGAACTACATTGGCAGGAGAAGGATTACAACATCAAGATGGTCATAGTCATTTAGTTGCATCAACAATTCCAAATTGTATTTCTTATGATCCAACTTTTCATTATGAATTAGCTGTAATTTTTAGAGAAGGGTTGAGAAGAATGCATGAAAAAAATGAAAATGTTTTTTATTATATTACTACTATGAATGAAAATTATTCACATCCAGCCATACCAAAAGATAAAAATTGTGAAAAAGGCATTCTTAAAGGTATGTATAAAATTAAAGAATTTAATAGATATAAAAAAACAAAAATTCAACTTTTAGGCTCTGGTACAATATTGAGAGAAATGATGAAAGCTGCTGAAATTCTTCAAAATGAATATAAGATAGATAGTGAAATTTGGAGTGTTACTAGTTTTAATGAACTGAGAAGAGATGGCATGGAGGTTGAAAGATACAATCTTTTAAATCCAGATAAAGAACAAAAAATTTCGTTTGTAGAACAATGTCTTGGAAAAACAGAAGGACCAATCATGGCAGCTTCTGATTATATGAGAATGAATTCTGACCAAATTAGACCTTATACTAATAAAAGTTTTTATTCATTAGGAACAGATGGTTATGGGAGAAGTGATACAAGAAAAAATCTTAGAAAATTTTTTGAGGTTGATAAAGAACATATTGTTGCTTATGGATTAAGTGTATTGGCAAAAGAGCAATTGATAGCCTCAAAATATGCAAAAGAAGCTATAAAAAAGTATAATATTGACGGAAGTAAACCAATGCCAACAAAGATATAGATGCCAGACAAAGAGATAAAAGTTCCAAATATAGGTGAATTCAAGGATGTAGAGGTAGTTGAAGTATTAGTCTCTAGTGGCCAACTAATATCAAAAAATGACCCACTTATTACAATTGAAAGTGACAAATCTAGCGTTGAAATTCCAACCCTTTTTGATGGAAAGGTTAAGTTAGTAAATATTAAAGTTGGAGATAAGGTCTCTGAAGGTGATTTAATATTAATTTTAGAAAGTACATCTCAAACAGAAGAAAAGTTTAAAAAAAAACCTTCTACTGAAAAAGAGTTTAAAAAAATTCAGTTAATAAAACAGGAAAATCAGCAAACTTTAATTAATCAAAATAAGGTCACAGATACTTCATCCGCGAGTCCAAAAGCTCGGAAATTTGCTAGAGAACTTGGTGTAGATATCAATCAAGTAGTTGGAAGCGAAAAAAGAGGAAGAGTTATTGAAGACGATATTAAAAAATTTGTGGTAGCAAAACCAAAAATTATTGAACAAGCAAAAGAGAGTAAACCAAATAAAATTAGTAATGAATTTGAACACTCTGATTTTGGGGAAGTTGAAATTAAGGATATTCCAAGAGTAAAAAAATTAGCATCAACTTATTTAGTAAATTCCTGGACAACAATACCTCATGTAACAAATCATGATGAGGCTGATATAACTGAAATGGAAAGTTTTAGAAATTCACTCACTGATATGTACACTGGTGATAAAAAAAAAATTACTCCACTAGCTTTTATAGTTAAAGCTTTAGTGGCATCCTTAAAAAAATTTCCTAGTTTTAATTCTTCAATTGATGATATCGAAAATGGTAAAATTACGATAAAAAAATATTTTCATATTGGGATTGCAGTAGATACACCACATGGGCTGATGGTACCTAAAATTAGAAATGTAGAAAATAAAAATATTTCTTATATAAGTAGTGAATTAAGAAGAGTAAGTGATGAATGCCGAAATTTAAAGATTGATAAAAGAGAATTTTTTGGAGGTTCAATGACCATTACTAGTCTTGGAGGCATTGGAGGTTCATTTTTTACTCCGATAATAAATTATCCTGAAGTAGCGATATTAGGAATTGGTAAAGCTCAAAAAAAACAAATTTTTATTAATGATAAATTTGAAACAAGAACGATGCTTCCACTATCTTTATCATATGACCATAGAATAATAGATGGTGCTGAGGCTGCGAGATTTAACAACGACTTAAAAGAAAATCTTGGTAAAAATTTCGCTTATAAATTAGCTATATAAATTTTTATGTCTAAAACAGTATCATTATTTAGCGCATTACTCTGTACATTCATATGGGGTACAACTTTTATTGCACAAGACACAGGCATGGATGATATTGGTCCTTTTACTTTTAATGCAGTAAGATTTTTTGTTGGGTTTTTAGCTGTAGCACCCTTAGCTTTAATTTTTGAAAGAAAAAAAATTTTTAAATCAATAAACAAAAGCCAAAAACAATTTATCAACTTAGCTATTTTAATAGGCCTATCTTTGTTTTTAGGATCAGCATTGCAACAAGTAGCTCTACTCTACACGGAAGTTGCTAATGCCGCTTTTTTCACTATTTTTTATGTGCCTATGGTCCCAATTATAATTTTTTTTATGTATAAAAAGCCAATTCACTGGAGCATTTGGCCTGCAGTTTTTCTTTGTGTGATGGGCGGATATCTTTTAACTAATTTTTATAGCGCAACAGTTAGAATTGGTGACTCGCTTGTAGTCATGGGGGCATTTTTCTGGAGCACGCATATTATTTTTACTGGTAAAATTATAGAAAAATTTAATCTTCCACTAACAATCGGGGCAATTCAAACTTTAATTGTTGCTGCATCGTCATTAATAGTAGGATTAATTTTTGAAGATTTTATTTGGGTTAATATTTTGAAAGAAAAATTTCAAATTTTATATGCTGGAATTTTATCTGGAGGTCTTGCATTTGTTTTGCAAATATATGCACAAAAAAACATCTCTCCTGCTCCATCAGCTATAATTTTTTCATTAGAAGGTGTTTTTGCAACTATTGCAGCTTGGATTTTATTAAATCAGATATTAGACATAAATAATTTATTTGGATGCTTATTTATCCTGCTTGGGGTTTTGTTCTCTCAATTAGCTCCAATATTCAAAAGAAATTAACTATATATTATTATAAATAAAATCATAGATATAATAATTCTATAAATTACGAAAACATTTAAAGAAAATTTATTCACATATTCCAAAAAAAATTTAATTGTAAAATAAGAGAATAAAAAAGATAGTGAAATTGATATAAAGATAAGATAATTAATTTCAAAACTTTGTTCAACAACATTTCTAAGTTGAAGTACGCTTGCTCCTGCTATAGCAGGGATAGCTAATAAAAAAGAAATTTTACTTGAGTCAAATCTATTAAATTTTAAAAATCTTGCAGCAGTAATTGTAATACCTGCTCTACTTACTCCTGGTATTAAGGCAAGTATTTGAAACATACCAATAAAAAATATTGTTTTTAAATTAAGGTCATTAGATAATTTATTTTTGACTTTACTTTTGTCTGCAAAATATAAAATAATAGCAAAAATCAATGTTGTCCAAGCAATTATTTTGAGATTATCATCAAATAGATTAATTAGACTTGTGATGCTAAGAGTATATCCAGCTATTATGACTGGAACAGACCCAATAAACATTAAAGATACTAATTTAAGATTATTTTTCAGATTTAATAATTCTTTTTTGAAATAAAAAATAATTGCTAGCAAGGAGCCAAGATGAAGACTGACATCAATCATTAGTGAGCTTGTGTTAAATTTTAAAATCACTTCAACAATATTTAAGTGGGCCGAAGAACTAATAGGTAAGAATTCTGATATACCCTGAACTATTGATAGAATTATAATTTCAATAAAATTTATGTTCATTTTCTTTCGTAACTTAAATAAAGCTTAAATAAAACAATTCGATGGCAACATATTAGGTATGCATAAATGTAAAAAAGCATGTTAATAGTATATTTTTTTAAAATAAAGGACAGGTATACTGTCCTAATTTATCTTTTATTATTGAAAATCATAATATATTATTGATTATTGAGGAAAAAAAATGCCAAATAAAATGTTAAAATTTGTAAAAATAGGTCAACAAAACCCACCTAAAAGGGAAGTTTCTAATAGAAAAGATGACTTTAATGAAATTTATAATGAATTTATTAAAGAAAAAGCTGGTGAACAAGCAAGCAGATGTTCACAGTGTGGTGTTCCATTTTGTCAAGTGCATTGCCCCTTAAGTAATAACATTCCTGACTGGTTAAAACTGACAGCAGAACCCATTTGAGCAGCCATACCATCTAAAGCTGATCGAGCTATTAAATCACAATAAAGTCCAATAGCACGAGCGGCATCATCATTTCCCGGAATTGGATAATCTATACCTTCAGGAGCTG
>CALSWN010000041.1 GCA_943841085.1 uncultured Candidatus Pelagibacter sp. | reverse complement strand
TTTTATAAAAATTTGTATATTGTAGAAGTATAAACCTATGAATAAATTTTTAAAAGAATTTAAAGATAGAGGATTTTTCTATCAATGCACCAATGAAGACAACTTATCTAAACTATTAGATAAAGAAAAAATCAATGCCTATATAGGTTTTGATTGTACCGCTGAAAGTCTTCATGTTGGTAGCTTACTTCAAATAATGTGTTTAAGATTACTTCAAAAACATGGTCATAGACCAATAGTATTATTAGGTGGCGGGACTACTAGAATTGGAGATCCTTCGGGTAAAGATAAAACAAGAACTATATTAAATGAAAGAGAAATAGAAAAAAATATTAAAAATATAGAAAAAATATTAAAAAATTTTTTAGATATCAAAGATTCGAAAACTAAACCAATATTCATAAATAACTATACTTGGCTTAAAGGTTTAAATTACATTTCTTTTTTAAGAGATATAGGAAAACATTTTACAATTAATAAAATGTTAAGTTTTGATAGTGTCAAAACCAGGCTGGAAAGAGAACAATCGTTGAGCTATATGGAGTTTAATTATATGATTTTACAAGCTTATGATTTTTTAGAATTAAATAAAAAGAAAAACTGTGTTCTTCAATTGGGTGGATCTGATCAATGGGGTAATATTGTAAATGGTGTAGAATTGATAAAAAGACACTCAAACAAACAAGCTTATGGTTTAACAACACCATTAATAACTCTAGCATCTGGAGCTAAAATGGGAAAAACAGAGTCTGGAGCTGTTTGGCTAGATAAAAAATTTTTGTCTCCTTATGATTATTGGCAATTTTGGAGAAATATAGATGACAGAGATGTTTTAAAATTTCTTAAAATTTTTACAGATCTAAAAATTGATGAAATCAAAAAAATTGAAAATGATGACATTAATAAATTAAAAATTTTACTAGCTAACAAGGCAACTGAAATGTTGCATGGTGAACAAGAAGCTAAAAAAAGTGAGCAAACAGCAAAAAAAACTTTTGAAGATAATTCAATGGGAGATAATTTACCATCTATCTCAATAAGTGAGAATGAACTTAAGAAAAAAATAAATATTATTGATTTAATAATCTTATCAAAATTAGAAAACTCAAAGAGTGAAATAAGAAGATTAATTAAAGGTAATGGAATTAGAATTAATAATCAAATTATTAATGACGAAAGGTTAATTATTAATAAAGATTTATTTCAAAAAAATTTGATCAAACTTTCTTTGGGCAAAAAAAGACATATTAAAGTTAAAATAAATTAGTTATTTTTAATTTTTTCTAATGTTCTTGTAATAAATCTTGGTGTTAAAGTCTTAATTGGATTTACTGAAGTTGTTAAATCTTTTGGAGGTCCTTTTATTTTAAAACTGACACCAAAAATACCTTCTCCTGTTTTGTCTCCAACTAAGATTTTTCCTAATAATGGAATTGATGCAATTGATTTGTTAATTGTTGTAGCAGGAACTAATGTTCCGCGTAAACTAATCAATTTCTTATTCTCTATATATCCATCCATTAATATGGAAACAGCTGGCCCTATTGCATACATTTCCTCTATTCTGGTAAGGTTTTTTTGTTTAGAAAATTGTAGTTCAAGATCAGTAAATCTAATCCCTTCTCCAGTCAAGATGTCTGCTATTCCTTGTAATGATGCCAGACTTAATAGTTTAGCTAGAATAGGTACTTCTTGAATTTTAAAATTACTAATAGTTAGTATTGAATTAGTTATATTACCTTTTTTTACAGAGTTAAAATTCAAATAACCGTCTTCAAACCCTTTGATAAATTCATATCGTTTAATAAAAGGTTTTGGATAATCTGTGAATAATTTTGTTTCTTTTTCCAGCACTTCATTAGTGTTGATAGTTAGATTAATTTTTTTATTGTTGGGAAAAATTGAACTCAATTTTAAATTGTTGATTTTATTATTTTTAAAATTTAAATAGCCTGAAAGATTATTTATGTAATCAACGTCGTTTATATATGTTTTTTTAATCTTGATATCAATTTTAGTATTAAATTTGTGAAAAATAGGTGATTTTTTATTTTCGTCATGACTAATTGAATTATTTATTAATTGTGTAGCATCAAAATGTTCTCCTTCTAAAATAAAGTTTGAATTTTTCTTTTTAAGACTAAGCTTATTAAGAAGGTTTTTATCATTTTTATAGTCAATATCCACATGACTCACATCAACTATTTTAAAATTTTTATCGAGTTCTAAATTTTCAAATAGAATTTTGTTTTTTTTTTCTTTTAGTGAAATTGACTCAAATTTTAAAGTGCCATTTTTTTTAAGATTTCCATTTATTGAAATGGTTGATTTATGTTTTTTCTTTTTTTTATAATTTAAAAAATTTATGTTAAAAGAGGTATTCTTAATATTTACTATTGTTGAAAATAATAGATTTTGAACATTTTTTTTAATTTTATAAGATAATTTTTCAGGCTCATTTGTCAAAAAAATGTTTCCATCGCCATCAATGGTAAGATTATCTTTATTATAATTAATTTTAATTTTATGATTTTCTAATATTATTTTATTTGTAAAATTGGGCAAATAATCTTTTAGCTCAAGGTTTTTTGCATTAATAACTGCTTGCTTCAAATCAATATCAGTTTTTAATTTGATATTATCTAACTTTAATTTTTTGTTAACATTGAATGAAAAATTATTCTTTGAAGTAAATTTAAGTTTTTCTATATCGGTACTATCAAAAAAATTACCAGTCACTGGTTTTAAATCTTGTATTTTTAAATTTTCACTCGAATTAAAGAAATTACCTTCAATAAAAAATGAGTCATTTTTTTTTTGAATATTTATTGATGAAGATGTTAGTTTTATATTGTTTAATTCTGTTTCAATTTGACTTAATAAATATTTGTCACTAGATATATCAAAGGCAAATTCTAAATTATTGATTTCATACTGTTTAAGAAAATTAAATTTTACTTTTTTAATAAAACCTTTAATTGAATAATCTTTTTTTATCTTATTCTTTGAGTCGAAGTTCAGCTGAATGTCTGCTGCCATTGTTCCATCTTTTATGATATTATCTAATATAAAAAGCTGAGGAGTATTTTGAAATGATCTTAGAAGAGAGATTAAATCATTAATTTTAATTTCGTTAGTGGAAATTTTTAAATTATTGATTAATAAATTATTAGCAAATAATGATTTTAATGAAATATTGGTTTTAATTTTTTTTATTTCTAATTTATTGCTTGCTAATATTATTTTTGGATTTTCTGTTGTTATATTTATGTTAAGTTCAAAGGGGTTTAATAAATAATTGACATCACTTAAATATAAATCAATATTTTTGTTAATATTTGAAATATTATTAATTATTTCTTTGTTAAACTTTTTTGTTTTTACGCCATAAACACTCAAATAAATTACTATAAAAACTAAAATTAAAAACAATATAAAAAGTGTTTTACTTATTGTCTTAATCATTATCTGTTAAGCCAGCACCTGCACTATTTATTTTTAAATTTTCATTTTCTTCTACAAATGTCTCCTCTGACAATTTATAAATCTCTTTCCACTCATTTTTATTAAAGGAATCGTTATTTTCTATGAATTTAATTAAAATATTGTTACCCACTTCAATTACACCATTATTCAAAGAATTTGAATATATGCTGTTATTATAATTTAATAAAAATATCTTTTTATCTATTTCTAATTGCAATTTTTTTCCAACAATCTCAGAAGCTCTACTTACAAATGGTAAAAAAAGTAATGGAAATGCTATTTTCTCAAATTTTATTTCGCTTAATTTTTCTAAGGGTTTGATTTGATCTAAAAAACTAAGTCCAGCAATAATTGGGCAAATTTCTAATTTAGATATCTTATTGTCTTTGCCAATAAGAATTAAATCTTCAAATTTTTTTTCACTTCTCATTTTAAAATAATAATTTAAATTTTTTATTCCAGCTATTCCAAACATCTCTAAGATTCTAATATTTTTTCCAACTTCTTCAGCTATTCCCCAAGAAAAACCTGAGGCTCTACTCGACCTCTTTGATACTGTTTCAATTTCACTTAAAGATTTCATTTAATTTATTGAATTGTAAACCCAGTAATCATCATAATTTTTTAATTGTTCAGGTAATGGTGCTCCTTGAAACATGCATATTCTTAACCATTTATCTGATCTTGGATCAAATTTTAAAGCGCCAAAAAAAGACAACTTTAATCTCAACATATCAATTGGCACAATAGAGTTTCCTATTGTATTATCTTGAATCTCTGAATATGGAAATCTTTCAACTATGAAAGCTCTTCTAACAACATGTCTTAATTCAGGACACTTTGATAAAAATTTATCAATTGTTGAGCTATTTTTAAATACAGATAATTTATCATAAAGTTTTTTTATATCCCTTGCTATCGCTAATGGTTGTTCTAATTCTGATCCATTTTCTATATACCTATCTGCTAATCTGGGTTCTTCTTTATTTTTTGAAATAAACCAAAAGTTTTGATTATTTTCTTTTTTTAAAAAATCTATTTTCAATATTTTTGAATATTTGTTTTCTAGAATATTTTTTAATTCAATTATAGTTCTATGTGTTGGTATATTAAAATATTTTTCTTCCTCTGAACTCATTTTACTAATTAATGGATTTACAATCTCATCAAATGGTTCCAGCATCAAAGAAACAATATATTCAATGCATTCTTCACAAGAATTTTTTTCCAACCACAAATAAATCTCATTAAATGCATATTTCTTTGAAAAATTAAATTTATTTTCAATAAAGTTAATAAAAATTTCTAAATCACTTAATAGTGATTTAATTTTTTTTTGTTGATATTCACTTTCTGTATTCCATGATGTTATATTTTTAATAGATTTTTTTAGACAAGTTTTGAACAAATTCACATTTTCTACTTTTACTTTTTCAATTTCTCTTATTTTTTTTAAAGCCATTTCTCTTGCATATATCCAGTTATTCAAAAGAGTTGGGTGATTTACTATAAATGGTGCCATTCCTAAACCTGTAGAATTTCCTATTCCTAGGTTTCTACATATTTCAAGGTCTAGATTAACAGCTTTTTTTGGGTTTTTATTTTTTGCTACATGATTTACTTGATCAAAAGTAAATTGTCTTACTAAATATACCAGCATCATTTCTAGTCGAAAAGGCCCATATATTTCTGCTCTATTTTTAATTCTAAATCTATCAGCTAAACCAAATTTACCTGAACCATAAACTGCAGTAGTTCTATATAAATATCCAACTTTAGATAATAGTTTTATATCTGGTTGAACACCTTCGCTTAAACTATCAACTACATGATTAAATACTCTCACTGACTTGTTTGCTCTGGATAAAGTTAATTCTTTATAAGAAAGTCGACCAACTTCCTGTTTTGGAACTTCATTTTTTAATCTTTCAATGTCTTTATTTGTAGGAATTCCATCATGCAGTGTAAATGCTGCATCCCATTTTGTAGCTATAACTCTGTCAGATCTTTCATTTTCATTTAACTCATTGGCAAAACAAATTAAAGAATAAACTCTATCATCTTTTTTAAAAGAATAGATAGCTATGCCATGACCAAGCTTATCAAGATCAAATAAATCTCTTTTGTATTCCCAGTCTTTAAATTCTTTTAAAAAACTTCTCAAAAAAGATAATTTCGATTGATGAAAAGACCCCAATCTAGACAATTTCATTATTATATCAGGACTTCTTAATTCTATTTCCATTAATTTATTCCTTTATAAAAATTAAACCAGTTATTACCTAGTATTCCATTTGTCTCATTCTCATTAAATCCAATTTTTTTTAATCCATTTTCTATATTTTTAAAACCTCTTGCATCTAGAAACCAATTTGGTTGTTTTGGAAAACCAGCTTTATTTTTTGATCCTTCTCCATAATTTTTCACTTTAGTCCAAGTTCCATTTCTCATCCATTCTACTATGCTATCAGGTTGATTTAGGCATAAGTCACTTCCAATACCAATATTTTTTACACCCATAATTTCGGCAGTCCTTGCTGTCATCTCACAAAAGCTCTCCAATGTGCAATTGGTTCCATCTTTCAAGTGATGAGCGTATAAAGATAAGCCCAACATGCCTCCACTATCAGCTAAAATTTTAAGTAAATCATTTGATTTATTTCTTTTCGCAGGATGCCAAAAACTTGGATTTGCATGAGTAATTGCAATTGGTTTTTCACTAATATTAATTGCATCTAAAGTACTTTGTTGAGCAGAATGAGACATATCGATTACAATGCCCACTCTATTCATTTCTTTAATAGCTTCTTTGCCAAAATTAGTAACACCACTATCAACTTTTTCGTAGCATCCTGTGGCTAGCAATGATTGATTATTATAAGTAAGTTGCATAAACCTACATCCTTGCTCATGTACCTTTTCTACTAATGCGATATCATCTTCAATTGGTGAGCAGTTTTGAAAACCAAAAAAAATAGCTGTTTTATTTTCTTTTTTTGCTTTCTCAATATCTTTAAAATCTTTACCTAAAAAAATTAAGTCTGAATTTTGCTTAAAGTGTTTATTCCAGATATTTATGATTTTTTGTAACTCATCAAAATCTTCATGATAAACAATTGTTACATGAACAGCATCTAGTCCTGCCTCTTTATTGATTTCAAAGATTTTTCTAGACCAATTGCAATACTGTAAATTATCAATCTTAAAATTCATTTATTTTTTATTAACATTTAAGAATATCAATAAGCGACATAAATTCTATTAATTTTATTGAAATATAAGCTTTAATTTGAAATAACCATTTAGGTGATAAGAAAAATTAACGCCTAATGCAGAAAAACAAATCAAATAAAGTTTCTATTGTGATGGGAAGTCAATCTGACTTTAAAACAATGAAACTGTGCCAAAAAGTACTTAAATTGTTGAACATTAAATTTGAAACTAAGATAATTTCAGCACACAGAACTCCATATAGAATGTATCAATATGCCAAAAAAGCAGAGAAAAATAACATAGCAGTAATTATTGCTGGAGCTGGAGGATCGGCACATTTACCTGGGATGATTGCAGCATTAACATCAATTCCAGTTTTAGGTGTTCCAATTGAAAGCAAAAGACTTAAAGGTTTAGACAGCCTTTTATCAATCTCACAAATGCCAAAGGGTATTCCAGTTGGGACATTGGCTATTGGTGAGGACGGAGCAATTAACTCCGCGTTATTAGCGGCATCTATAATTTCAATTTATGATAATAAAATTAAAAAAAATCTTGATAGATGGAGAATAAAACAAAGTAAATCAGTTAAAAAAAAGCCTAAATAATTTTAATATGTCTAAACCAACTTTAGGAATTATAGGTGGAGGCCAATTAGGTAGCATGTTGGCTTCAGCTGCTAAAAAATTGAATGTTAAAACAATAATTTTTTCTGATGAAAGAGATGCACCGGCTCAAAGATTTTCTGATGAATTCATTTATAGTCAATATAATGATCAACAAAAAATCAATGAATTTATAAGTAAAGTAAATATAATAACTTATGAATTTGAAAATATTCCATTTGAAACTTTAAATAAAATTAATAAATCAAAACCAGTCCTTCCAAAACCTTCAATAAACAGAATCATTCAACATCGTTTAGCTGAAAAAGATTTTATAAATAAATTAAATATCAGAACTACTCAATATATTTCTATTGAAGAAAAATCACAAATTTATACTCTACAAGACTTGCTACCAGGTTTACTTAAAACAACTACACTAGGATATGATGGTAAAGGACAACATTTAGTTAATTCGATTGACGATATAAAAAATCTAGACATTGATTTTTCAAATAATTATATTTTGGAAAAACTAGTTAAACTCAAAAAAGAAATATCTATAATTATTACTAGATTCAGTGATAAAAAATATGAAATATACGAGCCAATTGAAAATGTTCATGAAGATCAAATCTTAAAACATTCAATTATACCAGCTGATATCAGTGATAAAATTTTACAACAATCAAAGATATGGGCAATGCAACTTGCTGAAGAGCTTAAATATGTTGGAACTTTGTGTGTAGAGTTTTTTATAGATAGAAATGAAAATCTTTATGTTAATGAAATTGCTCCAAGAGTTCACAATTCTGGTCACTTGACAATTAATGCCTATAATATAAGTCAATTTGAAAACCATGTACGTGCAGTTTGTGGCTTAGAGCAAGTACCTCTTAAAAAAATCTCAAATGCTAAAATGATAAATATTCTAGGCGATCAAATTAATAATTATAGAAACAAAGAGTATAGAACAAATGAATTTTTCTTTGATTATTTTAAAAAAGAGATTAAACAAAAAAGAAAAATGGGCCATCTAACAACGCTCTTAATTTAGAAATTATAAAAAAAATGTTAAAATCAATACTGGGCAATTTTGATAATCCTGAAGTTCATGAGTTATTAGTTAAACATTTTATTGAATTAAGATCAGTTTCACCTGAAGATAGTTGTCATGTTTTAGATATTGCTGGTCTTAGAGAACCTACTATTAAATTTTGGAGCTTGTGGGAAGAAGATCAATTAATGGGTGCTGGTGCTATTAAGTTTTTAGGAAAAAAGCATGGAGAATTTAAATCTATAAGAGTTAACGATAAATTTAGAAACAAAAAAAATGGTATTAAGATTATTAATCATTTGATTAATGAGGCAAGAAAGCTAAATATTGAAAAACTAAGTCTTGAAACAGGAGCTGGAACATTCTTCTTACCAGCCAGAAAGTTATTTATTAGCTGTGGTTTTAAAATTTGTGAACCTTTTTCACACTATAAAGATAATGTTAATTCAGTATATATGTGCTTGCTAATAAGCAACAAAACATGAAATTATTACAATTTTTAATTTTATTTAGTTGACAAAACCTTAATAAATCTAAACAAAGCCTAAATTGCTTAATTATAAGTAATAAAAGTAACATAACAATAAGTAAGAAAAAATATGAGTCTACAAGGAAAAGTAAAATGGTTCAATCCAACTAAAGGTTTTGGTTTTATTGAAAGAGAAGATAAAGAAAAAGATGTATTTGTTCACGTTTCAGCAGTAAGAGATGCTGGCATGAATGGTTTAGATGAGGGTCAAGCTTTGACTTTCGATGTTGAAGATGGTCCCAAAGGTCCTTCTGCAGTAAATTTAAAAACTGCATAATTTTCACACTTTCTATTGGCTGATTTATTTTAATTAGACAACTTTCTTTATTTGTCTATTTTAATATTTTAGCCAATACCAAATTTGTTTTAAGTTTAAAGACATTTTTTTGATTTAACTCATAAAGTCATTTTAAAATTTTTTTATTCACTTTTTGAAAAAGTGCTACCTTCCTTATATATTCTATTAAGAAAATATTGCATAAAACATACAATTATTATTAGTATAATATATGAGTAAAAGACAAATAATAAATTTCGACGAACTTAAATTTGAGCCCTTTGATAACTATGGTAAAATAATACCAGGAATGAGTTGGCATAAAATTAGCTACCGTAAGGACAATGGTGGCCAAGGAACTTATGTTTTAAAAATGGAGCCAGGTGCAAAAAGCTTACCTCATGAACATACCGGTTTTGAAGAATTTTTAATGCTAAGGGGAGAGCTTACTGACTCAGATGGAAAAATTTTTAAAATGGGTGATTTTGTTTCTTTTGAGCCAGGATCAACTCATTCCTCTTATAGTGAAGATGGTTGCTTGATATTGGTTTTTATGAGAGGTATTAACAAACCCTTGTAGAAAAAACAAACTTTAAACAAAATTTAAGAGTAATTAATATTTATGATTGGAATTTTAGGTGGTATGGGAACTCAAGCTGGGCTCGACTTTTGTAATAAATTAGCAATGCTAAACAGGGGCAAAGTTGATCAAGAATATCCTCTTTTTATTTTGTATAACAAGTCAAATATTCCTGGAAGACCAGAGTCAATTGGAATTCAAACAAAAGAACTTTCAATTATTCCTAAAAGTTCAATAAATGTATTAAAATATAACAAAGTACTAAAAAGTTTACTTGCTGGTTGTCGTTCATTAGAAAAAAGTGGGTGCAAATTTATTGTAATACCATGTAACACAGCACATTATTGGTATGATGATTTACAAAATAAAATAAAAATACCAATAGTAAATATGCCTAAAGAAGTCTTTAATCACACAAAAAAAAATTGTAAAAGAAATTCTAAGATAGGACTTCTTGCTACGGAGGGCACTTTAAAGACTAAAATCTATGATAAGTTATTTGAGAAAAATTTTAATTTAATCAAACCAACTGATACTATTCAAAAAAAATCAGTCAATAAAACAATTAAATATGTAAAAATGGGAAATGTAAAATTAGCTGAAAAGACTCTGAGACCAGCCATTAACTATTTATTAAAAATGAAGTGTAAAAAGATAATACTTGGTTGCACAGAGTTGCCAATAGCTATTTTTGCATTTAAATCTTTCAAAAAAGTTAAATTATCAAAAATATTTTTGGATCCTAATTTAATTTTAGCAACATCATCAATGACAAAATATAGATAAAACGTGAGTAAAGTTGAGCAAAAACCTTACGTCATTTATTTAGCTGAAATTATTTATAAAAATATAGTTGATATAAAAAAAAAAAATCCTGATATTTCAAATATTGATGCCATTGAAGGATTCATTGGTACGGTTGCTTATAATGATATTAGTAGTGGTAAGTTTCATGATACTTGGTTTGAATATTTAGAGAACAATAATTTTATTGATAAAGATTCTGGTAAAGTAATACCTGAAGAAACTATTAAACTCTTAAAGATACAAAAAGATGCAACAATAAAACAATTAATTAAATACCCTGAATTATATTATGCAAAAACTTCGTTTCCTCTTGAAATTTCACAGCGTGCTTTTGATTATTTATGGCGTATGTGTGAAAGTTATGAATTATGGTCTAAAGAAACTGGTCAAATTAAAGAATTATTTTTAAAAATTACTGACTAGTAATACCATCAATTACATTTGATTTTTTTACATGCTTTTTTACAATTCTAAAAAAATCATCTGGATTTTCCTTTAATTCTTTTTTTAATTCCTCTGTATCTACAATGCTATCAACATTCTCGGATACGGTCTTACCTGTAATTTTTTTAACAGCGTAACTAGTTCCATATGATACTCCTGCCTGTAAAGCATTACCTGTGGTACCAATGGTGTACATTGGACCTAATAATGCGGAAGTCTGTACGCATCCACTTAAAAATAATAAGATAATTATTAGTTTAATAATTTTCATGATTAATGATTCTCTTTAAAATTGTTGTATGTGTTTTGCTGTTTAATTCAATAAACTTTTAATTTATTAAGAAATAAAACTTTTTAATGTTTCTACTATGACGAGAAATTTATTTTATATTTTTTAATTTTTTTCTAGTTTCAGCTATTCTTGCTTCTAAAAATTCATTTAAATTAGAATTATTTTTTTCTTTTAATTCTTTATCTTTTTTCATTTCTTGAATTTTTTGTACTGTTTTATTTGTGCCGTAACTTAAACCAGTTTGTAAAGCGCTACCTGTGGTACCAAATGTATAAAATGGTCCTAATAAAGCTGTATTTTGAATACAACCATTTAAAAAAGTTGTAAAAATTAGAACTATAATAATTTTTTTAAAAATCATTGATATTAAAAATCTTACTCATTTTGAAATACAACTCAAGGTAGAATTAAAATGCTTTATAAACATGCATAATTTAACTAGATTAAACACTTAAATGAAAGAACAAATTCAATATAAAACCTGAAATGATCAGAATTTTTCCTTTCATATTTATTTTACTTTGGTCATCAGCTTTTATAACTACTAAGCCAATTATAGATAACAGTGAGCCCTTTTCAGCATTAGCATTTAGATTTTTTGTTGTTGCAATTGGTTTTTATTTATTTTCAATCTACACAAAACACTCCGTGGTTGTACCAAAAAAAAATCTCTTAGAGTCAATTGCTAGTGGAGTTCTTTTTCATGGATTTTATTTGGGTGGAGTTTTTTATTCCATTTCTATTGGTATGCCGACTGGAATAGCTGCATTAATAGTAACACTTCAGCCTGTTTTAACAAATGCCCTTAGTGGACCAATACTGGATGAAAAAGTTAGTACAAAACAGTGGATTGGAGTTGTGTTAGGGTTTGCTGGTGCAACATTAGTTTTAGGTTTGGATATTGGTTCTGAAATTCCAATAACTGGTTTGATTGCAACTATAATTGCTTTAATTGCTATTACATCTTCAACTATTTGGCAAAAAAAATTAAGTAATAATTTACCTTTACCTGTAAGTAATTTTTATCAAGCTGTGGGTGGGTGTTTGTTTCATATCTTAATAATAATATTTTTTGCTAAACCATACATTGATTTTTCACAAACATTCCTTATTGCAATGAGTCATCAAATATTTTTAGTATCATTTGGGGCTTTTACAATATTGATGTATTTAATTAAAAATAATTCAGCAAGTAAAACTGTTTCAATATTTTTTTTAATACCAGCAACATCTGCTTTTATGGCTTGGTTGTTTTTAAATGAAAGTTTAACCAATTTAGATCTATTAGGATTTTTAATAACTACAATTGGTGTTTATATT
>CALSWN010000040.1 GCA_943841085.1 uncultured Candidatus Pelagibacter sp. | reverse complement strand
AGCCACAACACTCTCTGGTGGAGAAGCACAACGTATTAAACTAGCTAAAGAACTATCTAAAAGATCTACTGGCAGAACAATGTATATCTTAGACGAACCTACTACTGGTCTTCACCAACACGATATAAAGAAATTATTAGAAATATTGCATACATTTGTCGCACTAGGCAATACCGTGGTAGTAATTGAGCATAATCTGGATGTAATAAAAACAGCAGATTATATTGTCGATATGGGCCCAGAGGGTGGTGTCAAAGGTGGAAATATTATAGCTGAAGGAAAGCCTGAAGAAATCATTAGAGTTAAAAATAGTTACACAGGTCAGTTTTTAAAATCTATGTTAGATTAAAAACTTAAAAAATAATTTTAAAGATCAATTAATTTAGTGTATAAGAAACCATGGGAAATTTATTATCATCACTACCTAAAACAATTCATGCTTCTTTAGCTTTGGCAATAATACTTTTTCTAGGTTTATTTTTTGGAAATGGTGGTTTTGAATTTGATAGAATATTTTGGAGTTGGTTAACAAGGTTTGCTCATGTAACAGTTGCAATTATGTGGATAGGATTACTTTGGTATTTCAACTTTGTTCAAATACCTAATATGCCAAAAATTCCAGATGAACAGAAGCCAGCAATAGGAAAAGTTATTGCTCCAGCTGCTTTATTTTATTTTCGTTGGGCAGCTCTTTTAACTGTTTTATCTGGTTTGATTTTAGCAATTTTGAATGGATATGCTCATGAATCGATGACGTTAGGAATTGGATCAGGAGGAGGAAAATACACAGCTATTGGCATTGGAATGTGGCTTGGTTTATATATGGCATTCAATGTTTGGTTTGTAATTTGGCCAAATCAGAAAAGAGCTCTTGGTATAGTTGAATGTGACCCTGATATAAAAGCAAAATCGGCTAAGACTGCAATGCTTTTTTCTAGAACAAACACTCTACTATCACTGCCAATGTTACTTTCAATGGTAGCAGCTCAAAATCTATATTAAATCTTTACTATTTATCTTCTTTAAGAATTGTTTTTTGTGAAACTCTCAATTTTACTAGTATAGGATTAGCGATATATATTGAAGAATATGTTCCTAATGTAACACCCATAATCATTGCTAAAGAAAAACCTTTTAAAATTTCTCCCCCAAAGAAATAAATTGAAATTAATGCAAGCAATGTTGTTGCTGATGTTATTATAGTTCTCGATAAAGTTTCATTTATAGAAATGTTTGTTAGATCAAATATTTTAATATCAGAAAATTTTCTTAAGTTTTCTCTTACTCTATCGTAAATTACAACTGTATCATTCATCGAATAACCAACAATAGTTAGTACTGCTGCAACAATTGATAGATTGATTTCTAATTTAAATAATGAAAATAGACCAAGAGTAATTATAACATCATGGAATAGTGCCAAGATTGCTCCTAAGCTAAATTGCCATTCAAATCTAATCCAAATATAAAAAAGCATTGCTGCAAGAGATAAAGCTATAGCTATAATTCCAGATTTCAATAATTCAGAACTAACTTTTGGGCCTACATTTTCAACTCTTCTAAAGTTGAAAGAATTACCGATTGATTTTATTAATCCATTTTTAATTGACTCAATTGCATTTGCACTGGTATCTTTTTTTTCAATTTTAATCAAAAAAATATCTTCACCACCAAATTTTTTAACATTTACATCTCCTAAATTCATATTGTTTAAATTATCTCTTAAAGACGTTGTATTAATTTTTTTATCAAGAGATCTTAATTCAATTAATGTTCCTCCTTTAAAATCTACTCCAAAATTTAAACCTTTAAAAATTAGTAATAAAATAGAAACAGCAACAAGTATGGCTGATATTAAATTGAAGAATTTGTAAAATTTATTAAAATTAATCATTTATATTAAGTTTATTTTTTCTTTGTTTTTTGTTACGTACAAGCTTGTTAATAATCTTGCAATGAAATAGACTGAAAATAAAGTTGTGAAAATTCCAACAGCTAGAGTGACGGAAAACCCTTTAATTGGACCAGAGCCCATAAAAAATAAAATAATAGCTGCAATGAGAGTTGTAATATTAGCATCTAAAATTGCAGTTTTTGACTTAACGTAGCCAGTATCAAAAGCTATAATATTACTTTTTTCACTTTTATATTCTTCTTTAATTCTCTCAAATATTAATACATTTGCATCTACTGCCATCCCAACAGTTAAAATGATACCAGCAATTCCTGGCAATGTTAATGTTGCTTCAAATATTGTCAAAATCCCAATTAATAAAAATAAATTGACTAATAGAGTTATGTTGGCAATTAAACCAAAAATCTTATATTTAAAAAACATAAAAACAATTACTAGTAAGAAGCCAATTGCTAATGCAATAATACCAGAATTAATTGAATCTTGTCCAAGATCTGGACCCACAGTTCTCTCTTCTATAATGGTTAATGGTGCAGGCAATGCACCCGATCTAAGTAATAAAGCTAAATCAGTAGCTGATTGAAATGTAAAATTACCACTTATCTGACCATTACCACTTGCTATTGTGTCTCTAATAACAGGAGCACTAACAATTTTTCCATCCAAAACTATTGCCAACTGTTTTCCAATACCTGTACTTGTTGCTTTACCAAATCTTTTTGCCCCAACTCTATCAAGCGTAAATGAAACAACAGTTTCATTAGTTTGGTTATTCATTTGTGGTTGTGCATCAAGTAGATTTTCACCATTTAAAATAATTCTTTTACTTACCATAGACTCATTTACACCATCTTCATATTTAAGTATTTCAAAACCAAATACTTCATTTTCATTTTGTGTAACAAATCTAAATGTTAAGTTTGCAGTTTTTCCTAAAAGAGATTTTATTCTCATTGGGTCATCTAAACCAGGTAATTCTACTAGAATTCGATCATTACCTCTTTTTAAAATATTTGGTTCATTTGTACCAACTTCATCTACTCTTCTTCTAACTATTTCAATAGCTTGGTCTTGTGAAGAATTTTTAATTTCTATAAGACCATACTTAGAAAGTTTTAAGGTAAATTCATTGATATTACTAGAGATGTCAAATTGATGTGACTTATATTGATCGTAGTAAGGATTGATTTCACTTTCTTTATCTAAAAAAAAACCATTTACTGAATCAAAATCTTTATTTGGTACGTTAAATTTTATTTCTTTATTATTTATACGTAAGTCATAAAAATCTATTTTTTTTTGTTTTAAAAAATTTCTAATTGCAGATAGTGTATTTTGTAATTTTTGTATTTGAACAGGGTCATTATCAATTTCAAGTAATAGATATGATCCACCTTGAAGATCTAATCCAAGATTTATTTTTTTTGATATAAAATTAAACTTTGAGTCTGAAAAATTAGAGAAACTTACTAAAATAAAAAAAAGTGTAACAAAAAAAACTAAAGTAATTCTTAATTTTGAAAAATATAACACTTCGATTAGATGTTATTTTTTTACTTCAGGGGTTTTAAGTAATCCTTGAATGCCAGTTGCTTTAATAATTTCAACTTTAACATTTTCTGCTATTGAGACCTCAATTTTCTCATTATCGATAATTCTTTCAACTTTACCAATAATACCTGCTGATGTGACTACATCATCACCTCTTTTTAAATTTTCAACCATCGCTTTATGTTCTTTAACTTTTTTTTGTTGAGGTCTTATTAAGAAAAAATAAAAAATAACAAAAATTAAAATTAAAGGTATAAATTGTCCTATTCCTGAATTTTGCATGTTTCTCCTTGTTTATATGCAACTATTTATACTATCTCTTTTATTAAAACAACTTTAAAACTTATTAATTTTTTCAATATTATTCATGTAAGGTCTTAAAATTTTTGGAACAAGGATTGAGCCGTCATTTTGCTGATAGTTTTCTAATATAGCTATAAGAGTTCTTCCAATTGCTAGACCACTACCATTTAAAGTTCCAGCAAAAAGAATTTCATTATTTTCATTTTTATATCTAGCTTTCATTCTTCTTGATTGAAAAGAGCTACAAGAAGAGCAGCTTGAAATTTCTCTATATTTTTTTTCAGATGGCAGCCAAACTTCAATGTCATATGTCTTTTCAGCACTAAAACCCATATCGCCAGTGCATAAAATAATTTTTCTATATGGTAATTCTAATAAATCTAAAATTTTAGTAGCACAATTTGTCATCCTTTCTAATTCTGACATGCACTCTTCTATTTCAACAATACTAACCATCTCCACTTTATAAAATTGATGTTGTCTAATCATTCCTTTAGTGTCTTTGCCGTAACTACCAGCCTCCTTTCTAAAACAAGGAGTTGAAGCAACTACACGAATTGGTAAGTTCTTTTTATCAATAATTTTTTCTTTTACCATATTGGTTAATATAACTTCTGCTGTTGGTATTAAAAATTTTCTATCCGCAGAGTCCTCTAATTTAAGTTCAAATTGATCGTTATCAAACTTAGGTAATTGTCCTGTACCAAACATACTATTTGCTGTGGCTATTAATGGAGGAGATATTTCTTTATAAGCATTTTGATTAATGTGTGTATCAAGCATAAAATTAGATAAAGCTCTTTCTAATAAAGCTAACTTATCTTTTACAAAAACGAACCTTGAGCCTGTTGTTTTAGTTGCTAAATCGAAATCTAACATATTAAGATCCTCTCCTAATTCATAATGAGATTTTGGGGTAAAACTAAAATTTGGAATTTTACCAGATTTTAAAACTTCAATATTTGATTTTTCATCTTTTCCCACTGGAACATCATCATGGGGAATATTTGGAATTAAAGATAAAACTTCATTAAGTTCATTTTTAATATTAGTCTGTAGTTTATTAATTTTTTCAATTTCATCTGTAATCTTTTTTGATTTAGAAAATAAAGTTTTATCTTTTGATTTAGAAATATCTTTTTTTTCTCTTTCGAATGTTTCTTTTTTTTGAATATATTTTCTATTTTCTTCATCTAATTTTAAAATTCTATCGACATCGATTTCCAAAAATCGTTTTTTAAGAGATAGTTTAAAATTTTTAGTATCTTTTCTAATATCTTTTATATTATGCATTTTTATTATTATTTTTTTCAATAATATTTACAGAAAATATTGATAATTCATATAAAATTAATAACGGTATAGCTAAACCAATTTGAGTAATAGGATCAGGTGGTGTTAGAATTGCTGCTGCTGCAAAGATCATTACAACTACATATTTTCTTCTAGTTTTTAAAAATTTTGAATCAATCAATCCAACTCTAGCTAGTAAACTCAAAACAATTGGTAACTGAAAACTTATACCAAAAGCAAAAATTAATTTCATTACTAAAGATAGATATTCATTAACTTTAGCTTCAAGTTGAATAGGAAGACCTGTGGATATACCAGCACTTTCAAATGAAAGAAAAAATTTAATAGCTAATGGCATTATTAAATAATAAACAAGAATGCCTCCTAAAAAAAATAAAATTGGTGTTAAAATTAAATAAGGTA
This sequence comes from uncultured Candidatus Pelagibacter sp., assembly GCA_943841085.1. Classification (GTDB taxonomy): domain Bacteria; phylum Pseudomonadota; class Alphaproteobacteria; order Pelagibacterales; family Pelagibacteraceae; genus Pelagibacter. The sequence goes on along the minus strand of CALSWN010000040.1, from coordinate 8,659 downwards.
TAATTGCTATTTTTTCATGCTTATATAGACCCGGTGCAATAAATTTCCATATTTGAACTAATATGAAGGGACATGTAACAAAAAATGCAGTAAAAAAAGCAACTTTTATATAAGTTAAAAATGTTTCTTGTAGAGCAGTGAATATCAATCTTCTTTCGAGACCACTCTCTTTAACAGCTTTAGCATAAGGCTCAACTAAAAAACCATAAAGATCTTCTGAAAAAAAATAACAACCAATAAAAAAAATTAATAAAAAAATAAATGAATGTATTAACCTTTTTCTTAATTCGGTAAGATGACTTACAAAACCACCTTCACTTTCAGTTTTTATCATCTTTTTTTTCATTAATTTGTTTGTTGTCCTCTTCATCAAAATCTAAATCTGCTATCTCAGTTTGGACATTGTTGATATACCTTTTAGTATTACCAATCCATGATCCTATTTTTTTTAACATATGGGGAAAATCTTTTGGACCAATAATCACTATAGATACTGCGACAACAATTAGGATTTCAAACCAGCCAATCGTGGGCATTTAATCTATTCTTTATCTTTTGAGTCTTGATTATTTTCTGATGAGTCTTGATTATTTTCTGAAATATTTTTTGTTTCAGTTTCATCGGTAACATCAGACGCCATACCTTTTTTAAAACTTTTGATACCTTTGGCTACGTCACCCATTAAACTGGATATTTTTCCTCTACCGAATAATAAAACAACTAAAATTACAACAATAGCTATTTGCCAAATTCCAATACTCATATCATTTTATACAACTTTTAAATTGAATTTTAAAGAAACTTTTTACTAATCTTCATCTTTGTTTAATGTTCCGCTTAACATTTCATCAATATTTTCGTAAATGTTTTCTTTTTTTTCAACTTGTTTTTCTTTATAAAACTTACCAGTACCAAATATTGAGTCATCAATACTTGAACTGTCAATCAGACCTGCTGAACCTAGCTCATCTACTGTTGGTAAATCGGATAACTTTTGTAAACTAAAATGACTTAAAAAATTATCAGTAGTAGCATACTGGATGGGTTTACCTGGAACTTCTTTTCTTCCATGAGGTTTTACCCAGTTTAATTCCATAAGTATTTCAAGTGTATTAGTTCCAAATGCAACTCCTCTTATTTCTTCTATTTCTGCTCTAGTAACAGGTTGATGATAAACAATAATAGCTAGAGTTTCAATTGCGGCCCGTGATAATTTTTTTTCAACATTTTTTTCTTTTGACATTAAATTTGACAAATTATCAGAAGTTCTGAAAGACCATTTTTTTGATATACAAATCAAATTAATACCTCTTGTGGAGTATTCATTTTGAAGTTTCTCTAAAGTTTTTAAAACATTAATTTTTTTTGACACTTTTGTCTCTATTGTCTCTATATCAAGTGGTTCTGCTGCAGCAAAAACTATTGCTTCAACTTCCCTATCACCTGAATTTAATTTAGAGGGAAAATTAACAATATTATTTTTTTTGGTTTTTACTTTTTTTTTATTCATTTAATTTCTTTAATAAAAATATCATCATATAATTTGTTTTGTTTTATCTTAATATTACCTTCTTTAACAAGTTCTAGTGAACCCGCAAAAATTCCTGCTTTACCCGTTTTTTTATTTTGTAAACCTTTTTTAAAAGTTTGTGGTACTAATTCATCAATATTTTTCCACTCCATTAATTTCCCAAAAAATTCTTTAATTCTTTTAATTCCATCTTCAGTAGTAAAAACAGGTAATTTTGGAATATTCATACGGTGAAAGTCTTTTTTCATTACTATTGATGAGTAAGACTTAAGTAATTCATAAAGAGTTAGTTTATATTCTGCATTATGAATAGATCTTATATTACCTTTAATACCTCTCATGAAAATATCTCTACCTAATCTTTTTCTTTTAAGCATTTGATCTGATAATAAACGAATTAATTCTAATTTTTTTAGTTGTAATTTTAATTTTTCTGCAACTTCTAAAACTTTAAACTCTTCCTCAGGATCACTCGGTAATAAAAGTTTAGATTTTAAATAAGTTAACCAGGTTGCCATTAATAAGTATTCAGAAGCAGCCTCTAAATTCAAATCTTTTTCATTTGTGATATATTCATGAAATTGATCAGCTAACTTTGTAATAGATATATTTTCAAGATCTACTTTTTGAGCTTTAGCTAAATCTAATAAAATGTCTAAAGGACCCTGATAGTTATTTAAATTTACATTAAAGTTTGAAGAATCTAAATTTTCCATAACTAATATTATCTTATAAATTTATAAAATTGTGATGTTTTTTTAATAATAAATTTGGATACAAGAGGGGAATTTTCGCCAACAATACACATTTCATTAAATTTACCATTGCAATGAAGGACTAAATTACAACCTGCATCAAAAGCTTTAAGTGTATTTATTTTTGTAGAATATTTTAATCCCTTCATAGAAATATCATCAGACATTAAAATATTATGAAACTTAATATCATTTCTTATAAGTTGAATTATTTTTTTTGAATGTGTTACTGTGTTAATAGTGTCTATATCTTTAAAGATGATATGTGCTGTCATAGCTAAAAAACTTTTTTTTTTTTTAAATGCATAAAAGTCTTTTTTTTTTAAATGACTCAATTTTACTTTAACTATTGGTGTAGACTTGTGACTGTCAACTTTTGCAAGACCATGTCCTGGAATATGTTTAATAACAGTTCCAATATTGTTTAAATGATAATTTTTAATACAAATATCGCCAATTTTTGAAACTAACTTTGGATCATTTGAAAATGATCTGTCTCCAATAATTTTATTTGCACCTTTAACTCTTATATCTAAAACAGGAACTGTATTAACATTTACACCAATCAATTTTAATATTTGTGAAGTTTGATTAATAAAGATTTTGTAATATTCTTTAAATTTTTTAAAATCTTTTTTATAAAGTTTTCCAAAAAATTCACCAGTAAATATATCAGTATTAAAAAATGGACTTAATCTATTTACACGACCACCTTCTTGATCGATTAATATAGGGTAATTCTCATCTTTAAAAATTTGTCTGATTTCAGTTGTTAGTTTTTTTGTTTGTTTTATTGATTTAATATTTCGTGAAAATAATATAATTCCCCACGGTTTATATTTAATCAAAAATTTTTTTTCTTTAGAGTGTAATTTAGTTGATTTTATTCCAGTTATAAAAGAACGTCTTTTATTGATTGTCATTGATTAATTCCCAAAAATTGTAATTTTTTTTGTTTTTATCAATTGTTTTTTCAACATATTCAATAATATCATTTGTGTCATTTTCCAATAACATTAATTTTTTTGAGTAAACTATTATCTTTTTATCATTTTGTTCAAAAGCTCTAAATGATTTTTTTTTATTATCATCTGAAAAATAATATTGTAAAATTAGAAAAATAAATAAAGCAATAGTTAAGATAAATAATAAATATTTTAATTCTTTCAACATTACATTTTTTCTGGAGTGTCAACTCCTACAATATTCATTCCAGATTTAATTACATTTGATATAATTTTCAAAAATACCAGCTTGTCGTCTGAAATTTTTCTTTTATCATTAATAAATCTTTTGCTTTCATCATCTTTCCCTAAATTCCAATATGAATGAAATTCTGATGAAAGTTCATATAAATAAATGGGTATTCTATGCGGCTCTAATCTTAAACTTGCTACTTCAATACATTTTGGCCATTCTGAAATTTTTTTCAAAATTTTAATTTCAGCATCACTATATTTAAAATTATATTTTTTAACATTCAAATCTTTATTGATATCTAATTCTACATGTCTAAATACAGACGATATTCTGGCATAGCAATACTGAACATAGTAAAGTGGGTTATCTTTTGATTTTTCTTTAACTTTTGTAAAATCAAAATCTAATTCAACATCACTACTTCTATTTAACATTATAAACCTAGTGGCATCTTTACCTACTTCAGTAATTAAATCCTCAACTGTAATATAGTCTCCTTTTCTTTTAGACATCTTAAAAGGTTTTCCATCTTTAACTAGCTTTACAAGCTGACTAACTTTACAAATAATTTTATTTTTTTTATTTGATAAAGCCTCTACTACAGAAGTAATTCTTTTTATATATCCAGCATGGTCTGCACCAAGTATATTAATTAATTTATCAAAATTTCTATTGAGTTTATTGTTATGGTAAGCAACGTCACTTGCAAAATAGGTCCAAGACATATCATTTTTTTGCAGAGCTCTATCTTTATCATCTCCATAGTTTGTTGATTTAAATAAAAGCTGCTTTCTTTCTATCCACTTAGTTTCATCTTCTTTTTTGGGTGCTTGTATTTTACCTTCATACACTAGTTTTTTTTTCTTTAAATAATCAATAACCTTTTCTACTTCATTGTTCTTAACAAGTTGTGTTTCACTAATAAATTTGTCATGAACAATACCTAAAGATTGTAAGTTTTTTTTAATTAATTTTAACGACTCTGCTACGGCTAAAATCGTGAGATCTTTTGAAATTGCATCAAAATTTTCAAAATTTATCTTTTTATTGTTTTGGATAATATTATTAGCAATATCGATTAGATAATCACCTGGATATAAATCAGTATTTTCTGTGGGGAATTTTTCATTATTTAATTTTTCTCTAATTCTTAAAAAAACAGATTTTGTAAAATTAATAATTTGGTTACCATAATCATTTACATAATATTCTTTTGAAACATTATGTTTATTGAAAATAAGTATATTTGAAATTACATCACCTAATATAGCACCTCTACAATGACCAACATGTAAAGGACCAGTTGGATTTGCTGAAACAAATTCTATTAAATATTTTTGTTTTTTTTCTTTTGAATTTACACCAAAATTTTTATAGTTAGAATTAACTTCTTTAATAAAATTATTCCAATATTTAGAATTAAATTTAATATTTATAAAGCCAGGCTTAGCTACCGAGATCCTCTCTATATCTGAATCATTGCTTTTAATAACTTTTATTAACTGATCTGCTATATCTATTGGTGATTTTTTATTTATTTTAGACAATACCATTGAAACATTTGTCGAAATATCACAATTAAAATTTGAAGGTGGTATATCAACATTTATTCCATCTAAATTATCTGGCAATTTAATTAAGTCATCTTTACTTAAAGTTTTAACTAAACTTATAATTTTATCTAAGTATAAATCAAAAATATTCATTATATATTCTTATGTAATTTAATTGCAAATCTATCTGTCATACCGGAAATAAAATCTGCAATTGCTCTATATTTGTTTTTTTTCAGTTGTTCTTTTGTTAAAAATTTTCTAGGATTTTTTTTAATACTATTAAAAAGGTCCTTTATAATTTTTTTTCCATTATTATTTTTTATTAAAACTTTATTATTATTATACATTTTGGATCTCAAAAAAAATCGAATTTCTTTTTCTATATCAATAAATTTTTCTGAAAAAATCACAATTGGTTTTTTTATTTCAAATACATCTTTTACAGATTTTACCTTATTCGTTTTTAAATTATCAATTGTATTTTTAATTAAATCTTTCACCATAAGATCAATAGAGTCTCTTATTATCTGATATATCAAAATTTCCTTATTATTTGTTTTTATATTTTTTTTATGAAAATTATAAATATCTTTAAAAAAATTGATTTCTATTAATTCATCTAAACTAATCATTTTTGCTCTTATTCCATCTTGAATATCATGATTATTATAAGCAATATCATCAGAAATTGCGGATATTTGCGCCTCCAATGAAGCTGATTGTTTAAATTTTATTTTATTGTTTAAATAGTTTAGCCCAATTAATTCTTTTACTAATGAAAGATCTGAAATAGGTCCATTGTGTTTTAACAATCCATCAATTGTTTCAATTGTAAGATTTAAACCTCTGAATTTAAGATATTTGTTTTCAAGAAACATTACAATTCTTAGTGTTTGGAGGTTGTGGTCAAAGCCACCATAATTTGACATACATTCATTTAATGAGTCTTCTCCTGCGTGTCCAAAAGGTGTGTGGCCTAAATCATGAGCCAAACTTAGAGTTTCTGCAAGATCATCATTTAAATTTAAGTGCTTAGCAATAGATCTTGCGATTTGAGCAACCTCAATAGAATGCGTAATTCTGGTTCTATAGTGGTCACCTTCTGTATTTACAAAAACTTGTGTTTTATGCTTTAATCTTCTGAATGATGCGCTATGAATTATCCTATCTCTATCACGTTGAAATGGTGATCTATAAAGTGAGTTAGGTTCTTTAAAAATCCGTCCTTTGCTTTTAAATAATCCAAGTTTTGAGTAATTTTTCATACTTTAAATTCAATAAATTGATACTATATTAGTTCTATCAGTGTTGAAAAATGATTAAAGAAATTAAATTTACAGATAAAGCTATAAAACAGATTAATAATTTGTTGTCAAAAAAAGATCATGGGTCTTTTTTTAGAATCGCTATCAAAGGTGGTGGATGTTCTGGTTTTCAATATGAATTTACATTTGATAAGAAATTAGGAGCAGATGATTTACAGCATGAGAATATACTTATAGATAAAACTTCTGCCGATTTACTAAAAGGGTCTGAGGTGGACTTTGTTTCAGAGTTAATAGGTGATCAATTCAAAATTTCCAACCCACAAAGTAAATCTTCCTGTGGTTGTGGTGTTTCTTTTTCAATATAATGATCATTACATCTTGGAATGTTAATTCTGTTAGAGCTCGTATTGATAATATAAAAGAATATTTAAAAAAGTTTTCTCCAGATGTTGTGATGATGCAAGAGATAAAAACTCAAGATGAAACTTTTCCTTATGATGATTTTTCAGCATTAGATTATGAAAGTCATGTGTTTGGTCAAAAGAGTTATAATGGTGTTGCGATAATTTCCAAACATAAATTAGAAAACATTAGAACTGATTTAATTAAAGATAAATTAAAACAATCAAGAATTATTTCTGCGGAAATTAAACATAAAAAAAAGACTATTCAGATTATAAATATCTATACGCCTAATGGTAATCCAGTTGATACAGACAAATATACATACAAAAAAAATTGGTTGGATAGCTTGATTAAACAATTAAAAACTCTTTCAAAAAAAAATGATAACATTATTCTAGGTGGAGATTTTAATATAATTCCTTCAGCTGAAGATGTTTATAATGTAAAAAGTTTTGAAGATGATGCTTTGTACCGTCTTGAAATTAGAAAAAAATTTAGAGAAATGATTAATTTAGGTTTTCATGATGCTTATAGACATATACATGGCGATAAAGAAGGTTATACGTTCTGGGATTATATGAGAGGTGCATGGCAAAAGAACAATGGTATGAGAATTGATCATTTTTTAGTATCTAATTCGTTATTAAACATTGTTAAGAATGTTAATATTAATAAAGATCCTAGGGGAAAAGAAAAACCCTCAGATCATACACCTATTGAAATTGAATTAGCTTAAAGATTTAATTTTATTTACTAACTCTGCGTTAATATTTCTTGGACCTTTATCTTGTCTGTTTTTGTGTCTTCTTTCGCCAGGTAATCTAACTTCACCCATTGATTTCATTTTTTCAAAAAATTCTTCAGAATGTTTTTGCCAACTGGTTCCAGCAGTTTTATCTGGTGAAATTGCTAAGATAAATTCACCTCCACTTGGTGGACCACCATCATTATTATCTTTAGCAGCTGTTTCATAACTAAAATTATCTCCAACTAAAGCACCAGCCATTAATTCTACCATCATTGCAATCGCAGAACCCTTGTATCCACCAAAAGGTAATAATACACCTCCATCAGCTATTTCACCTGGATCTGTTGTTTCTTTTCCATCTTTAGTTAGTCCTGTACCAAGTGGAACTTTATGCCCTTCTCTTTTAGCAACTTGTACTTCACCCATCGCCATAGAGGCTGTTGCCATGTCATATACTACAGGAGTTTTTCCAGGCCTAGGCCACGCAAACGAAATTGGGTTAGTTCCAAATAAAGGTTTGATTGCACCAGCAGGAGCAACAGCAGGTTTGTATGAAGTGCAAGCGAAAGCAACTAAGCCCTCTTCTGCTAACTTTTCAGTTTCAGGCCACATAGCAGCCATATGATGTGAATTATTGATAGCTAACACAGCAACACCATTTTCTTTTGCAGCTTTTGCTAATACAGGTAACCCTTTATTTAAAACAACTGGTGCTAAGCAATTGTTACCTTGAACTTTAATCACTGATGTTGAAACTTTTTGAACTTCAGGTTTACCTTTGCCATTTATTTTACCGCTCTTTAAACCACTTACATAAGCAGGCAATCTAAATAAACCATGAGATAATGAACCATCACGTTCAGCATTTCTAATTAAATCTGATAATATGGATGCTGTTTCATCATCACATCCATTAGCCAAAAGTGTTTTTTTAGCTAAATCGAAAATTTCATCTAACGAAAGGGATACTGTACTCATCCCTTTATTAAATATTATTTATGATCAAAGATCAATTTTAAATTAACAGCCTTTGAAAGATTTTGACATGTTGCCAATTAAATCAAAATACAAATCCTTACCTGGATTAAGGGTTGCTCCCAATGGATCTAAAATACCCGTGTTGATATTCATATCTTTTGCTACTGCATTGATTATAGCAGGGTTAAATTGTGGTTCAGAAAACACACAACTTACTT
>CALSWN010000039.1 GCA_943841085.1 uncultured Candidatus Pelagibacter sp. | reverse complement strand
GGTTGACCAACTTCTTCTATATCAAAACCAATTTTATACAAAACTCCAATTTTTTCTAAAAAAGATTTTAATCCCTCTATTTCTAACATTTGTGCGATTTTAACAGATCCAATATTTCCCGATTTAATTAAAATTTCCTCCACCGTTAAATCAGATAGAATTTTATTGTCGTATTCAGTTATAGTATTTTTTCCACAATTTAACTTTTTATCTAAATTTAAAAATTTTGTATCAGGTTCTATCAATCCAGCATCTAAACCTGCAGCAATAGTAAAGGTTTTAAAAACAGAACCGAGTTCGTACACTCCTTTTGTGGCTCTATTAATGTAATTTTCGTCCTCTATTTTTTGTCTTTTGTTTAGATTAAAATCTGGGTATGAAACCATTGATATAACCTCCCCATCGTTCACATTCATCAATATCGCTGCGCTTCCTTTACTTTTAAAAATAGATTGAAACTTTATTAATTCTTCCCTTATTAAAAATTGTATGTCTGTGTCTACAGTTAACCTCAAAGGTTCTTTTATTTTTTTTAATTCTTTATCAAATGATTTTTCAATTCCTGATATTCCATTATTTTCATCATCTATTTGTCCAATTATATGACTAAAGAGATTTTTTTGTGGATAAAGTCTAGTCAATGTCTCTTTAGGTTTGATTGATTTGTCTCCAAGAGACATTATTTTTTCATAGTTTTCTTCTGATATTTTTTTTTCAAACTTAAAAAATTTTCTTTTATTAATTTTTTTTCTTATTTCTGAATAATCTTTATTGGGAAATATCAATTGTAAGTTAATTAATAATTTTTTTTTATCAATAATTTCAGTTGGATTAATTCCAATGTCAATAGAGCTTACAGTTTTAACTAAGTAATTACCATTTTTATCAATTATATCTGCTCTATAATTTTTTTTATTTATATGAGGTTTTGTTTTTTTAAAATTCGAGCTTAATGATCCAAGGTGCAAAAGTTGAATTGAATAAATTATCGAAATCACAAAAAAAACAAAAAAAATAAAGGCAATCCTATTAAATTCAATATTTAAATTTGTTTTATTTTTTTTATATAAAAATTCACTTTCATAATCCTCAAGAACTATCTTTTCTTTATTTTGATTATTCATCAATATTTAGTTTCCTAAAAAATTAGTAATTCTTAAGTTATTATTTTCGATAGTTATCTTTTTGATTTTCGATATTTCTTTTTTTATTAGTTTATTTTCAAAATATTCTAATTTGTATTTCATTAATCTTTCTGGTGAGCTCAGATAATTATACTCCAACATAACATTTCCAAGTTCAGTACTTAATAGCCTAGTGTTTTCTCTTTTTGTAAAAATTTTATCTTCGATTTCTTTTGTTGAGTTTTTAACCAATGACGTAAGTAGTATTAATATTAAGATAGAAATTAAAAGAATTTGTTTCATAATTTTTTTGAAAAATTTTCAATTTCTATTAAATCTTTAAATTTATCAAAAATATCAGTTTCAAATTCGTAACAATTTTCTTGTTTAATTGCATATCTTAATTTTGCTGATCTAGAGGGAGGATTTTCATAAATTTCTTTTTTTGATGGAATGATGGGTTTTTTATTAATTAATTTTAATATATTAATTTTTTCATTATTCTTTGGCATATATCTTGAAATGCTCTTATTTTCTGACAAACTTTTAAAGAAATATTTAACAATTCTATCTTCAAGTGAATGAAAAGTAACTACTGCAATTATTCCATCTTTCTTAATCACTTTTGTAGCGTTGATGAGTCCATTTATTAATTCACTGATCTCTTTATTAACAAATATTCTTAATGCTTGGAAAACTTTTGTTGCACTATGAGTTTTATAATTTTTTTTTCTTTTTGATGATTCTATAATTCTTACTAATTCTTCTGTTGTTATTTTGTGTAGTTTTCTATCCTGAACAATGTTATGTGCAATTCTTTTACTTTCTTTTTCTTCTCCAAAATATTTAAATATTTGTTCTAATTCTTTTTCTTCTAAAGAATTAATGACATTTTTTGCTGAAAAGTTATTAAGTCCTAGTTTCATATTTAGATCCCCAACAGACTCAAATGATAACCCTTTTTTAGGATCTTTTATTTGTGTATAAGAATAACCCAGATCAAAAATTACCCCCTTAACATTTACATTCTTTAATTTAAGATTGTTGATTTGGCTAAATTTAATATTCTTAAATATAAATCTATCTTTAAACTTTTTTTCAATTTCTTCAGCTCTTTTTGAACTTTCAATATCCCGGTCTATTCCTATGACTTTTGTTTCTTTAAAATCTAAAATCTTTTTTGTATATCCACCTTGACCAAACGTACAGTCAATAAATGTGCCACCATATTGAGGGGTAATAATGCTAACTAATTCATTTAGCAATACCGGATAGTGTTTTTTAACATCCGATATTATGGTGGCTATCATTTATTTTTTTGAAGACCATTAATCTTTTTGTCTTCTTAAAAATGCTGGAATTTCTAAATCATCATCATCAGAGATATCTTCAGACTCATCCGATAATAAATTTTCAGATTCTTGTGCATCGTTATGAGAGCTGAATAAATCTGGTGCATTTTCTTCAACACCAAAATTTTCTAGTCCATTAGAAATTTTTTGTTCTTCAACCTCTCTTAATACTTCTTCTGAAAATGATTGTTCATAATCACTTACCTGGTCATTTTCAACAATACTCTCAACTGATGACTCTTGAGCACTTAACAACTCCTCATTATATTGTTTGTTTAGATCATTAACACTATTTTCTGAAGTATTAGTTTGTGCGGTATTTTCAACGACCTCATTTTCAAGTTTTAGTGCATTTGCTCCATGTGTTGTTGGAGTAGAAAAGTTGAATGACTGCGCAGACCCATTTGTTACAAAATCAGAATATCCTGTATTTCTATTTTGTATTCTATGAACCATATTAATTACTGATTTTGCTTCTGGTTGTTGTCCATCCAGTGAAGTTGCAACTATTGATACTCTTATTTTTCCATCAAGAGTATGATCAGTTATTGCGCCAATTATTACCTCTGCTTCTGAGTCAACTTCTGCTCTTATCTTGTTAACTACTTCATCAACTTCAAATAATTTAAGATCATCTCCACCAGTAATATTAACTAATAAACCTTTTGCTCCTTTTAAAGTATAATCATCTATCAATGGATTACTAATTGCCATTTCAGCAGCCTTGATTGCTCTACCCTCACCTTCAGCCTCTCCTGTTCCCATCATAGCTTTACCCATTGATGCCATTACAGTTTCGACGTCTGCAAAATCTAAATTGATAATTCCTGGTCTTACCATTAAATCAGTAACACTTTGAACACCATGCATTAGAACATTGTTTGAAAGATTGAATGACTCTTTAAATGTAGTTTGTTCATTTGCTATTTTAAAAAGATTTTGATTTGGAATCACAATAATTGTATCTACATGTTTTCTTAATTCTTCAAGTCCTTGATGAGCTCTTCTCATTCTTGAAGGTCCTTCGTATAAAAAAGGAAGAGTAACAACTCCGACTGTTAAAATATTTAATTCTTTAGCAGCTCGTGCAATAACATGCGCAGCACCAGTACCTGTCCCACCTCCCATTCCAGCAGCAATAAAAACCATATTTGCACCCTGCAAAGTATTTATAATTTCATTTAAAGACTCGTCCGCTGCAGCTTGGCCAATATCAATTTTTGCACCTGCCCCTAAACCTTTTGTAAGATTTAATCCAATTTGAATTTTTGCTTTTGCTTTACTATGTTTTAAATCTTGTGCGTCTGTATTAACTGCAACGAATTCTACTCCGTGTAATCCATTGTCAATCATTTCATTAATTGCGTTTCCTCCTGCTCCTCCAACTCCTAATACTAATAGTCGTGGTTGCAGTTCTTTTATATCTGGTGTTTTAAAGTTAATAGTCATTTTATTTCCCCTCAGTGTTATTAAAATGTTTTTCCCATTTAAGGCTCGCTCGATTTATATTTGCTTTTTTTTTAGCGTTTACCTTAAATTTTTCAAATGCTGTTGGTTCCCATATTTGAAACGTTTGACCCTGACCAACAAATAACATGCTATTTTTGATTTTTGCATGTTTTAATAATTTTGTAGATAGTGAAATTCTTCCTTCACTGTCAAATTGCAAGTTAATACTTTCAGATAAAATTGATGTTGCAAAAAAATCTCTTTTTTCTTCAAATGGATTTAGTGAATCTATACTTGTTGAAAGTTTTTCAATTCTTTCTTGTGAACATGCCTCAATTGATTGATTATTGAATGAAGGGTAGCAAATAACTCCATTAAAACCAAGGTTTGATATATGTGATCTAAAGCTAGCTGGCACTGACACTCTTCCTTTTTTGTCTATCCTGTTTTCGTAAGTTGATAAAAACATATTTTTTATATTTCATAAATTCCTATTTGGGAATATATGGGATAGTATGGGTTTTTTGAAATAGAGTCAATATACTCATTTTTGACTGATTTTTAAGGATTAAGTTACTTTCTTAGTAGCAATACCAATAAACATTTCAATATTTTAATGACTTAGATATACACTTTTAGAATGAAAAATAAGAACAGAACTGACTCAATTGTGAATCAAAAGAAGAACATCTAAAATTTCTAAATATCTGGTGTGGATAAGTTTGCTAGATAAACTATAAGCCGGGTTCTGTCATTTAAACTTATCATTTCTCTAGGCTCAAGATCACTCTTGAGCTCAAGCAACTAACCCTGATGACTAGCCAAAGACGGCTTTTAGTTTTACAACAATGTCATCTCTACTTAGTCTTGCTCCCAGTGGGGTTTTCCAGCGTTCATTGTTACCAATAGAACCGGTGCGCTCTTACCACACCTTTTCACCCTTGCCATGTTATGGCGGTATATTTTCTG
>CALSWN010000038.1 GCA_943841085.1 uncultured Candidatus Pelagibacter sp. | reverse complement strand
AATTCTCTTCTATAATTCAAGGCAATAATGGAGATATAGAAGCTCTCTTTAAAACTTTAATAAAATTCATAGATTAAGTTTTTTATTTATTTTAAAATCTAAAATTTCTAAACATTGATTTTACTGAATTTGGTGGGCCCGCCAGGACTCGAACCTGGGACCAATACATTATGAGTGTACTGCTCTAACCAACTGAGCTACAGGCCCTACTCAATTAGTAAGGTTCTACAACGGCTTTGTTATTTAGGCAAGTTATATTTGATGAATTAATACTTTGAATAATTTTTTAGACTTTCCAAAAAATCATATTCTTTATTACATCTAAAGTTGACAAACTATTTATTAATATAATCAAGAGAACTTCCTGTTATGCAAGAAAGTATTAATCTTAAAGCGTTTACATTATTAAAATTAATATTACTTGCTACTCTACAATCATCACTAATCTTAATTAAATTAAAAATCATTTTTTTTTCTTGTTTATTCTTCGACATTACCCAGTTATGGTCACTTTGAAATACGACTATTGAATTAGGGTCGGATTTATTGAGAAATTCAATTGTCTCTTTAATTTTTTTGAGTGTACACAGATATGCAGATTTGTAACCTGTTAAATTTTTATTACCAGAATAATTTTTATAAGAACAGTCATCATTAGTTATATATGGCCAATGAGGTGACATGTGATGAACAAAATAGAATGTAGGTTTATTGCTTTTTGGATTTTCTTTTAAGTATTTTGTTAATCGTCCCATTCCATTATTTACATCAAAATAAATATATTTATTAAAATCAAAATTAAAAATAAGACCAAAGCTCCAAATAGTTTGTAATAAAGGACTTTGTCTAAAAAAATTTATATATAAATAGGGATCAATTATCGTATTAGTGTTTTTATTTAAACAATATCTTAAATTAAATTTTGGGCAATAAGCAAAAAAATTGCCAATCCATTTAAAATCATATCCCAAATTATCTAAATTTTTTAATAAATCTGGTTTATTATTTTTTCTTAAAAGTGTGGGATACAATACTTCAGATTTTGCTTTCAATTTTCCAGTTTCATCAAAAATCTCGTCCAGATAAAAAAGAGCTGATAAACTGTGGGTGGTATTATCATAAATATTGGATGTGTCATGAATGTAGTTAAAGTTTTGATTTTTCGTATATTCTAAAAAATTATTTGCACTTAATTTATAGTGTTTTTCAAATTCTTTAATTGGTTGCATTCCATCAAGTATAAAAAAATATATATTTTCTTTATTATTATCCAATTTGTCTTTGAAATTTATAAAATCTACTTTATCTAATTTGCTAATATTTAATTTTTGATCAAAACTAAATATCTGAATTAATGAAACAAAAAATGATAGATAAAAAAAGATAAAAATAAATTTTTTAAAAAAAGAATTATTTTTATAAATTAATGTTGAAGTATAAATTATTGAAATAATTAATATCAATAAGCTAATTTCAGAGCTATATTCAACCATATTTAGTAAAAATTGATTAAAAATATCCTTAATAATTAAATTTAAGAAATTATGCTTAAATGCAAACCAGTAGATAATTACTATAATCAAGAAAGTTTTTACAAAATCTTTACTTTTAAATAAAAGATTTATGATGCATGCTAAAAGCAAAAGCAAAAGAAAGACCGCGAATATTAAAAAATAAAAACTTTTTCCTAAAATTAAGTCTATTTCTAAAATATTGTTTTTTAAGAAATCTAAAAATGGCAATGAAAATATTATCGTAATAAATGAGATATATTTTAGGTTTTCTTTAATTTTCATATAATTAAGAAAAAATATTATTCATAGTGTTGATTTTTTTAAACAATCTTTGAAAATCCCATATCAACCATCTTAAAAATTCTTTTGGCTTAAATTTACTAAGTATAATAATTTTTTCAAAAAAACTAAAATTAATAGATTTTTTATTTAAGTTCATATCTTTCTTTAAAAGAAAATCTAGCATAGAAGAAAGATTGGGACTTGAATAAAAAAATTGATTTTTTTTCAGAAAAACTTTTTTAAAATTTTTCAATAAATAAAATTTGTATTCAAAAAAATAGTGTCTTTTTCTAATCCTATTTGAGCAAAAAAAATAGCCTTTATCTAAAATTATTTTTTCAAAATAATTTAAATAATTATCAACTTCTATCATATCCATTTCCATAAATGACTGAGTATTAATTCCAAGTTTTACACTTTCGTTTTGTACATAATGAGTCATATCTGGTGTTAAAAATATAAAGTCATATTGATTAAAATTTATTGGTAGAGAAAGTTCTTTAATTTCATTGGGTAATAAAAAAACTTTATTTGGAAACAACGTAAAGATTAGAGATATCGCTGTTAATAATACGTCTGGTATATCAATCAAAATATTTGTTGTTTTTTTTTTCTCATTTATAAGAGCAGATAATAATCCACTTCCTGATCCTACTTCACAAACAATATCTTTTTCTTTTAAACAACTGTCAATTGATTTTAGATAATCTTGTGCATAGATTAAGGTTCTATTTTTGCTTTTTTTTAGCAAGCACAAATTTTTAGTTCCTAACTTTAATATTTTTTTATCTTCATTGTTTTCAAAATTAACATCTAAAAGATCATTATCATCAAATTTTGGGTCATAAATTTCAGGAAAATAATTTCTTGATCCTTTGTTAACAAAGCTATTATTCTTGAAATCTATATCAAAAGTTTTTTTTGCTGCTGTCCAGTATTTTCCGTACTCTTTATTAGTAATAGTTTTTTTAAAATTGTAAAATCTGTTTTCATTCATCTATTTGTATTTTTTATAGAGAATTTTAGTTTGATAGGCAAATTATTTTATTATTTATAAAATAGATATAAAATCTTATTAAGTTTTTATTAAATCTTATTTGATGGTGGGACTGGTTGGTTACGCTCCAACTACCCCTGCAATGTCAATGCAGTACTCTACTATTGAGCTACAGTCCCCTTAAATTTTAACTTTCTAAAAAACTTTTTAATTGTTTGGATCTGCTTGGGTGTTTTAATTTTCTTAAAGCTTTTGCTTCTATTTGTCTAATTCGCTCTCTTGTTACAGAAAATTGAAGACCTACTTCTTCAAGAGTATGGTCCGTATTCATGCCTACACCAAATCTCATTCTTAAAACTCTTTCCTCTCTTGGAGTTAATGTTGATAAAATTTTAGTAGTAGCCTCACTTAAATTAGATTTAATCGCTTGTTCTAAAGGCGCTAATGCTTTTGTATCTTCAATAAAATCTCCTAGACTACTATCTTCTTCATCTCCCACAGGTTTTTCTAGAGAAACAGGTTCTTTTGAAATTTTTAAAACTTTTCTAACTTTATCTAGAGGCATTCTTAATTTTTTTGCCAATTCTTCTGGGGTTGCCTCTCTTCCAAACTCACTTAAAATTAGTCTTTGTGTTCTTACTATTTTATTAATTGTTTCGATCATGTGGACTGGGATTCTTATTGTTCGAGCTTGATCCGCAATAGATCTTGTAATTGCTTGTCTTATCCACCATGTTGCATATGTTGAAAATTTATATCCCCTTCTATATTCAAATTTATCAACAGCCTTCATGAGACCAATGTTTCCTTCTTGAATAAGATCTAGAAATTGAAGTCCTCTGTTCGTGTATTTCTTAGCAATAGAAATAACCAGTCTTAAGTTTGCTTCAACCATTTCTTTTTTTGCTATTCTAGATTCTTTTTCTCCTTTCTGAACTCTACTGACTAATTTTTTATAATCTGTGACAGAAATTCCAAGTTTGTGACTTGTTTCAATTAATCTTTCTCTTATATCTTTGAATTCATCTTTATTTTTTAGAAAAAACTTTTTCCACATAAGATTAGTATCAAGAAATTTTTTAAGATTTGGATTAATTTCATTGCCTATATAAAACTTAATGAATTCATTTCTTGGAATTTTTTGATCCATTGCTAGTCTTAAAAGTTTTCCTTCAAGTGAAATGATCTTTTTATTTTCAACATAATGTTTTTGAACCAATTCCTCTAATACAGATGGCGATAATTGAAGTGATTTAATATTTTCTAAAATATCATTTACAATTTTTTCATACCCTTTTTCCTTAGCAGGTGAAAAATTTATTGAATTTAAAATGCAATCTAGTTTTTCTTTTTGGTATTTGATCAATTTTGCATATTCTTTGGTTAAAGTATTAACTGTTTTTAAAACTTTAGGTTTAATTTCACTTTCCATCGCTGCAAGTGTTGGATTAAATTCATCATCATCTACTGTGCTATCTTCATTTTTGTCTGTCTCTCCTGAATTTCTCTGTTTGGCACTTGGACCAGTATTTTCATCCTCCATATAATTTGTATCTATATCGATAATCTCTCTTACTAAAATTTCATCTTTTTGAAATTTTTCATCCCAGTCTGAAAACTGTTGTGCTGTGATTGGGCTTTGAGCTAATGCAATTAACATTACGTCTTTTCCCGCTTCTATTCTTTTTGCAATTGCAATTTCACCCTCTCGAGACAAAAGTTCGACACCACCCATTTCTCTTAGGTACATTCTTATTGGGTCATCACTTTTTTCAATAGTTTTGCCTTCTTCTTTTGTTGTGTTTTCTTTTTTTCTTAAAACTTTAAAATCTGATTTTTTTTCTACAAGAGCTACATTTTCATCAAGCATATGCATGAACGCTTGCTCTAAATTTTCATTTGATAGATTTCTTTTGCCTAATGATTTATTTAATTCTTCAAAGGTTATAAAACCTCTGTGGGTTCCTCGACCCATTAGTCTAGCAAATGATTTTGTAATTATTCGTTCCACAATTATATATTTGAAAAGACTTATATAAGCTCAATTTTGAAAAAATCCATGTATTTTTTAAGTGTTTTAATTGATATTTTTTTGTTTTTTTAGCTCTCTTATTTCGTCAAAGGTACTTTCACTCAAATCTTTTGAAAATTTCGACTCTAGCTGTTCTATTCTAAACTCCAAATCATAGTTTTTTAGATCCTTAGAAATTTCATCTAATAATTCAAACATCTTATTTTGATCATCTTTATTATTATTCAAGATATGTTTGATTGAAGCAAATTTAAAAATTTTTTCTATAATTTGTGTGTCCAGTGAAAGATTTTCCAAGGTTAATTTTTCTCCACTTTTTAATTTTGATAAAAGAGACTCAAAAATTATTTTATTTTCAGCACTAAACAATTTAATATCCTCAATTAAATGAATGTTTTCTTGAATAATATCTAGATTATTCATTATTAAATACAGTAATGAAAATTCTTTAATTTCAACCCCACTTATTAATTTACTTTCATTGAAATGTTTTTTTGTAGAGTCTAACGATTTAACTTTTTTTACATAAAACTGTTTTTTTCCTACATTGCTATGAGGTGTTAATGACGAGATTTTTTCTAAGAAAAATTCTAAAACATATTTTTTGATATAATCATCTTTAATCGTAGCTGCAACTGATCTTAATTTTTTTTCAAATATTGCCATAGATGATGGATCGTTACTGGTTTGGCTTTTATAATGATTAAATATAAATTGATGAATTGAAATCTTACTTTGTTTTGTAAAATCAATAAAATTTTGCTTACCATTTTTATTAGCATAGCTATCTGGATCTTCTCCATCTGGTAAAAATAAGAAAGAAATTTGTTTTTCGGGTTTAAGTTCTTTAATTGAATTTTCTGCTGCTCTTAATGCTGCCTTGTAACCACTTTCATCTCCATCAAAACAAATAATGATATCATCAAAAAATTGATTCAAAATTAATATTTGTTTGTCTGTCAATGAAGTTCCTAGATTTGCTACAACATTTTCAATTCCATTTTTACTTAAACTCACTACATCCATATAGCCCTCAACAAGATAAATATGATCAATTTTATTTGAAAGTTTTCTTGCTAAATCTAAATTATATAAATTTGAACCTTTTTTGAAAAAAGGTGTTTCGGGTGAATTAATATACTTTGCTAAATAATCTAATTTTTCAATTATTCTGCCACCTAATGCAAATGGTTGGCCAGAAATATTATTAATTGGAAAAATTAATCGGCCTCGAAATCTTTCTACATAAATTTTCTTTTTTTCATCTAAATAAAATAAGCCACTTTCGACTAACGCTTGTTCGCTAAAATTATTTTTTATTTTATCAAAAAAATTAGGATTTTTTTCTATATAACCTATCTTAAATTTTTTCACTTCTTCTTTGCCCAAAGATCTATTTTTTAAATAGTCTCTAGCATCAGAGTAGGTTTCATTTTTTAATAATTCATCGTGATAAAAATCAACATACTGACTGTAGAGAGACAAATATTCTTTCCATTTTTTTTCTCTTTCTTCATCTTGTTTTGAAAACGTGTAAGTTTGCATGCCTGCTAGTTGAGCTAAGTGCTTGACTGCTTCTCCAAATTTAAAATTTTGAGTTTTCATCACAAAATCAAAAATATTGCCATGCTCAGATGTTGCGAAACAATGATAAAATTCTTTCTCATCATTTACAGTAAAAGATGGAGTTTTCTCTGTTTTAAAAGGAGACAAGCCAACATACTCTTTGCCTCTTTTCTTAAGTGCAACAGACTTTGATACAACTGTTGAAACTTTTAATCTTGTTTTGATTTCGTCAAGATATTCTTTTGGGTACTTCATTAACTATTTAATAATTCCTTGATAAGAGGTCCTGCTTTTGCAAAATCAATTTCATCAGCATGAAGCTTTTTTAATTCGCCCATTACTTTTCCCATATCTTTAACTGAACTTGCCCCAAGTTTTGAAATTATCTCTGCACATATTTTCTTAGTTTCTTCTTCACCAAGTTGTTTGGGCAAAAAACTTGTTAAAATATTATATTCATTTTGCTCAATCTCCAAAAGATCTGTTCTGTTATTCTTTTTATAAATATCAATTGATTCGGCTCTTTGCTTAACCATTTTTTTTATAAGTTTTTTGATATCCTCATCGTTTGTATCTTTTTTGTTAGGTCCAGATCTATTTAAAATATCCAAATCCTTAATAGATGATAATATTAACCTATAGGTTGATATTTTAGTTTTATCTTTAGCTTTTAAAGCATTTTTATAATCGGTTTCGATAGTTTCTTTTAATGACATAATTTTTTAATTTACTGCAAAGAATAAATTCTTCAAAAGAAAAATTGTTTTTTTACAATTTTATAATACATGTCTGTTGCGATAATGGTGCAATTATTGTATTAACCTTTAACTCAAGAGTTGTAATTGATCAAAAAAGCAAAAAAAACTAACTCAAAAAATTCACAAATTAATACAGGCGTCTTAGTTCTTGAAAATAAGAAGATTTTTAGAGGAATTGGAATTGGTTATCAAGGAGAAGCTACAGGAGAAGTTTGTTTTAATACATCATTAACAGGATACCAAGAAATTATATCTGATCCATCATATGCAGGACAAATTATAAACTTTACATTTCCTCATATCGGAAATGTTGGAACAAATAAAGAAGACTACGAGTCAGATAAGATATGGACTAAAGGAGTTATATTTAACTCAGAAATAACATCACCATCAAATTACAGATCGTTTCTTCATTTAGATGCCTGGCTTAAAAAAAATAATATAGTTGGTATTACAGGATTGGATACAAGAAGTTTAACTAATTTCATTAGAGACAAAGGTGCTCCAAAAGGAACTATTGCTTTTTCTAAAAATGGTAAATTTAATATCAGTAAATTAACTAACTCAACAATTAAATGGAGTGGGTTAAAAAATCTTGATCTTGCAGAAAAAGTTACAACACCAAAAAATTATATTTGGAAAGGTCTTAAAACTTGGAAAAAAGAAACAGGTTACAAAAAAAATAATAAAAAATCTTTCCATGTAGTTGCCATCGATTATGGAATAAAGAAAAATATTTTAAGATATTTCTCAGACTTTAATTGTAAAGTAACTGTTGTTTCTTGCAAAACACCAACTGATAAAATTTTAGCTCTTAAACCAAATGGTATTTTTTTATCTAATGGTCCAGGAGATCCAGCGGCAACTGGAAAATACGCAATTAATATAATTAAAGATTTAATTAAAAAAAATTTACCAATATTTGGTATTTGTTTGGGTCATCAAATCCTTGCACTTGCACTTGGAGCTAAAACAAAAAAAATGAAATTAGGTCATAGAGGAGCAAATCATCCAGTTAAAAATTTAGTTCATGATAATGTAGAAATCACTAGTCAAAATCATGGCTTTGAAGTCATCAAAGAAAATTTTCCAAAAAATATTGAAGTTACTCATAAATCTCTATTTGATAATAGTATTGAGGGAATTAAATTGAAAAACAAACCTATTTTTTCAGTTCAATATCACCCAGAGTCAAATCCAGGACCACAAGACAGTGTTTATTTATTTCAAGAATTTATTAACAACATGAAAAAAAATGCCAAAAAGAAAAGACCTTAAAAAAATATTAGTTGTCGGGGCAGGTCCAATTATCATTGGTCAAGCTTGCGAATTTGATTATTCAGGAACGCAAGCTTGTAAGGCTTTACGAGATGAGGGTTATAAAGTTGTATTAATCAACTCAAATCCTGCAACGATTATGACTGATCCTGATGTTGCAGATAAAACTTATATAGAGCCTATTACTTTAGAAGTTTTAGAAAAAATTCTCAAAAAAGAAAAACCAGATGCAATTCTTCCAACAATGGGTGGTCAAACAGCTCTTAACATTGCAATGGAAGCTGAGAAAAAAGGAATTCTGAAAAAATACAAAATAGAACTAATCGGTGCAAACTCTAAAGCAATATCTAACGCTGAAGATAGAAAGAAGTTTAGAAAAAACATGATTGATATTGGATTAGATCTACCTAAATCTGAAATCGTCAATAACATTAATCAAGCATCAAAAGTTTTAAAGAAGATTGGATTACCCGCAATCATAAGACCTGCTTTTACTCTAGGAGGTCTTGGAGGTGGAATTGCTAAGAATGAAAAAGAATATCAAAAAATCATCAAAAGTGGATTGCACGAGTCCCCTGTGAGCCAAGTATTAGTTGAAGAATGTTTGGAAGGTTGGAAAGAATTTGAAATGGAAGTTGTAAGAGATAAAAAAGATAATTGTATCATCATCTGCTCTATTGAAAATATTGATCCAATGGGAATACATACGGGAGACTCTGTTACTGTTGCACCTGCCCTGACTTTAACAGACAAAGAATATCAAGTAATGAGAAATGCATCTATTGCATGTCTTAGAAAAATTGGAGTTGAGACAGGTGGTTCAAACGTTCAATTTGCAATCAATCCAAAAAATGGACGAATGGTAGTAATTGAAATGAACCCAAGAGTGTCTCGTTCATCTGCCCTTGCATCAAAAGCAACCGGCTTTCCAATTGCAAAAGTTGCTGCAAAACTTGCAGTTGGTTACACGCTAGATGAATTAAAAAATGAAATTACAAAAGTAACACCTGCTTCGTTTGAACCTAGTATAGATTACGTTGTAACAAAAATTCCAAGATTTACATTTGAGAAATTTTCAACTTCTCCAGCAACGTTAGGTACATCTATGAAGTCAGTTGGTGAGGCAATGGCAATCGGTAGAAATTTCAAAGAGTCCCTTCAAAAAGCATTGGTGTCACTTGAGACTGGGTTTTCAGGGTTAGATAGAATATTTGATCTAAATAAAAAACAAATTGAAAAGAAACTTAAAGAAAGTATTCCAAATAAAATTTTGTTAGTTGCTGAGGCGATTAGAAAAAAGATTAATTTAAAAAGAATATTTGTTTTATCTAAGATTGATCCATGGTTCTTAGAACAAATTAAAGAAATTGTTGATAATGAAAATAAGATTAAGAATAAGGGATTACCCAAAGATTTTAACGAGTTTAATCGAATAAAATCAATCGGTTTTTCTGATAAAAAATTATCTGAACTTACAAAAATATCTGAAGATGCTATAAGACGAAAAAGAACAGCTCTTAAAATATTACCAGTATTTAAAAAAGTGGATACTTGTGCAGCTGAATTTAAATCGTTTACTCCTTATATGTATTCTACATACCAAAGAAATTTTTCAATTAATTCTGAGTGTGAGGCTGATCCATCAGCTAAGAAGAAAATCATAATACTAGGAGGTGGACCAAATAGAATAGGACAAGGAATTGAATTTGATTATTGCTGCTGTCAGGCTAGTTTTGCACTGAAAGATGCTGGCTTAGAAACTATAATGATCAATTGTAACCCTGAAACGGTTTCAACTGATTATGATACTAGTGACCGGTTATACTTTGAACCTTTAAAAGAAGAGTATGTCTTCAACATAATCAAAAAAGAAAAAGAAAAAGGAAACCTAGTTGGGATTATTGCTCAATTTGGTGGTCAAACTCCAATTAAACTTGCTAAATTTTTACATGATAACAAACTTCCAATTCTTGGAACACAATACACATCAATTAATTTAGCTGAAGATAGAGATCTGTTTAGAAATCTTCTTAATAGATTAAATTTAAAGCAAGCTGAAAGTGGAATTGCTAAAACATTCAAGCAAGCTATCCAAATTGCAGAGAGAATTGGTTTACCATTAATGGTAAGGCCTTCTTACGTGTTAGGTGGAAGAGCAATGGAAATTGTTCATGAAAAAAGCCAGCTTAAAAACTTTGTTGAAGAAGCATTTAAGGCAGCTGAAGAAAATCCAATTTTAATTGATAAGTTTATTGATCATGCAATGGAAGTTGATGTTGATGCAATATCTGATGGGAAACAAGTTCATGTTGCAGGCATCATGCAACACATTGAAGAAGCAGGAATTCACTCAGGAGACTCTGCTTGTAGTTTACCTCCAATATCAATTAAGCCGTACTTGATTAAAGAAATTGAAAATCAAACTAAGAAATTAGCTTTAGCCTTAAAAGTTAAAGGTTTCATGAATATTCAATTTGCAATTAAAAAAGATGAAATTTATGTAATAGAAGTAAACCCTAGAGCAAGTAGAACGGTGCCGTTTGTATCAAAAGCAAAAGGTCTTCCTCTTGCTAAAATCGCATCACGAGTTATGGCAGGTGAAAAATTATCTAAGTTTAATTTAAGAGATAAATCCAAAGGGATGTATGCTGTAAAAGAAGCTGTGTTTCCTTTCAATAAATTTCCTAATAGTGACTTACTTTTAGGTCCTGAAATGAAATCAACAGGTGAGGTAATGGGATTTGATAAAGACTTTGGAATGGCATTTGCTAAAAGTCAAATTGGTGCTGCAAACTCACTCCCAAAACAAGGACTTGCATTTGTATCATTAAAAGATTCTCATAAAGATGAGGGAATAGATCTGGCTAAAGAACTTATTAAGTTAAATTTTACATTATGTGCAACTAAGGGGACTGCTGAATACTTTAGAAACCATAAAATTAAATGCAGAATTATTAACAAAGTAAGTAGTGGATCCCCACATATTGTTGATATTTTAGATTCTAAAAAAATTGCACTTGTGATTAATACCGGAGGTGGAAATACTGAACACAGATTAAATGATGCAATAGCACTTAGAAGAGGAACATTAAAAAATAAAGTTCCTTATTGTACAAATATGTCCACTGCTCAAGCGTGCTTACAAGCTATTAAATCTCTTAAAACTAAAAAATTAGAAGTAATTTCACTTCAAGATATTTGAAAGATTAATAAATGAAGTATTTTAGATTTTATTTTTTGATATTTTTTATTGGATTTTTAACGAATTGTGACCAAAAAAATCATAAAAACAGTAAAGTTTCATTAGGAAAGGAAGTCTTTACAAAAAATTGTAAAAGTTGCCATGATTCATCTAATATTGGTCCTGATTTGGCAGGTCAAAATTTGGACATTTCTAATATTATTTTACAAGTTAAGTATGGAGGGTATGGTATGCCTGGATTTGAAGACGTGTTAACTGAAGAAGAAATAGAAAATGTTTCACAATATATCTATAATTTAAATTAACAAAATATTGACTGTAAAATTAATATACTTTCAATTGAGAGTTGAGAGGATTTATACATCTTCGAGTTGAAATTTTTTATAAAATTATTTGAAAAAATAATTTCTTTAATCTTAATTGGTTAGTAAGTTATCTTTTAATTATAAAAAATATTTTAACAAAATTTATTAATTATGAGTTCAGAAGTTCACAAACATACCGAAAAAAGTTTAAAAAAAAATGAAACTCTGTTTGATGCAGAACTATTAAGTTTTCAAGATGCAGTAAAAGTAAAAAATATAAAAACTTCAAAAATCAAAATTGATAACTTTTGGACAATTAGTGACAAATCTAATGATGATCAACTGCAGGCTGTCATTGGTATTTGCTTTATGCTTGGGTCCTTATTCTTGATGGGCTTATATTCTTATCTTTTTTAGAAATTGATAAAATATTAACTGCTAATAAAGAGTTCTAATTAGATGACTTTCCAATCTGTTTCAAAAGTTACGTAATTAACCTGAATACATCGTCTTTCTTTAATTATTTTCTTCTTTTCCATCCCATGCCAAGTATTTGGACCGCTGGTAAACATATAGCCATAGTTATTTTTATAAGGAACTGTTTTTACTTTTTCTAATTTTTCATTATAAAAATCTGTTCCAAGATCCTCAGACTCATTGGCATTATTTATAAAAATTAAACCAGACATTAACTTTTCTTTAATATCGCAGTGAGGCTTTAACCAAAAACCCTCTCTATCACAAATAACTTCAACTCTAACATATGATTTTGATAAATCTTTATTAATCATTTTTGAAATAGTTTGATGTACTTCTTTTGATTGTAATTCATTGATAAATTTTACTAGATTTGGAAATTTTTTTTCATTTTCTTTTGTCACAAAACATCTAAATTTTATTGCCTCACCTCCTGAAGCTATTCCTTCTCTAAATTCTGCTGCACCACCGTCAATCGCTCTAGTTCCATCATAATTAAGATTATGTTTACTAACATCTGGAATATCAGCTTTAATTATCTCTGTTATCGCTTCATCTGAAAGAGCATTGCGATATTCCCAGTGATCAAAAGGGAATTCATGTTTTTTTGATTGGTTTTGAATTGAATTTAAAAATGACATTAAGTTAATTGTTTTTTTATTTCTTTGGCTATTCTATTAGTTTCATCTAAAGTTTCATAGTGCCAAGTTTCTAATTTATTATCCAATTTTTTTATAATATTAAGTTTAGTAAAGAGCTCTTTAAATTTTTTAATTCTTTGATCATTTTTTTTTGCTGGTATATCTGCAACATATATTGGTTTTCCTGTTAATGCAGCTTCTGAAATCATTGAAGTTGAGTCGCATGTTACAGCAACATATTTTGCTAGAGAAAGAGCAGACAAATATGCCTTTTTATCAACGCTGTCTATAATCAAATTATTTGTGCTCAATTTATTTTTACAAAGCTCAATTATATTTTTTGGTGTTCTCATTGACGGAATTACAATACCTTGAAGATTATTTTTTGAAATTAAATTGTCAAATAAGTCTAGTATTTTAAGAATATTTTCATCTGAATAATCATAATGCTTAGTAGGACCACCTAAAATTAATGAAAAATAATCTTTATTGGTATCCAATCTATTTTTTAAATAATCAGAATTACCATCAATTTCTTTTCTTGAAAGATAGTGCATAGCCCCTTTTGTAGAAAAAATATTCACACCTGAAAGACCATCATGTTCAGGAGCAATAACATAACTAAAATTATTTAAATTTACCTTTGGATCCTGAATATGAATATTTATAATTTTTTTAGATGAATTTTTTTTTAAGTAAATTGATGGAATTACACTTTTCCTTCCACATGAAATTATTATGTCAAAATCTTCTGTATTAATCTTTTTAAATACATTTTGCGAAACAGGTGTGAACTTTGGGGGAATCACTTTCCAAAAATTATTTAGTTCAACTCTATGGTGTGTAAAATCTATATCCAAAGCTTTAGCTAAACCCTCAACTTGACTAATCATGCCATGCATTCCTTGAGTTAATAATATACCTTTTAATTTAGTCATTAATCACTATATAGCTTTGATATGAGTCAAAATCCAACTAAACACACAAAAGTGTTAATAATTGGGTCCGGTCCTGCCGGATACACGGCAGCTGTGTATGCAGCTCGAGCCATGTTAAATCCAATTCTAGTTTATGGAATTCAGCCAGGTGGACAATTGACCACTACAACAGATGTAGAAAATTATCCTGGTTTTTCTGATGTGATTCAAGGTCCTTGGTTAATGGATCAAATGAAAGATCAAGCCAAGGCTGTTGGAACTGATTTAATTGAAGATCATATTTCATCTGTAAATTTAAAATCAACTCCATTTGAGGCAATCGGTGACAGTGGTCAAAAATATACCGCCGACAGTATTATTATTTCTACAGGTGCTCAGGCTAGATGGTTAAATTTAAAATCAGAACAGGCATTTAGAGGCTTTGGTGTTTCAGCATGTGCTACATGTGATGGTTTTTTCTTTAAAGAAAAAGAAGTTGCAGTTGTTGGTGGTGGAAATGCTGCTGTTGAAGAAGCTATGTTTCTTACAAAATTTGCTTCAAAAGTAAAATTAATTCATAGAAGAGACACATTAAGGGCTGAAAAACTACTCCAAAAAAAATTAATGGAAAATAAAAAAATTGAAATAATTTGGGATAGTGCTGTTGAAGAAGTTATTGGAGATAATGAACCAAAGAATGTCACAGCAATTAAGGTTAAAAACTTAAAAACAAATAAAATAGATGAAATTAAAGTTCATGGTTTATTTATTGCAATCGGTCATGATCCAGCTACAGCTTTATTTAAAGAACAATTAGAGATGGATAAAGAAGGATATTTAATTACTAAACCAGATTCTACTGAGACTAACATCCCTGGAGTTTATGCTGCAGGAGATGTTAAGGACAAAACTTTTAGACAAGCTGTAACTGCTGCAGGAATGGGCTGTATGGCTGCACTTGAAGCAGAAAAATTTTTATCTCACTGATAAAAAAATTTAAATTAACCATAAATAGAAAGAAATAACAAAA
>CALSWN010000037.1 GCA_943841085.1 uncultured Candidatus Pelagibacter sp. | reverse complement strand
CACAGATCATAATTTTATCAATGCTCACACTAATCAAATAATAAGCGAAACCAAAAACCTCAAAAATTTTAAATTAATTTTCTCTGCTCATGGTTTACCAGAAAAAAACATTAAAAAAGGAGACCCTTATCAATGGCAAGTAGAACAATCAGTTAAAAAAATAGTTGAGAAATTGGATAATGTTAATTTAGATTGGATATTGAGTTATCAAAGCAGGGTTGGACCACTCAAATGGATTGGCCCATCAACAGAAGATATAATTATTGAAAATTCAAAGATTGGAAAGCATATTGTTTTGGTTCCTATTGCTTTTGTTTCTGAACATTCAGAAACTTTAGTTGAGCTTGATATAGAATATAAAGATCTAGCCATGACTAATGGATGTAAAAAATATACAAGAGTTCCAGCGTTAGGTATTAATAATGATTTTATCAAAGCTATTTCTGAATTAATAATTAAAAAAGATGAGTTTAAAATTAACGATAGTCTCTATCCACCAAAAATACAATGCCCTTCAAATTTTAAAAAATGTCCATGTTTAAATTATGAATAGTTATTTATTAATAAAAAGTTTACATTTGATATCTGTCATCGCATGGATGGCTGGACTTTTATATTTGCCCAGAATTTTCGTTTATCATGTAGAGAATAAAGATAAAAAACAAGCTACAGATATTTTTGAGGTTATGGAAAAGAGACTATTTTATTATATTATGATCCCTTCAATGATACTGACCTGGCTATTTGGTATTCTTTTGGTTTTCTTAAATGGATCAGAAGTTTTGTTTCAACTGTGGTTTCAATTAAAAATTATTCTGATATTTTTGTTGTCAATTTTTAACGATTATCTTGGGAGATGTATTTATTCATTAAAAAACAACACCAATACAAAATCAGCTAAATACTTTAGAATAATAAATGAAATACCTACATTATTGCTTATTTTAATTGTATTTATTGTTGTTTTTAAGCCTATCTAGGCTTGAAAAAATTTAAAGAGTATATATATTTAATTTATCTAAATAACTCAAAACCCCCCCCAAAAATGAATATACAAGAACTAAAGTTAAAATCATCAGAACAGTTAATCGCGCAAGCTGAAAAACTTGGCATTGAAAATGCTAGCACTCTTAGAAAGCAAGAAATATTATTTGCTATATTAAAAAAAGTTGCTGAAAAAGAAGAAATAACAGGACTAGGTGTTTTGCAATTATTACAAGATGGATTTGGTTTTTTGAGAGCCATGGAGTCTAATTATTTAGCGGGACCAGACGATATTTATGTAAGCCCAAGTCAAATAAGAAAATTTGGATTAAGAACAGGAGATACCGTAGAAGGTCCTGTGCGAGCTCCAAAAGAGGGAGAAAGATATTTTGCACTATTGCAGGTGAGTAAAATTAATTTTGAGGAGCCTGAAAAGGCACGTCACAAAATTGCTTTTGATAACCTTACCCCACTTTATCCAGATAAGCAGCTTGTTATGGAAATTGAAAGCACAAAGATAGAAAAAAAACCTGATTTAACCCCAAGATTAATAGATCTCGTTAGTCCAATTGGGAAAGGTCAAAGATCAATTATTATTTCACCACCAAAAGCTGGTAAGACAATGATTTTACAAAGTATTGCAAACTCAATAGCTAAAAACTATCCAGAATGTTATCTAATGGTTTTATTGATTGATGAAAGACCTGAGGAGGTTACAGACATGCAGAGAACAGTTAAAGGTGAGGTTATAAGCTCCACCTTTGATGAGCCAGCTTCTAGACACGTAGCTGTTGCAGAAATGGTGATAGAAAAAGCAAAAAGATTAACAGAGCATAAAAAGGACGTTGTTATTTTGCTAGACTCAATAACAAGATTGGGAAGAGCTTACAACGCAGTGATCCCAAGTTCTGGTAAAGTTTTAACAGGTGGTGTAGATGCTAATGCACTACAGAGACCTAAAAGATTTTTTGGTGCTGCAAGGAATATTGAAGAAGGTGGGTCTTTAACAATTATATCAACAGCATTAATTGATACGGGAAGTAGAATGGATGAAGTAATTTTTGAAGAATTTAAAGGTACTGGAAATAGTGAGACAGTACTTGATAGAAAAATTGCAGAAAAAAGAATTTACCCAGCTATAGATATAACAAAATCTGGAACAAGACGAGAGGAATTACTTTTTAATAAAGATGATTTGTCAAAAATGAATGTATTGAGAAGAATTATAAGTCCAATGGGAACAATGGATGCAATTGAATTTATAAATTCAAAACTTAAAGAGACTAAAAGTAATTCTGATTTTTTTAATTCAATGAATAAACCAGCTTAATAACCTAATTTATTAATTAAAATTTCTAGATTTTTTGAATAGTTTTTCCATTTTTCAATAGATGTTTTGTAAAGTGGTTCTCTCACTTGAGCAAGACTTGCAGTAGAAACAGATCTTTTATTTTTGTGAAAATCGAGACATTTATCGTCCCAATCAAGTTCACAAAATTTTATTAATCTTTTTGTTTCTACCTCTTTATTAGCTATTAAATTTTCATAATTCATATTAAAAATCTTTTTATCAAATTTTTTTTGCCAAAAATTCATTAAATCGTCATACAATTTATAAAAATTAACTAAATCAGCAAAATCGTAAGTATAGTTCATTGATCTTGATGAAAACGTGTTTTTGTAATTAGACCAACAAATATCCATTGGGCTTCTTGTACAGTGAATTATTTTAGAGTCAGGAAATATTTTCATAATAAGACCAATCCATTTAAAATTTAAGGGAGCTTTATCAACCAAATAGTCTTTAGTGTTTTTGAATATTTTAATTTTTTCTAAGTAATAATCTCTTATCTCTCTTAGAGATTTGGCATTTAAGTTGTTTGAATTTAAATTCAAGATGTTGTCTTTAATAGATAGTTTTTTCTCAATCCCATCTTTTAAAAAACTTAGCTCACCAGCACCATAAACATCTTTATGGCTAGATAATATTTGCTCCGTAAGTGTAGTACCGGACCTTGGCATACCAACGACAAAAATAATTTTTTGTCCCAAGGGTTCAATATTATTAATGTGTTCTTCAAAGGCTTTTTTTATTCTATCAAAATATTCAGTATCATTTTTAGAGTCATATTTAATCTCCTTCTTATAAAGTTTATTTCCTGCTTCATAAAATTTGAAAGATTTTTCGTATTCACCAATATCTTCATAAGCTTTTCCAAGTGCAAAATTTAATCGTCGCATTGCTTCATCATCAATATTATTCTTAAGCTTTTTTTCCATTGATTTTAAATGGGTATCTCCAGGCTTATATTTTTGAATTAAACTTAAAGATTTGTCAGCGATTGTGAAATTTGGGTTTATTTCTAATATTTCATTATATATTTTTTTTGCTTTTTCAAAATCTCCGGATTGTTCGTAATATCCAGCAAGTGATAATTTTGGAGGTAATAATTTATCATTAATTTCAATTGCTTTAATAAAATATTCTTTGGCTTCATCATTTTTATTTTGGGTTGTTTTTAAATTTCCAAGATTCACTAAAGCTTCTATGAGGTCAGGCTTAAGTTTTAAAGCTCTATTATAATAATTTTCAGCCTCATCAGTATCACCACAATGTACTGATGCTAACCCTAAATTGTTTAATATGTGAAAATTTTCTGGTTCTTTTTTTAAAATTTGAATTAACAACTTTTTTGACTCTTCACCTTTTTCTAAAGCATTATAAGCTAAAGAAATTATGTTATATAAAATAGGTTGCTCTGGGAATTTATTTAATAAAGTTAAACCTTTATCAATTAAAGTATCAAATCTTTTAGCCTTAAAAAGATTTATCATTATAGATATTTGATTTTTTAAATATTCGCTGTTTTCCATAAATAATTTTAATTTTTTAATACAAAACCATATTAATAAAATAGTATATAAAATATAATAAATTTTAGGTAATATATCTGATGACTATTTATGCTCTTTCTACTGGACCAGGTATCTCCGGGTTAGCTGTGATAAGAGTTTCAGGAAAAGAAACCTTTAATGTAATTAAACTATTAACGTCAAAGACTAAATTTAAGCCAAGAGTGGCCACTCTCACAAAAATCAATAAAATCAACACTTCTGAGCTTATAGATGAAGGCTTGATTATATGGTTTCCTGGGCCTGAGAGCTACACAGGAGAGGATATGGCTGAATTTCACATACATGGAAGTAAAGCTGTAATCGAAGCTCTCCATAAATCAATCTCATCAATAAAAGATTGTCGTTTAGCTGAGCCTGGAGAATTCACTAAAATTGCATTTCAAAATGGAAAGATAAATTTATTAAAAGCAGAGTCCATTGCAGATTTAATTTCTTCTGAGACAGAGATGCAGAGGCAACAAGCTATAAGAATTATGAAAGGAAATTCAGCAAATAAATTTAATGAACTTAGAACAAAACTTCTAAAAATTTTATCACATATTGAGGCAAAAATTGATTTTCCAGATGAGGATTTACCCAAAGATATTTTAAAAAATATAAAAAAAACTTCTAGCGAAGTTTTATTAAATATAAAAAAAATTCTTGAAGATCAAAAAGTTGGAGAAAGAATTCGCGAAGGGTTTAAAATTGCAATAGTGGGTCCAGCTAATGCAGGCAAGTCTAGTTTATTAAATCACTTATCTAAAAGAGATGTTGCAATAGTTTCAGAAATAGCAGGAACGACTAGAGACGTTATAGAAACACACCTTAATATTGATGGATATGCTGTTATAGTTTCAGACACAGCTGGTATAACAGAGTCTAAAAATGAAATAGAAAAAAAAGGAATAAAATTAGCTCTTGATAGAGCTGAAGACGCAGATTTAAAATTAATAGTTATTGATGCAATAAATGGCAGTTTTAAAGGGATTTTGAAGGATTTAATGGATGAAAATTCCATTTTAGTTATTAATAAATCTGATATTCTAGATAAAGACCTTCAACCAGAACTGAAACAATTTGATCATGTTTTAATTTCTGTAAAAAAAAATTTAAATCTAGAAAATTTAATTTTGAAGATTAAAGATAAATTGAAAAATAAATTTACTATTAATCAGGATATATTAATTACACGTGCAAGACATAGGCAACATCTTGAAGAATGTTTACAATGTTTAATCAATTTTGAAAAAAAAAATACTTCTGAGGAATTTGACAAAGCTGCTGAGGATTTACGTTTAGCAACTAGACATCTTGGAATGATTGTGGGAAAAGTAGATGTCGAAGAAATCTTAGGGAGTATTTTCAATGATTTTTGTATTGGAAAATAGATTATAAGAGGTAAAAAGGCTATTTTGCTTAATTAAGGTAGCATTACCAACAAATTTTTTTTTTAAAAAAATAAGTGTTTTTACTGTGTTTTTTGCTCATTTTAATCAATTTTTGTTGATATTAAATGTTTATTTACACTATATATCATTTTTTTATCATTATATTTAAGAGTTAGAACAATTTTTTTATCATCACTCATATCTTGTAAAAATAATTATGAGTTATAAATTTAAGTTATGAGAAATGATTTATCATTTGATGTAGTCATTATAGGAGGTGGCCATGCAGGTTGTGAAGCGGCAGCGGCATCAGCACGTCTTGGAGTTAACACTGCGCTATTCACTCACAAGATTGAGACAATTGGTGAGATGTCGTGCAATCCAGCAATAGGCGGGTTAGGCAAAGGTCACTTAGTTCGAGAAATAGATGCACTAGATGGTGTCATGGGAACAGTAGCAGATATGTCTGGCATACAATTTAGACTTTTAAATAGGAGTAGAGGACCAGCGGTTCAAGGACCCAGAACACAATCTGATAGATTTCTGTATCGTAAATATATGCAAGAAAAACTTGTAAACTATTGTAATTTAACACTTTTTTCAGACTCTGTTATTGAATTTATTTTTTCAGAAAATCGTATAAGTGGGTTTAAGACATTATCTGGGAAGATTGTTACTTGCGGCAAGCTTGTATTGACAACAGGCACTTTTTTGAATGGCTTGATACACATTGGAGAAGATCAAACGCCAGCGGGTAGGTTTGATGAAAAACCTTCTACCGGTTTAAGTGAACAATTAAAAAAATATAAATTTAAAATTGGTAGGTTAAAAACAGGTACTCCTCCTCGCCTTGACTCAAGAACTATTAAATTTGAAAATTTAGAAGAACAATTTGCAGATGACGACCCTTATTTTTTTTCATTCTTAACAAAAAAAAATATTAACCAACAAGTTTCATGTAGGATGACTTACACAAACGAAAAAGTTCATAAAATAATTAAAAAAAATTTAAACAGAAGTGCTATGTATTCTGGAAGTATTCAGGGTGTCGGTCCAAGATATTGTCCATCAATAGAGGATAAGATTGTTAAATTTGAAGATAAAAGTCGCCATCAAATTTTTTTAGAACCAGAGGGGTTAAATGATCATACAATTTATCCAAATGGTATTTCAACATCTCTTCCAGCGGAAGTACAACAAGAAATATGTAATAATATCAGTGGTTTAGAAGATGTAAGAATCATTAGACCAGGTTATGCTATTGAATATGATTATGTAGATCCAAGAGAATTATTTTTAACGCTAGAAACAAAA
>CALSWN010000036.1 GCA_943841085.1 uncultured Candidatus Pelagibacter sp. | reverse complement strand
ACTGGTCTGGTGCTAAAATTCATATATTAAACCACGGACTTCATTATGCTAGCTGTGTTTTCGAAGGAGAAAGAGTTTATGAGAGCTCAATATTTAAACTAGAAGAGCATACAGCAAGACTTTTTTATTCTGCAAAAAGAATGGGAATGTTAATTCCCTACACAGAAAAAGAAATAAACGATGCATGCAATAAAATTATTTCAGTTCAAAATGTAAAAAATGGATATGTTAGACCAACTGTTTGGAGAGGCAGTGAGATGATGGCAATTTCTGCACAAAAAACAAAAATCCATGTAGCAATCGCAACTTGGGAGTGGGGTTCTTACTTTGACCCTAAATTAAAAATAGAGGGTATAAGATTAAACATATCTAATTGGAGAAGACCAGCTCCAAATACAATACCTTGGGATACAAAAGCATCAGGACTTTATATGATTTGCACTTTATCAAAACATGAGGCAGAGCAACAAGGTTATACAGACTCTCTAATGCTTGATCATGAAGGAAATATAGCAGAGGCAACTGGTGCTAATATTTTTTTTAAAGATCAGAAAGGTGAAATACATACCCCAATACCAGATTCTTTTTTAGATGGAATCACAAGAAGAACTGTAATTGAAATAGCAAAATCAAAAGGTCTTAAAGTTAATCAAAGAAAAATTGCTCCAGCTGAATTATCAAATTTTGTTGGATGTTTTTTAACTGGCACTGCTGCAGAAGTTACACCGGTATCTTGTATTGCAGATAATCAATTTAAAGTTTGCTCAACTATAATTGATTTGAACGAAAGTTATCAAGCATTAGTTAGAAAAAAATAAATATTTTATTTTTTATTATCTTCAGAAATTGCATGATCAATGCCTTTTCTAATATATCCATAACCGGTATATAAAGTTAGAAATGCAGAAAGCCAGAGCAGAATTATACCAATAGTTTGAGCATTATAATCTTGAAATTTTAAAATTTTATTTCCAGTTTCACCAGTAAGTAGAAGTGCAATAGCTACCATTTGTAAAAAAGTTTTTAATTTTGCTAAATTGGTTACAGGTAATTTGATTTGACCTTTTGCTAAAAATTCTCTTAAACCAGATATTAATATTTCTCTTGTAAGAATAATAATTGCAGCAATTACCTCGTAGTGTCTAATCGTTCCACTCATAACAAGTAAAATTAATGCAGTAGCAACAATAATTTTATCTGCAATAGGATCAAGTAATTCACCGAGTTTAGACTCTTCCCCCATCATTCTTGCCAACATTCCATCTAAAAAATCTGTAAAAGAAGCAATTACAAATAATACACATGCTGTTAAATCACCATAAAAACCTGGTAAATAAAATGCTAGGACAAAAAAAGGAACAATAATTATTCTGCCTATTGTTAAAATATTTGGAATTTTTTTTAGCATAATTATTCGTGAAAAAAGTTATATATCTTTTTTGCAACTTTTTCCTCAACACCTTCTACTGATTTTATTTCATCAAAACTAGCAGACTCAACAGATCTAGCTGACCCAAAATGGTTTAATAAGGCCCTTTTTCTTATAGTTCCGATGCCATCTATCTGATCTAGCAATGATTTAGTAATTCCTTTTGCTCTTTTTGCTCTATGAGATGTTATTGCAAATCGGTGAGCTTCATCTCTAAGTCGCTGCATAAAAAATAAAGTTGGATCATTTTTTTCAAATTTAAACGTTTTACCATTGTAAAAAAATGTTTCATCGCCACTATTTCTTATCTTACCCTTAGCAATTGCAATCATGGGCACATCATGCAAACCAAATTCATCTAATATTTCTTTAGCTGATGAATATTGACCCTTACCACCATCTATTAATATTAAATCAGGCAAGGTAAGATAATTTCCCTTTTCAAGCATCGCCCTTTTAAATCTTCTAGTTAGAACTTCTTTTAGCATAGCAAAATCATCTTGTTCTGCACCTTTTGTTTTAATATCAAATTTTCTATATCTTTTTTTAACGAAACCTTCATTTCCAAAAGTTATCATTGCTCCAATGCTATTCGTTCCTGAAATATGGCTATTATCATAAACCTCAACTAAATTAATAATATTCTTAAGATCAAATTTTTTAGCAATACCTTCAAATAAATTTTTATTATTATTAGTCTCATAAAGTTTTCTATTTAACGATTCTTTGGCATTTTTTTCTGCCATTGCTATAACTTTAGCCTTTGTACCTTTTTTAGCTGTATTAATTGAAATTGTATGACCTTCTTTTTTACTTAAGGTTTCTTCTATCAATTTTTTATCCTTAATATCAGTGTTTATGATTATTAGTTTTGGCACACCTTTATTTTCATAAAACTGCATTAAAAAAGAAGATACAATTTCTGAAATATTTTGATCTGGATCATGTTTTGGGAAATAAGCGTGATTACCCCAGTTTTGTTTTGATCTGTAAAAAAACACTTGGATGCACGTCTTGCCAGACTCTTTGTAAGCAGCAACTACATCTGCATCAACTAAATTTGCTTCGTTAATTCTTTGTGATGATTGTATTATGTTTAGGGATTTTATCCGATCTCGAAAAATTGAAGCTTTTTCAAAATCAAGCTGATCACTTGCAACCTCCATCTCTTTAGAAAGATTTTTTTGAATATCTCTTGATTTTCCTGATACAAACTGAATTGCTTGATCAACAGATTTTTTATAATCAGTTTTATCTATATATCCCACACAAGGACCAGAACATCTTTTAATTTGATATAAGATACATGGTCTTTTTCTATTTTTAAATGTGCCATCATCACAAACTCTTAATTGAAATATTTTTTGAAGCATTTTAATAGTCCAGTTAGCAGTACCGGCCGATGCAAATGGACCAAAATAAAAACCTTCTTTATCTTTTTTACCTCTGTGCTTAGTAACTCTTGGCCATTTATCTTCTTTACCTATAAATATGAAAGGAAAAGATTTGTCATCTTTAAGTAAAATGTTAAATTTTGGTTTATATTTTTTAATTAAATTAGCCTCTAAAAGTAAGGCCTCACTTTCATTGGCAGTAGTTGTTATTTCAAGTTTAAATGTTTGAGATAACATTCTCTCAGTTCTAATGATGTGATTTTTTTCAGAGACATAATTCTTTAGTCTATTTGGGAGATTTTTAGCTTTACCCACATAAAGAATATCATCTTTATGATTAAGCATTCTGTAAACACCAGGGCTTTTAGGAATTAAAGGAAGCTCTTTTTTTATTACTTCTTTTCCAAGTTCA
>CALSWN010000035.1 GCA_943841085.1 uncultured Candidatus Pelagibacter sp. | reverse complement strand
CTGCAAATTCCATTGGTAATTGTTGTAATACTTCTTTACAAAATCCATTTACAATTAACCCAACAGCCTCTTCTTGGCTTAAACCTCTTTGTTGACAATAATGTAGTTGTTCTTCACTTATTTTAGAAGTGGTAGCTTCGTGTGCTATGTTAGACTCAGAGTTTTTATTTTTAATATAAGGAACAGTGTGTGCTCCACATTTGTTTCCCATTAATAATGAATCACATTGAGTATAATTATTAGAATTTGATGCTTTTGAAGAAATATCAACAAGGCCTCTATAAGTCATGTCTGAAAATCCCGCACTTATTCCTTTGGAGATAATTTTACTTTTAGTATTTTTTCCTAAATGTATCATCTTAGTGCCGGTGTCAGCCTTTTGATGATTATTTGTTATTGCAATCGAATAGAATTCTCCAACCGAGTTATCTCCTTTTAAAATGCAGCTTGGATATTTCCAAGTGATAGCAGATCCTGTTTCTACTTGCGTCCAGGAAATTTTAGAATTTTTACCTTTACATAGACCACGTTTAGTAACAAAATTATATATTCCACCCTTTCCATCTTTGTCTCCAGGATACCAATTTTGTACTGTTGAATATTTAATTTCTGCATCATCTAATGCTATTAGTTCAACGTTAGCAGCATGTAATTGATTTTCATCTCTCATAGGAGCTGTACAACCTTCTAAATAGCTTACATAACTTCCTTTATCAGCAACAATAAGAGTTCTTTCAAACTGACCTGTGTTTGAAGCATTTATTCTAAAGTAAGTTGATAATTCCATTGGACATCTTACACCTTCTGGTATGTAAGCAAATGAACCATCAGTAAAAACAGCAGAATTAAGAGTGGCAAAAAAATGATCTGTTGTAGGGATTACAGAACCTAGATATTTCTTAACTAGCTCAGGATGATTTTGAATAGCCTCAGATATAGGGCAAAAAATAATTCCTTGTTTATTTAATTCTTCTCTAAAAGTAGTAGCAACTGAGACTGAGTCAAATACTGCGTCAACAGCAATACCATTCAATCTTGCTTGCTCTTGAAGTGGGATACCAAGTTTTTTGTACGTTTCTAAAAGTTTTGGATCTAAATCATCTAAACTTTTAGGTTTATCATCCATGCTTTTAGGTGCCGAATAGTAATACAAATCTTGATAATCTATTTTTGGATATTTTGGTTTTTGCCAATCAGGTTCTTTTAATTGCTTAAATCTTTTAAATGCTTTTAATCTAAAATCAAGCATCCACTCAGGTTCTTTTTTAATATTTGAAATAAACTTAATTACATCTTCGTTTAAACCTTTTGGAGCTTTTGTGCTCTCAATGTCAGTTGAAAACCCATATTTATAATCTTTTAACTTTTCTATTTCTTTTTCTCTAGCGTTCATTTAATTTCTACTTTCAGACGTATTGCTTATAAGATCTTTTAAATTTTTTTTTTCAAAGAAGTGATTAATATGAATTTCAAGTTCATCCCATAAGTTATGTGTAATGCATTTTGAAGTTTTGTTATTACATCCCTTTTTTGACTCTTTTTTACATTGAACAGTTTTTACTTCTTCATCAACAGCATTAAGTATGTCTGCAAGTTTAATATCTATAGGTTGTTTGTTTAAAATATATCCACCATTAGTACCCCTAATACTTTTTACTATGTTGTGTTTTTTTAATTTTGAAAATATTTGTTCAAGAAAATCTAAAGATATATTCTGTCTCAATGAAATATCTCTTAAAGATACAGGATTAACACTATTAAACTTTGCTAAATCAGCTAGAGCCATTACAGCATATCTTCCTTTAGATGTTAATTTCATATTTACCCTTATATAGAAGGGTTTTTTATACAAACTTGACTAAATTAGTCAAGTTTAGAATAAATAAAAAAGTTAACATTTTGTCGCTTAGTTATGATAAATGTAATTTTTTTTGAGAATAATAATCAATAACACTTATGGACAATAAAATTAAAGAAGTTTTTATACCTGGACCTGCTGGAAGAATGGAGGCTAAATATTATAAGAGTGATAAAATTACTTCTCCAATAGCTTTA
Organism: uncultured Candidatus Pelagibacter sp.; assembly: GCA_943841085.1. GTDB lineage: Bacteria > Pseudomonadota > Alphaproteobacteria > Pelagibacterales > Pelagibacteraceae > Pelagibacter. Next base: position 1,848 of record CALSWN010000035.1, on the reverse strand, counting down.
GTGCTTCAGCCACATCCTCAATATGGAGGAACAATGAATAATAAAGTTGTTGTTGATACATTTCATACCTTTATGCAAAATGAATTTTCAGTTTGTAGAGTAAATTTTAGAGGAGTTGGTAAAAGTGATGGAGAGTTCGACAATGGACAGGGTGAGCTAGCTGATGCTGCAGCTGCATTAGATTGGTTAGAAAGAGAAAATTTTGACAATTCTCAGTGTTGGGTTTCAGGATTTTCTTTTGGCTCTTTAATAGCAATGCAATTACTTATGAGAAGACCAGAGATCAATAGATTTATTGCTATATCACCTCAACCAAATGTATACGATTTCTCTTTTTTATCCCCTTGCCCAACTTCAGGTTTAATGGTTTATGGAAAAAAAGATGAATTGGTTCCTTTAGAACACATTACTGAACTAGATAAAAGATTAAGTGCACAAAAAGGAATTAAAGTTGATTTTCAAGCAATAAATGACTCGAATCATTTTTTTACTAAGTCTGAAGATGCTTTAATAAAAACCTTAGACAAATATATTAAAAAAGAGTCTGCTTTATTTCAATAACTCTTAACAATTACGCCACCAGTACATGGCTTTATGCATCCTGTGGTTTCAGGAAATGAAATTGGTAAACCTAAAAAAGACCTTATAGCAAGATAAGCAAATGCTTGAGACTCTACAAAATCTCCATTAATTCCAAATACATCAATCATTTTTAAATTAAAAAAATTATCTTTTTTAATTCTTTTTATTAAAAAGTTATTTTTTCGACCTCCACCACACATAATTAAATTTGTTTTTTCATTTGAAAAAGCTTCTACCATTCTTAAAATATTGGTTGCCGTTAATTCTGTTAAGGTGGCCGCACCATCTTCAAGTGATAATTTTTTTACTAAATTAATTTTAAAATCACTTATATCAAAAGAATTTATCATACTATCAACTTTAATTTTATTAATATATTTCCACATAATTTTATAATCAACAGACCCTCTCATTGCTATTTTGCCACCCTTGTCTATTCTATGCTTTGAGTTCAGCCTTATCCATTTATCAATCAAACACATTCCTGGACCACAATCTAAAGAATTAATTTCGTAAGAGCTATTAATTCTTGTTAAGTTTGATATTCCTCCAATATTAACAAAAGTAGCTTCTGTTGATGGTGAATTTTTTTTTTGTGCTAATTTAAATTTTTTTGCTAGCATTTTATGGAATATTGGAACCAATGGTGCGCCCTGCCCCCCACTCTTTAAATCATTTTGTCTAAAATCATAAACAACAGTTTTTTTTGTCAATTTTGATAATAGTTTTCCATCTCCTATCTGTTTAGTAATTTTTTCATTTGCATTATGGAAAATAGTCTGACCATGAAACCCTATAAAATCTACATTTGTTTTCATTTTTTTTTGAATTTTATTGACTGATTTGGCATGAAAAATTGTTATCTCTTTTTCAACTATTTTTGTTAGTTTTTGATGTTTTTTTAGATCTTTTGAGCTTTTTATTTTATCTCTTAGTTTAATTAAATTTTGATAAATGATAGACGGATATTCAAAATATTTGTCCAAAATTGCCTTGTATTTAGACTCTCCGTCAGTTTGAATAATTGAAGCGTCGACCCCGTCCATTGAAGTGCCGCTCATTAATCCCAATACTGTATAAATTTTTCCCATTCTTATTTTTTTTTATAAAAATTTGTATATTGTAGAAGTATAAACCTATGAATAAATTTTTAAAAGAATTTAAAGATAGAGGATTTTTCTATCAATGCACCAATGAAGACAACTTATCTAAACTATTAGATAAAGAGAAAATCAATGCCTATATAGGTTTTGATTGTACCGCTGA
>CALSWN010000034.1 GCA_943841085.1 uncultured Candidatus Pelagibacter sp. | reverse complement strand
TATTTTTAATATCAATTACCTCAATATGTGAACAAAAAGATATTTTTTTTTTAAGTTTAAATTTTTTATTAGGTTTTGAATATAGATCTGCTTTTAAGACAGATACTTTGTGAGTTGGATTTATTTTTAATGGAAGTATCCACCATTGTGCTTCCGACTTGCACAATCAAACCCCCAATTAAACTTGCATCATGTTTGTAGTTTAATCTTATTTTTGAACTAAAGTTTTTAGTCAATTCTTCTTTAATGCTGTTAACTTCATTTTCAGTGAGATCTTTAGCAGAGGTTAATTCTGCTTTTAGTTCACCTCTTTTAATTGAACATGTCTCAAGAAAGCTTTTTAAAATCTCATCTACATAAAAGAATCTTCTTTTAGATATTAAAAAGCTTAAAAATTTTGTTAATAATTCATTTAATTTATATTGTTCCGAAATTTTGTTTAGAGCATTAAGTTGGTCTTCTTTATTATTTGTTGGATCTTTAATTAAAGAATTAAAATCTTCACTTGAAGCAATTAAATTAATAATTGATGCTGAATGAGCCTCAATCTCACTTAAATTATTAGCTTCTACGGCTAATTCATAAAGTGCCAGAGAGTATCTACCAGCTGATGTTTCAGAAAAACCTTTATTTTTGCTCAATTTGTTGTTCCTTATAAATATTTGAGGATTTATTAAATTTCTGTTTTAATTAGCATATGACCCTATTCTCTTCAAGTCACACATTCTCTAAAAGTGTTATTTTTTGACCATTAATTGAAGTTTATTGGATCAACATCAACCGTTAGTTTCATTCCAGTAGGAAATTTGAATTTTTTAATGGTTTTAGCTAGTGAATTCTGAACTTTTAGAGATTTTCGACCTCTGATCAAAAGTCTTACTCTAAACTTTCTTTTTAATCTAAATATAGGTGCATTCACTGGGCCAAGGACTCTACCTTCGACAGCACTTTCTATAAAAACTTTAAACCTATAAGCTTCTTTCTCAAGTTCTCTTTCATTGCTTCCTGTAATTATTAAAGCAATAAATCTTTGAAACGGTGGGAGATTATTTTCTCTTCTAATTTCAAGTTCTTTATCTAAAAAAATATCAGGATCTTTATTTGTAATGTCTGTTATCATTTTAGTATCTAAATTATAAGTTTGAAAATAAACTGTTGCTGGTTTTCCTGTTCTTCCTGCTCTACCTGAGAGTTGGTGATATAATTGTAAATTCTTTTCTGCACCCCTTAAATCATGTCCTTGTGATGATAAATCAATATCAACTACAACAATACAATTTAAACTAGGAAAATGAAATCCTTTTGAAATTAATTGAGTTCCAATTAAAATTTGAATTTCATTATTTATAATTTTTTCCAAAACATTTATTGAGCTTTTATTGTTCATTGTATCACTAGAGAATATTGTTGTTTTTTTTGTAGGAAAAATTTTTTTAACCTCTTCTGATATTCTTTCAACGCCAGGTCCACTAAATATAAAATCACATTTCCCTTCCTTAGTACAATCTCTGTTTAGCAATGCTTTATATCCGCAGTAATGGCATAATAAATTTTTTTTATTTTTATGGTACACTAGATTTATTGAACAATTTGGACATGAATAACTAGTAAAACATTTTTTACATAATACGTAAGGTGAAAAACCTCTTCTATTTAAAAAAAATAAAACTTGATCTTTTTGTTCAAGATGGAATTTTACTTTTTTAATTGTTTGTTTTGATATCCAAGATTGAGATTCTAACTTTGAATTATTAAGATTAATTATTTCATATTTTGGTAAAGATGCATTTAAATATCTTTGATTAAGTTTTGATAAACTATATTTGCCTTTTTTAATATTGTCATAAGTTTCAATTGAGGGAACAGCTGTTATTAGATTGATTGGAATATTTTCAAACGATGCTCTAGAAATTGCCATGTCTCTTGCATTGTAAGTTACTCCCTCATCTTGTTTATAAGATTGATCATGTTCTTCATCAACGATGATTAATCCTAGTTTTTTAAAAGGTAAAAACAATGAGGACCGAGCACCAATTACAACTTTAATCTTATCATTTGCAATTCCACTCCAAATAATTTCTTTATTTTTTTTTGTAACACCTGAGTGCCATACAGCAGGATTAAATCCAAAAAATTCTATAAATTTATTTTGAAATTGACCTGTTAGTCCAATTTCTGGTAATAGAATTAACCCCTGAAAACCCTTGTTAATTATCTCTTTTAAAGCTTCAAAATAAACCATCGTTTTACCAGACCCTGTTGTACCCTGCAGAACATGCACTCTAAATTTTTGATTAGAAACATTCATCTTTTTTAAGCAACTTTTTTGTTCTTTTGAAAGTTCAATTTTGTTTTCTTTAATGTCAATTTTAAATTGTTTATAAACTTCACTTGAAATTTTCTCTATTGCGTTACTACTTAATAATAGAAGTTTTAAAGCCATCCCTTTTGGGATCATATTATATTCTGAGAACCAATTTAAAAACTTAATAGTTTTTTTTTTTAAAGATGGAACATCTAACTTTCTTGATACTCTCTTAATTGCAAAATTTTTATTGGTTTTTTTTTCAAACTCATCCCAAACTACCCCTGTAAGCTCAGATTTTCCAAATGGTACAACAACATAATCACCTACTTTTAGTTTTAAATCTGTATCATAAGTAAATGGGTGATTAAAAATATTTGGTATAAGAATCGGAACTTTCATATCTTAACAATATGAAAATATATCGAGAAAGTATTGATTTTTTTTACTACTTTAAAATTATTAATTTTCAAGCTTTCTTTTAAATATTGTAAAAAAGCTTATTATGTTATAATATTACAAATTGTAATGATTAAATAAAAGAGATATGAAAGCTGGACCTAATGACTTTTTGGGACGATTTAGAGAAATAGTATCAGATCCATTAAACCTTTTAATAAAACGAAACTCCAATTCTGGAATGATTGATAAAAATGGGTGTGTGTGCCTACATAATGGAAATAAAGTTCCAGTTACTGGAGAAAATTCTTATTATGGTGACTTTAGTAAAGTCTTGCTAATAAATAGGGGTGTTCACGAGCCCCTCGAAGAGTTTTGTTTCCAAGAGACATTAAAAAAAATTACATATAAAAAACCAACAATGATTGAGCTAGGTTCTTACTGGGCACATTATTCAATGTGGTTTTTGAAAAAATTTCCTAATGCTGAATGCTTTATGGTTGAACCTGATAAAAAAGCACTGAACGCAGGTTACAGTAATTTTAAAAATAATAATTTTCTAAATGGTCAATTCATTCATTCAAAAGTTTCTAATGATGGTTTTAAAATAGATTTATTTGCAAATAAAAAAAAATTAAAAAAAGTTTCAATATTGCATTCTGATATTCAGGGTTGGGAACTTGAAATGCTTGATGGTGCAAAAAATTTTCTTACCCAACAAATTGCTGATTATATTTTTTTGTCAACACATAGCCAAAAAATTCATGAAGAAGCTAAACAAAAATTAGAATCTTTTGGTTATTTCCTCGAAATATCTTCAGACTTTGATAATCATACTACATCTTATGATGGTTTCATTTTAGCAACTGCTTCTTCAGCTAAGCGTGTATTCAAAACCTTTCGTCCTTTTGGCAGAAAAGAGATTGCCTCAGGGACACCAACTGAAATGATCAAATATTTACTTTCTGTTACTGGTTGATTTAGTATCCTGGGAAATCTAACAACTGATGATTAAGAGTGTATCGCTCTTTTATCTACTGATAATGCTGCTTCTTTTACAGCTTCTGAGAATGTTGGGTGTGCATGACAAGTTCTTGCAATATCTTCAGCGCTTGCACCAAACTCCATTGCAACTCCAATTTCTCCAATTAATTCACCTGCATGAGGACCAATAAGATGAGCCCCTAAAATTCTATCTGTTTTTTCATCTGCTAAAATTTTTACAAAGCCTTCTGCTTCATCAATCGCTTTAGCTCTTGAATTTGCCATAAATGAAAATTTACCAATTTTGTATTTTATATTTGCTTCTTTTAGCTGTTCTTCGGTCTTGCCTATTGAAGCAACTTCTGGTGTTGTATAAACAACACCTGGAATAACATCATAGTTAACATGCCCTGATTGTCCTGCAATATTTTCAGCAACAGCAATACCTTCATCTTCAGCTTTATGAGCTAACATTGGTCCTTCTATTACATCACCAATTGCATAAACATTGGCTATGTTTGTTTGAAAACTTTTATCTGTTTTAATTCTTTTCTTTTCATCCAACTCAACACCAATATTATCTAAATTTAAATTATCAGTATTTGGTTTTCTACCAACAGATATAAGAACGACATCACAATCAAAATTAATTTTTTTTCCATCTTTATCTGATGTCAAAACTGTAGCACCTTTGACATTTTTTTTAATTTCTTCTACTTTAGTTTGCATATGAAAATTAATTCCTTGCTTCTTTAAGATCTTCATAAACTCTGTTGATACTTCTCTATCCATGCCTGGTGTTATATTTTCAAGAAATTCAACTACATGAACTTCAGCACCTAATCTAGACCAAACAGAACCCATCTCCAATCCTATATATCCTCCACCAACTACAACCATTTTTTTAGGAACATCCTCTAAAGCTAATGCTCCGGTTGAAGAAACTATTATTTTCTCATCAAATTCAATTCCAGGTAATGAAACTGGTACAGAACCAGTACTAATGACTGTTTTTTCAGTTTCTATTACAGTTTCTTTTTTTTTATCATCTAATATAGAAATTTTATTTGCTGATTTGAAGCTACCTATACCTTTAAAATAAGTAACTTTATTTTTCTTAAATAAAAACTCTACGCCTTTAGTTAAAATGGTCACTGCCTTATCTTTATTTTTCATCATTTTTTGAAGATTAAGTTTGACCTCACCGACCTCTATCCCAAGTTTAGAAAAATTTTGTGCTTTATGATAATTCTCTGAAATATTTAATAAATTTTTAGAGGGTATACATCCAACATTTAAACAAGTTCCCCCTAATGATCCTCTAGATTCTATGCATGCAGTTTTAA
>CALSWN010000033.1 GCA_943841085.1 uncultured Candidatus Pelagibacter sp. | reverse complement strand
CTAAAATATTTTTTTTTATCTTTTTTACAGTGTTTCCGTAAAAAATATATCCTGGGATGATATTTTTATTTTTTGTAATTACAGAATTCATTCCAATCATTGTATAAGATCCAATTGTTTGATTTTGATGTATAGTTGTCTTTATTCCTAATTGAGCACCTTTCATTATGTATACATTTCCACCTAATATTACATTACTACTTAATACCACATTATCCTCAATAGTGCAGTCATGATCAACAGTAGTTGAGTTCATAAAATAATTATCATTACCCACAAAAGTCTCTGAAGATAATTTCGTTGGTAAGTGAATATTACAATATTCGTTAAATATATTGTTGTTACCTATTCTTATCTTTCCAAAACTTTTTTTTTTAGGATGTTGCGCATGATTACCTATTACAACATAAGGACCAATTATATTATTTTTACCTAATATAACCTTACTCCAGTTTATAATGGCTGTTGGGTGAATTTTGTTTCCTTTAATTAACTTATATTTTAGCATTTTTTTTTAGATATTTTTTTTTGATTTCATTTCTCAATATATAATCTTTCTTTAATAAATATTCTTCTTTCATAGCCTTAGATTTACTCAAATATTTCTTCTTATATATTATATTCCACTTCTTACCTTTTGTGTATTTGGCTCCTTTTGATTTATTGTGTAGTTCCAATCTTTTTTTAAGATCTTTTGTATAGCCAACATAAGTATAATATTTAAAAGATTTAGCTGCTATTAACATGTAAACAAAATAAGTCATTTTGGCGGTCCCTGGGGGAATCGAACCCCCCTTTGCAGGATGAAAACCAGCTGTCCTAACCGATAGACGAAGGGACCATGATGTGACCTTGTATTTTAAAAGTCATTATTTATCAAGTTTAATTAATCTATAAAATTAGATCCCTTATTGTTAATTGAAGTGTAATTTTGTTATTCCAAAAATTTTCATTAATTTGACCCAATACATTTAAAGTTTTTTTATAATTCATCAAATATTCTCCAACTTTATTATTTACTGAGTTAAAAGATATAGATTTTATTGAAAAACCAGTTTTAGATTTTAAAATTAGCGATATATGTTTATTCTTTAAGATAGTAGATTTAATAATTTTTAAATCTTTGAATAAGAAAGTTGGAGCTGGATTTCCCACGCCAAAAGGTTCTAATTTTTTTATTTCGTTATAAAAATCTCGATTAAAAGCTAAAGATGATATTTCTGCGTCATATGTAAAATTATTGTTTTCTATCAAGTCTTTTTTCAAAAAATCCTTTAAAATAGAGTCTTCAAATCTTTTAAGCTTATCTTTTTCTAAAGTAAACCCAGCAGCCATATTATGTCCTCCACCACTTACAATTATTTTTTTTTCTATTAAATTCTTAATAGCATGCCCAATGTTATAATTATAAACAGATCTTGCAGATCCTTTTAACAAATGATTAGAACTAGTGATGACAATAGCTGGCTTATTAAAATGATCTTTTAATCGTGCTGCTATAATGCCAATTAATCCTTCATTCATGTTGGGGTTAAAATAAATAATAACTTTTTTATTTTCATTTTCTATCTTTTTAAAATCAATTTCATTTATAATCAATGTTTCAATTTTTTTTCTTTTATCATTCAATTTCATTAATTCACTACACTTAATATTTACAAAATTTAAATCATTTGAAGACAATAATTCTGTTGCATAATTTGATTTACCTAACCTGCCTCCTGCATTAAGTATTGGACCTATTAAATAACCCAAATCATTTATATTTATTTTGTTATTTTTATCATTCAAATCAAACAATTCCTTTAGTGCTATGTTTTTATTTATATCGAAGTTTTTAAGTGATGTTAAAGCTATTAGTCTATTAAGTTTTCTTAATGGCATAACATCACACACAGTTGCTAGTAATACATAAATTAAAAAATTAGATATATTGATTTTGCTTTTAATTTTTTTTGATAAAAAATCTAAAAGAAAATAAACTAAAGTAGTTGCGCAAAGATAATCATATTCGATATAACCATTATTTTTTTTTGGGTTTATTATTGTATTAGCTTTAGGAAAAGGTTTGTTTATTTCATGATGATCAATAATTAATGATTTAATATTATTTTTGTTTAGAAAGTCTACTGCTTCATTTGATGTTGATCCGCAATCTACCATTATTATTAGTTTTGGTTTTCTTAAAATAAGTTTTTGGAACAATTTTTTTGATGCTCCATAACCATCCTTTTCCCTATCTGGTATATAATATGTGAATGGTTGCTTTATACTTTCAAAAAATCTTACCAGCAAGGACGTAGCCGCAGATCCATCAACATCATAATCACCCAAAATACATATATTTTCATTATTTGTAATTGTATCAATTAAAAGTTCGATTGATTTTTGAAAATCTTTATTTTTTAAAAAAACATTATTTAATTGTAAATTATTATCAATACTACTTAGTTCAGTTGCATCAAATTTTCTAGAAATAAGTAATTTAGATAAGATTTCGCTAAAGTCATAGTCTTGTTTTAATTTTTCTATTAAATTTTTATTATTTTTTTTTTGTTCCCAATTTCTACCAATGACAGAAATCATTCGTTAATATGATTTATTTTTTTTATAATTTTTTTAAAATTTGAGTCTTTATGAGTTACAAAGGTTTCAGATATATATTTATTATCTTTTATTTCTATACCATTTAAAACATCACTGGTAGTTATACCAGTTGCACAAAATATTGAGTCACCTTTAACTATTTCATTTAATTCATATTTTTTATGTAAGTCTATAATGCCCATTTTTTTTGCTTCTTTAATTTCTTTATCATTATCAAATATAAGTCTTCCTTGAAAATGTGAACCAAAAGCATCAAGAGCTGATGCAGCTAAGACACCCTCTGGACCACCACCTATACCTAAATACATGTCAACTTTATATTTTGGGTCAGTCACATAAAGCGCACCAAGAACATCACCATCAGTAATTAATCTTAGATTCACATTTAAATCTTTAAGTTCATCAATAATTTTTTTATGTCTAGGTCTGTCCATTATACAAACTGTAATAGATGAAATTTTTTTATTATTAAAGTTTGCTAAATTTTTAATATTTTTTTCTAAAGTATAATCAAGATCGATTAATCCTTTTTCTATTTTTCCCGTAGCTATTTTGTTCATATAAGTTTCTGGTGCATTAAATAAATTACCTTTTTCTGCAATTGCGAGAACAGATATGCCTCCTGGCAAATTATTAGCAACAAAATTAGTTCCTTCAACTGGATCAACCGCTATATCAAAGCTCGGTCCATTTTTGGATCCAAGAATTTCTCCAGTAAAAAGCATAGGAGCTTCATCTAAAGTTCCTTCACCTATTACAACTTCAGCTGTCATATCTATCTTATTTAATTCTGATCTCATTGAGTCAACAGCGGCCTGATCAGCAGCATTCTTGTCTTTTTTTCCAACTAAGTATGATGAAGCAAGAGCTGCTTTTGATGAAACATTGATAAACCGATCAATAAATTGTTTATCTATTGTCATTAAATTTTCTCTTCCTTGTGTTCGATAGAATTTATTACATTTTCAAATTCTCTAAGACGCTTATAAACACTAGCTAGCTCTATGATGGTAGGCCAAGCTTTTAATAAATATTGCATTGAACCTTCAACTCTTCCAAAAGCTCTTATTATTTGTTGCATAACACCAAGTGTCACAACACCGGCTACAATAGCCGGTGCTAAAAACACATAAGCTGATAGTACATTTGCCTGTAAGTAGGCCATACGTCCAATATTAAAATATAGATAACGTATGTAACTTAAAAAATGTATTGAACGGACATCATCAAATAATTCATTTATTGTTTTAGGCCTAATATTATCTTCATCTTCGGCTACTACTAGTATTTTTCTATAGGCGGCTTCCTTTTTTTGAAGATCATATTCAACACCAACTAATCGCAATAACCAGCCAAGACCTATCAAAAAAACTGTTCCTCCTATTGTCCATAGCAAAGCACCTGTTATTAATCCATATTGCCATTCACCAAAAAAGAAAATTGGGATACCGACTGATAATCCTAGTAATATGGGAACAAACTGAATTAATACCATAACTGACTCTATAAAACTTGTTCCTAATGACTCCATAATACGAGTAAATTTTATTGTATCTTCTTGAACTCTCTGTGAAGCACCTTCAATATTTCGCGCTCTATCATATACTGAATGGTACCACTCAACCATCGCTGTTCTCCATCTAAATAAAAAATGAGCTGTAAAAAAACTTATTGCAACATAGAGAGCAATATACATTCCAGCTAAAGTAATAAATGATGCTAAACTTGTCCAATATTCATCGATAGTTATTGCATTTGGTTCCGCAAGGGCCTTTTGAATCATATCGTAAAAAACACCAAACCATTCGTTTATTTTAACATCAATTTTTACCTGAACCCATAACGAAGAAAGAATTATAACTGAACCCAACCAAGCCCAATATAGCCATTTTTTTTGTGTAAAAAATCTAAACATTTAAATTATTTAAGAAAATTATCCGCGTATGACTTTTTAACGGTTTTTCTTTTTTGTGGTTCGATAATTTCAAAATTTATTTTGTTTTTTTTTGCATATTCAACAGCTAATTCCTTAGATGAAAATTCTAAAATTAATTCAGACAAAGTGTCTGTACTAGTTTCCCATCCCATTAATGGATTTATGCCAGAAACTTCAGATTCAAACTCGATAATCCATTTGTCGCTTTTACCAAGACCTGACTGCATTGAATTTTTAGTAGGTACAAAAATTTTAGCTTTTTTCATAATAATGGTCGGGGCGGCAGGATTTGAACCTGCGACCCTCTGGTCCCAAACCAGATGCGCTACCAGGCTGCGCTACGCCCCGATTGAGGTACTAATACATTAGATATTGATAATTTAAAAGAATAAATAACA
>CALSWN010000032.1 GCA_943841085.1 uncultured Candidatus Pelagibacter sp. | reverse complement strand
TAAACTTATCAGCAACAAAGTATTTGGTTTTAGATGAAACAGACAGAATGTTAGACATGGGTTTTACTCCACAAATAGAAATGGTTTTAAAGTTTGTGCCCAAAAATCATCAAACATTATTATTTTCTGCAACTTTACCTCAAAATATTTTAAAAATTTCAGAAAGATATTTAAACAAACCTGAGAGAATATCTACTGGAGCTACTTCGATTCCAATTGCAAAAATTAAACAAGAAACACTCCAAGTTTTTAAAGAAAATAAGTATGATCAATTGATAGATCAATTTATATTAAGAAAAGGATCAATTTTAGTTTTTGTTAAAACTAAAAGGAGTGCTGATAAAATGGTTAAGCGCCTCAAGGAAGAAGGTCATTCAGCAGACGCTATTCATGGAGATCTTCGTCAAAGTAAAAGAGATCGTGTTATTAATTCTTTTCGAAAAGGTTTAAAAAGAATTTTGATTGCAACTGATGTTGCTGCAAGAGGTCTTGATATTCCATTAATTCAACATGTAATTAATTATGACTTGCCACAAGTTCCAGAGGATTATGTACATAGAATTGGCAGAACTGCTAGGGCTGGATCAGAGGGGTCAGCATTAACTTTTCTAACACCAGATGATAGATCAATGTGGAATTCTATTAATAAATTGATAGACCCAAATTTTAAGCCTGCCCCAGGCAGTTTAAGAAGAGACTCAATAAATAAAAGAAGTGGGAAAGGAAAAAATAATAAAAAAAGAAAATTTAGAGATAAGAAAAAATTTAAATTTAAAGACAAAAATAAATATTTTGAAAAGGGAAGACAAGATCAATCAGAGAGAAACAAAGAAAAAAAAGATTTTGGTTTTAGAGGTAAAAAGAAATTTTTTAAAAAGAAACATGTAAAACCGTCTGGATTTACCAATAATCCTAAATATTTTGAAAAAAAAACTTCAGAGAGTTCATCGTCTGAAGGAGAAAAAAAAAGATTTGGTTTTAAGAACAAAAAGAAATTTAAAAGAAGAGAAAATAGACCTAAAAAATTTACCTTTAAAAAGCACAACAAAAAGCGAAGACAATCTTAAGATTTTTTAGACTTTTCTCTTTTTAATTTCCTTTTTTCTTTTAAGGATAATTTTGGTTTTTTGCTTACACTTGAGTCTTTAAAAGATTTACCACTATATCGTTTAGACATTTATTGACTTTATAGGATATAAAAAAAAAAGGGCAGTAAAAACTGCCCTTTTATAATTTTGTTTAGAAAGAGTGGGATTACATTCCCATACCACCCATTCCTCCCATACCACCCATGCCGCCCATTCCACCAGGCATTCCAGCTGGGGCTGCATCTTTTTCTTCTGGTTTATCAGCTATCATTGCTTCAGTTGTTACTAATAATCCTGAAATTGAAGCTGCGTCTTGAAGAGCAGTTCTTACAACTTTTACAGGGTCGATAATTCCTTTAGCAAACATGTCACAATATTCCTCGTTTTGTGCATCATAACCATAAGACTTTTTACTCTGTTCTAAAAGTTTACCAACGACAACTGAACCATCAACTCCAGCATTTTTAGTAATTTGTCTTATTGGAGCTTCAAGTGCTCTTCTAACTAAGTCAACACCAGCTTTTTGATCTTCACCTTTTACTTTTACTTTATCAAGATCTTGAGCAGCGTATAACAGAGCACATCCACCTCCTGTTACGATACCTTCTTCAACAGCAGCTCTTGTTGCGTTTAAAGCATCTTCAACTCTGTCTTTTCTCTCTTTAACTTCAACTTCTGTAGCACCACCAACTTTAATTACAGCAACACCACCAGCTAATTTAGCTAATCTTTCTTGAAGTTTTTCTTTATCGTAATCTGAAGTTGTTTCATCAATTTGTTGTTTTATTGATGAACATCTAGCTTCGATATCAGATTTTTTACCACTACCATTTACGATCGTACTATTATCTTTATCAACTTTTATTTTTTTACAAGATCCAAGATCATCAAGTTTTACGTTTTCAAGTTTAATTCCTAAATCCTCAGAAATTACCTGACCACCTGTTAAAATTGCAATATCTTCAAGCATAGCTTTTCTTCTGTCTCCAAAACCTGGAGCTTTTACAGCTACAACTTTTAATCCACCTCTTAATTTGTTTACAACTAAAGTTGCTAAAGCTTCACCTTCAACATCTTCAGAAATAATCATTAAAGGTCTTCCAGCTTGAACAACAGCTTCTAAAAGTGGAACCATTGGCTGTAAGTTTGTCAATTTTTTTTCATGTAAAAGTATAAAAGGATTATCTAATTCAGTTGTCATTTTATCACTATTTGTAATAAAGTATGGAGACAAATACCCTCTATCAAACTGCATACCCTCAACAACATCTAACTCAGTTTCAATTCCTTTGTTTTCTTCAACAGTGATAACACCTTCATTACCAACTTTTTGCATTGCTTTAGCTATCATACTGCCGATTTCTTTATCACCATTAGCTGAAATAGTTCCAACTTGAGCAATCTCATCAGTATCTTTTACTTTTTTTGCTGAAGAAACGAGATTTTGTTTTACTACCTCTACCGCTGAATCAATTCCTCTTTTTACATCCATTGGATTCATGCCAGCTGTAACATATTTTACACCTTCTCTAACAATAGCTTGAGCTAAAATAGTAGCAGTAGTTGTTCCGTCTCCAGCTTCATCATTTGTTTTGCTGGCAACTTCCTTTACCATTTGTGCACCCATGTTTTCGAATTTATCTTCTAGGTCTATTTCTTTAGCAACTGAAACACCATCTTTTGTGATTCTAGGAGCACCATATGATTTGTCCATTACTACATTTCTACCTTTAGGTCCTAGAGTAACCTTAACTGTGTCAGCTAGAATATTTACTCCTCTTATCATTGCCGCTCTTGCTTCAGCATCGAATTTAATAACTTTTGCCATTATACTTCTCCTTTGATTAAATTATTTAGTTGAAATACCCATAATGTCAGACTCTTTCATTATGCTGTATTCTTTGCCATCAATTTTGACTTCAGTTCCTGACCATTTGCCAAATAAAACTTTGTCACCTACCTTAACATCCATTGGAATTAATTTTCCATCTTCAGTTTTTGCCCCACCACCTACAGCAACAACTTTGCCTTCTTGAGGTTTTTCTTGAGCTGTATCTGGTATAATAATTCCACCAGCAGTTTTTTCACTGCCATCTAAAACTTCTATTAATACTCTGTCGTGTAACGGTTTAAATTTCATAAATTCTCCTATATAAATATGGAGTTCATATAGAGATTGGGCTAACTATTTCAAGATGTACTTGATAATTAGTTTATTAAAAAAGATAGGAAATTAAGCATTTTTTCGGTTATAGATTATTTTAATGACCAAAAATTTAGACAAAGATGGATTAAGTTCAATTGTAGATAATTATCAGTTATTTTACATAGACTTGTGGGGTGTCGTTCATAACGGTGTTACACTTCATCAAGAAGCGATAAAAGCCTTAAATGAAATATCAAAAAAAGGAAAAGAATATATTCTACTTACAAATGCACCAAGACCCAATGCAGTTGTAAAATCTTTTCTAGAAAAAATGGGAATGGAAAAAGAAATTAGAGAACACGTGTTTACGTCTGGAGAGGCTTCTTTAAATTATTTGAATAAAAATTTAAGAGATAAAAAATTCTTTCATGTGGGACCTCCAAGAGATTTTGATTTATTTAATGATTTTAAGAAAATGCAATCAAAAAACATAAATGATAGTGAATATATACTATGTACCGGTTTATTTGATGAGCATAATAGCGATTTAAATTATTATAAAAAATTATTTGAAAATAATTTAAAAAAAAAAATGATTTGTACCAATCCTGATTTAATTGTAGATCGAGGTAATGCAAGGGAACTTTGTGCAGGTTCGGTTGCTTTAATTTTTGAAAAAATGGGAGGTGAAGTTATATATTTTGGAAAACCTTATCCAGAAGTTTATAATTTATCAATTAATAATAGTGGTAAAAAAATTCTTTCAATTGGTGATAATCTAAATACTGATATTAAAGGTGCAAATCTATTAAATTATGACTCATTAATAATTTCCAATGGTATTCATAAAAATGAGATTAAAGAAAAAGGAATTGAAAATATCACAAAATCATACGAAGCAATTTGTAACTATATTCAATCAGAACTGAGATGGTAAAAATAATTAAATTATACAATAATTTTAAAATAAAAAAACAGCACAAAAATTCAATTATTTTGATTGGAAACTTTGATGGACTTCACTTAGGTCATCAAAAATTATTTAATATTGCTAAAAATTATAAAAAAAAATATTCATTAAAAATTGGTGTTTTAACTTTTGAGCCAATGCCAAAAATGTATTTTAATGATAATTTAAAGAATTTTAGAATATTAAATCATCAACAAAAAATAAATTATTTAAATAAACTCAAAGTTGATTTTGTTATTACAAAAAAATTTGATAAAAAATTTTCAAAAACGAAATCAATAACTTTTATAAAAGAGATAATAGGAAAAAAATTAAATCCAAGGTTTATATTTGTAAGTAATAATTTTAGATTTGGAAACAAAAGAGAGGGAAATGTTAGAGAGCTAATTAAATATGAAAAACAATATAATTATAAATTAATTAAGCCACAGCCTTCACTAGTTAAGAAAAAAGTAATTTCATCATCCTTGATTAGAAAATATTTACAAAATGGTAAATTAAGAAATGCAAATAAACTTTTAAAAAAAAATTGGTCTATTGTAGGAAAAGTTCAAAAAGGAAAACAGTTAGGTAAAAAAATTGGTTTTCCAACTGCTAATATAG
>CALSWN010000031.1 GCA_943841085.1 uncultured Candidatus Pelagibacter sp. | reverse complement strand
GATAATAAAGTGGAGCAGAATATCCACCATTGTCTCTTATAAATTCATAACCTAGTTTATCTATAAATTCTGTAGTGACACCAGGCTTAATATTTTCAGTTAACATATCAAGTGTCTGTGCTGCTAATTTTCCAGCAATTCTCATTTTTTCAAATTTTTCAGAATAATTAGTCATTAATAATTCTTATTTTTTTTTCAATTTTAATTTCTTTTGAACTTATTTTACATCTATAAGCTAAAAATTTAACACCAGCTTTTTTTGCAAGTTTATAATTTTCATAATATTCTTTATCAATATCTTTGGCTATTTTAAAGTCTGTAACGCCTTGAATTTGGACTAAAAATAATAGATATGTTTTATAACCTTTTTTTGTGGCCTCAATAAGAGTTTTTAGGTGTTTTGATCCTCTTGAAGTTACAGCATCAGGAAATTCAGCAAGCTTATCTTTTCTAAAGAGAGTTACATTTTTAACTTCTACAAAAGTTTTATGATTATTTTTTTCAACTAAAAAATCAAACCTTGTTTCTTTATCAAAAAAAACTTCAGGTTTTATATTGTTGCTATTTTTAACTTCTTTAACAAGATTATTTGACAACCCATGAAAAGCAATTTTATTTGCAAAATGCGTATTAACACCTACTAAGTTTTTTTTAACTTTGATAATTTCCAAGGTATATTTTAATTTTCTTTTTGGATCATCATTTTTAGAGATAAAAACTTCATTTCCTTCATCTAACAAACCCATCATTGAGCCTGTGTTAGGACAATGAGCTACTACAACTTGATTTTTAAGCTTTATATCAGCAAAAAATCTTTTATATCTTTTGACAAGTTTGCCTTTTATTAAAGACTTGGTAAATTCCATGATTAATTTATATATTTAAAAATGAGTAAAAACAAAAAAGTTAATGCCGCAATATTGATTATCGGTAATGAGATTCTTTCAGGTAGAACTCAGGACACCAATACATCAACGATTGCTATATGGTTGAATAACATTGGTGTTAAAGTAAGTGAAGTAAGAGTAATACCCGATATAGAGGCGCTAATTGTTGATACTGTTAATCATTTGAGAGAAAAAAATGATTATGTTTTTACAACTGGTGGTATTGGTCCAACACATGATGATATAACTGCACAATCTGTTTCGAAAGCATTTAATCTTAAATATGAAATTCATAAACAAGCATTTAAAATTTTAGAGGCTTATTATAAACCTGGTGAATTTAATGAAGGTAGGCAAAAAATGGTTTGGATGCCAAAAAATGCTAAACTAATTTTAAACCCAACAAGTGGCGCACCAGGATTTAGTGTAGAAAATGTTTTTTGTTTACCAGGTGTTCCATCAATATTAAAATCAATGTTGGGTGATCTAACAAATATTATAGTAGGGGGTGAGCCAATTTTAAGCAAAACAATTAGTTTAAGAACTGTTGAAAGTGAAATAGCAAAATCTTTGACAGATGTCCAAAATAATAACAAAGATGTTGAGATTGGAAGTTATCCCTTTTTTCAAGCTGGTAAATTAGGTGTTTCGATAGTAATCCGTTCAGAAAAACAATCAAAAATAAATAACTGTAGCGATCAAATTTTGAATTTTGTCAAAGAAATGCAAATAGAAGTTGTTGAGAGATAGCTAGATGTTATATTTTGCTTATGGTTCAAATCTTCACCATTTCCAAATGAAAAGAAGATGCAAGGATAGTATTTTCATTAAAAAGATTAATTTAAAGGGTTTCAGACTTACGTTTAGAAGTAGTTATAGAGCAGCAGATATAGAGACAAAAAAAAACTCAATTGTTCCTGGAGCACTATTTGAAATTTCAAAAAGTGATGAAAAGAAATTAGATGTATATGAAGATTATCCAATGTTATATAAAAAGTATTATTTCAAATATTATGGAAAGAAAGTAATGACATATACAATGACTAAAAAAACACCATTTACTTTCCCTACGGAACGCTATCTAAATATTATAAAGCGCGGATATAAGGATTGTAAACTTGATAAAAAATATTTAAAGATAGCCCTATCTAATTTGTAATAATTAAGTTTACATATTAATTATGTTTAAAAAAAAATTATTAATTATTTTATCTTTTTGGATTATTTCAATTTTAATTTCTATAATTTGGACTTTTGAAAACTCTGATAAAGTTCAATCGTTTAAAGATGGAATAACAAATGAGAAAAAAGACAAAGATCAAGATCAAGTTATTAGTACAGCATATTACTCACTAAATTTAAAAAATTTTAAAACTCCTGTTTATTCTAAATATGGAGGTATAGAAGCAATTGGTGAAAAAATTTATTATATATCTGGAGATTTAGATTTTTATCAACTTCAAAAAGATACTGATAATCAGAAAAAATATAATTTTATTTCATTACCATTAGAAAAATTTAAAAATAATAAAAAAGAATTTTTAAAAAAAAATGAACCAATAATAGGAAAAAAGGGTTGGGAATTTTTTGGTGTTAAAGATTTATTAATTGATAATTTTGAATCTTTTGAAAACAAAGTATTAATAGCTAGTTCACTTAATTATAATAAAGTTAAAGATTGTTATAATTTGTCAGTATATCTGGCTGAAATTATCAATGAAAATATTTTAGATATATCTGAATGGAAAAAAATTTTTTCATCCAATATGTGTTTAAATATCAATTTAACACAAAAACCAAAATTTGCTGCTGCTTCAGCTGGAGGAAGACTAGCAAAATTTGACGATAATAACATTCTGCTTTCTATAGGAGATTTTTATGCTGATGGTGTAAATGGTCCAATGTTAAGTCAAGATCTAAATAATGATTATGGAAAAATTTTTAAAATTAATATCAATAATAAGAAACATGAAATTTTTAGTTATGGCCATAGGAACCCACAGGGACTTTATATTGATAAAGATAATAATATTTTTTCAACTGAACATGGTCCAAGAGGTGGAGACGAGTTTAATTTAATTAAAAATAATAATAATTATGGATGGCCATATGCTAGTTATGGAACTAATTACAATTCTTATAATGCTTATACTGATGACTTACAAAAAACTAAAGACAAAAGCAAAAGAACGTGGCCACTTGATAAAACTAATAATACGCACAATGGTTATACAAAACCAATATTTTCATGGGGTAATCAATTTGGAGTATCTAATTTAATTGTTTATGAAAATGATTATTTAAAAAAATGGAATAAAAATATAATTATCTCTTCACTTGCAGGAAAAAAATTAGTGCGATTTGTTTACAATTATGAAAATAACTCTGTGCTCTATTATGAAAATATAGAAATCAATAAAAGAATAAGGGACATAATATTATTGGATAATGGTAATATTGCCCTTCTAACTGACATTGGTTACAATGCAACTGATCATGCCGAGATAATTTTGATAAGTAATTCTGAAAATTAATGTAATCATCATACATTTAAACCTCATTGTTAAAAAATTTGCTTTTAGCCATTTTTAACAAGTAATTGATCTTGACCTTATTGCACTAAAAGATATAAAACACAGTGTTTTTGGTATTGGGGCGGTTAGCTCAGTTGGTAGAGCATCTCGTTTACACCGAGGGGGTCAAAGGTTCGAGTCCTTTACTGCCCACCAAAAAAAATTAGTGGGGGTGTAGCTCAGTTGGTTAGAGCGATCGCCTGTCACGCGATAGGTCGAGGGTTCGAGTCCCTTCACTCCCGCCACTTTTCCTTGTTTTTTGAGTGTATATCACTTAAAATGTGACGTAAGAGCCCTTCTGTATGATATAAAAAATGTTATATAGATTTCATGCTTTCTGATTTTTTAAAAGATTACTTGCCAATAATTATATTTCTAATCATAGCTCTTGGATTGAGTTGTGCGTTTATTGTAATAAATTTAATGCTTTCACCAAAACATCCTGACCCTGAAAAACTATCAGCTTATGAATGTGGTTTTGAGCCATTTGAAGACTCGAGAATTGAATTTGATGTTAGATTTTATTTAGTTGCAATACTCTTTATAATTTTTGATTTAGAAATAGCTTTTCTTTTTCCATGGGCAATATCTTTAGGAAATATTGGTTTACTTGGCTTTTCTTCAATGATGATTTTTTTATTTATTTTAACAATTGGTTTTATTTATGAGTGGAAAAAAGGCGCCTTAGATTGGGAATAAAATTTTATGAACTTAGAGGATAAAAATAAACAAATACCTGATGAATTTAAAAAACTTTCTGAAGATTTCAGTAAAAATGGTTTTATAACAACTTCTTTTGACAACCTTATTAATTGGTCAAGAGCAGGTTCATTACATTGGATGACTTTTGGTTTAGCATGTTGTGCAGTTGAGATGATGCAAACTGCAATGCCAAGATATGATTTAGAAAGATTTGGTGCAGCACCAAGAGGCTCTCCAAGGCAATCAGATGTAATGATAGTTGCTGGAACATTAACAAATAAAATGGCTCCTGCTTTAAGAAAAGTTTATGACCAAATGCCTGAACCAAGATATGTAATATCTATGGGAAGTTGTGCTAATGGTGGAGGATATTATCATTACTCATATTCAGTTGTGCGTGGTTGTGATAAAATTGTTCCTGTTGATATTTATGTTCCTGGATGCCCACCATCTGCCGAAGCGTTATTATATGGAATTATGCAACTTCAAAAAAAAATAAGAAAAAAGGGATCTTTTGTTAGATAATTATTATGATTAATTTAATTGATCTTGAAAAAAAAATTAATTCAGAACTTGCCACCAAAATAAAAAAATCTGAAATTAAACATAATCAACTTTATTTATATATAGAAAATGAAGATTTAATTGATGTTTCTTTATTTATTAAAAGTAATGAGAAAATGAAATTTAGACAATTGATAGATATTACAGTGGTTGATTATCCAGAAAATAATCAACGTTTTAAAGTTGTTTATTTGTTTTTAAGTCATGAGTTTAACCATCGTATAATATTAAGTTATTTAATTAATGAAAACGAAGTAATTAATTCTCTAACATCAATATATCCTGCCGCAAATTGGATGGAACGAGAGGTTTTTGACATGTATGGTGTTAAATTTAAAGACCATCCTGACCTACGAAGAATTTTAACAGATTATGGCTTTGAAGGCTATCCATTAAGAAAAGATTTTCCTTTAACAGGTCATACTGAAGTTAGATATAGTGAGGATCAAAAAAAAGTTATTAATGAACCAGTTAAATTAGAGCAAAATTATAGAAATTTTGATTACGAAAGTCCCTGGGAGGGAACTAAATATATTAAAGATCAAACTGATAATGACAAAAAAAACTAAAACATTAAACCTTAATTTTGGACCGCAACATCCTGCTGCTCATGGTGTTCTAAGACTAATCTTAGAATTAGATGGTGAAGTTGTCGAAAAAGCTGATCCGCACATAGGTTTGCTTCACAGAGGAACAGAAAAATTAATTGAAAACAAGACTTATATGCAAGCTGTACCTTATTTTGACAGACTTGATTATGTTGCACCAATGAACCAAGAGCATGCTTTTGCTCTAGCAATAGAAAAAATTTTAAAAATTGATGTTCCTATAAGAGCTCAATTTATTAGAGTTATGTTTTGTGAGATAGGTAGAATATTAAGTCACATTTTAAACGTAACCACTCAGGCGTTAGATGTTGGTGCATTAACACCTTCTCTATGGGGGTTTGAAGAGCGTGAAACATTAATGACATTTTACGAGAGAGCTTCAGGCTCTAGATTGCATGCAAATTACTTTAGAGCTGGGGGAGTTCATCAAGATCTACCAAGAGGTCTTGAGGAAGATATTGCAAAATTTTGTGAAACTTTTCCTAAAATAATTGATGACCTTGAAACTTTATTAACAGATAATAGAATTTTCAAACAAAGAAATGTTGATATAGGAATTGTTACCAAGCAAGATGCATTAGATTACTCATTTAGTGGAGTAATGATTAGAGGTTCTGGTGTAGCTTGGGATTTAAGAAAGTCTCAACCATATGATTGTTACAAGCAGTTGGAATTTAAGATTCCTGTCGGAAAAAATGGAGATTGTTATGATAGATATTTATGTCGTATTGAGGAAATGAGAGAAAGTATTTCTATTATTAAACAATGTCTATCTAAAATGACCAGAGGACCAATTAAATCATTTGATGGGAAAATTGCTCCACCATCAAAAAAAGAAATCAAGCAATCAATGGAAGCACTTATTCATCATTTTAAATTATTTACCGAAGGATATCGTGTACCTAATGATGAAATTTATACTGCTGTTGAAGCCCCTAAAGGTGAGTTTGGTGTTTATTTAATTTCTGATGGTTCTAGTAAACCATATAAATGTAAAATTAGAGCTCCAGGTTTTTCTCATTTACAAGCAATGGATTATTTAATTAAAGGTCATATGCTGGCTGACGTTCCAGCTGTATTGGGTTCATTAGATATAGTTTTTGGAGAGGTTGATAGATGAGTTTACGAAGACCTGCAAAAGATCAGCCTGAAAATTTTGAGTTTAACTCTTCATCATTAGAAGCAGCAAATACTATTATTTCCAAATATCCAAGAGGTAAGCAACAAAGTGCAGTGATGGCTTTACTTTATATTGCTCAAAAACAAAATAATAATTGGATACCATTAGCTGCTATGAAATATATAGCTCAATTTTTAGGCATGCCTTACATTAAAGTTTATGAGGTAGCGACTTTCTACACAATGTATAATTTATCACCAGTAGGAAAATATTTTGTTCAAGTGTGTACAACAACACCATGTATGATTAGGGGTGCAAACCAACTTGTTAATGCATGCAAAGAAAAAATTTCACCAAATGAGTCAGAACTTTCAAATGATAAAAGTTGTTCTTGGATAGAAGTAGAATGTTTGGGTGCTTGTGTAAATGCACCAATGATGCAAATAAATGATAATTATTATGAGGACCTTGATAAAGAAAAAGCATTAGAAATTTTAGATAAAATTTTAAAGGGTAAAACACCAAAACCTGGATCATATAGAGGCCGCGTTAATAATGAACCTGAAAATAATAGAAAAACATTGATGGATTTAAAAAATGCTTAAAGATAAAGATAGAATTTTTCAAAATTTGTATAATGATAAAGGGTCTGATGTAACTTCTTCACAAAAAAGAGGAGACTGGGTTAATACAAAAGAAATCACTCAAAAAGGTAGAGATTGGATAATTGAGGAAATTAAAGCTTCTCAACTTAGAGGTAGAGGAGGAGCTGGATTTCCTACTGGTTTAAAGTGGTCTTTTGCACCTAAAAAAGTTGGTTCAAGACCACATTATTTAGTTATCAATGGAGATGAATCAGAACCTGGTACATGCAAAGATAGAGACATACTAAGGTTTGAGCCTCATAAGTTAATTGAAGGATGTTTAATTGCATCATACGCAGTTCAAGCACATGTTTGTTATATTTATATCAGAGGTGAATATTTTATTGACGGTCAAAAACTTCAAGCGGCAATAGACGAGGCTTATGAAAAAAAATTAATTGGAAAAAATGCTGCTGATACTGGATGGGATTTAGATATCTATATTCATTATGGAGCAGGGGCTTATATTTGTGGTGAAGAAACAGCTTTACTTGAAAGTATAGAAGGTAAAAAAGGTCAACCAAGATTAAAACCACCCTTTCCTGCTTTAATAGGTCTTTATGGTTGCCCAACAATAATAAATAATGTTGAAACAATTGCTGTAGTTCCGACAATTCTTAGAAGAAGTGGTAAATGGTTTGCCTCTCTGGGTAGAGAGAAAAATACAGGAACTAAAATTTTCTGCATTTCTGGAAATGTAAACAATCCTTGTAATGTTGAAGAAGAAATGAGCATACCACTGAAAGAGTTAATAGAAAAACATGCAGGAGGAGTTATCGGTGGATGGGATAACTTACAAGCTGTAATACCTGGTGGCTCATCTATGCCTCTTATACCTAAAAAAAATTGTGAAACACTTACTATGGATTTTGACTCACTAATAAATGAAAAAAGTGGTTTAGGCACTGCTGGAGTTGTTGTTATTAATAAAGATCAAGACATAATCAAATGTATGGCTAGAATCGCAAGATTTTACAAACATGAAAGCTGTGGACAGTGCACACCTTGTAGAGAAGGATCAGGATGGATGTGGAGAATGCTAGAAAGAATGGCAAAAGGTGAAGCATCAAGAGATGAAGTAGATATGTTAGGTGATGTTACCAATCAAATTGCAGGACACACTATTTGTGCGTTTGGAGAAGGATCTTCTTGGCCTGTTCAAGGATTGTTAAGACATTTTAAAAAAGAAATTGAAAAAAGAAATAATTTTAAACCAACTTTCGATGTTGATAAAGGTATACCCTATTTAATAGACCAACACTTATTAGAAAAAAAAGATGCTTAAATTAAAAGTAAACAATAATGAAATTGAAGTTGAAGAAGGTTTAACTGTTTTACAAGCATGTGAAAAAGCTGGAATTGAAATCCCAAGATTTTGTTACCATGAAAAATTATCTATCGCAGGTAATTGTAGAATGTGTTTGGTTGAAATGGAAAAATCACCAAAGCCAATAGCATCATGTGCTATGCCAGCAGCTGAAGGTATGAATATTAAAACTAACACAGAGTTTGTTGAAAAAGCAAGAAAGGGAGTTATGGAATTTTTATTAGCAAACCATCCTCTTGATTGCCCTGTATGTGATCAAGGTGGAGAATGTGATCTGCAAGATCAATCTATGTTTTATGGTGTTGATAAATCCAGATACAAAGAAAATAAAAGAGAAGTTTCAGAAAAAAAAATGGGACCATTAATTAAAACTCAAATGACCAGATGCATTCACTGTACAAGATGTGTGAGATTTGCCACTGAAGTAGCTGGAATTCCTGAACTTGGAGCAATAGGTAGAGGTGAAGACATGCAAATCACTACTTACCTTGAACAATCAATGCAATCAGAGCTATCTGCCAATGTTGTTGATTTGTGCCCTGTGGGCGCACTGACTTCTAAGCCTTATGTGTTTGAAGCAAGACCTTGGGAGTTAAAAAAAACAGAAACGATTGATGTAATGGACGCTATCGGATCAAATATTAGAGTGGATACTTATGGGTGGGAAGTAAAAAGAGTTCTACCTAGAATTAATGAAGATATTAATGAAGAATGGATATCTGATAAAACAAGACATGCTTGTGATGGTTTGTTAAGTCAAAGATTAGATATACCATATATAAAATATAATGGAAGATTTGAAAAAGCATCATGGAAAGAAGTTTATGAAATAATTAAATCTAAATTTAAAAACACTCAAAAAGAAAAAATATGTGGAATAACAGGTGACTTAATTAATATGGAAACACTTTACATATTTAAAGAATTTTTTAATAAAACGCTAGGCTCAAACAATATTGAGTCTAGAATTGATTATTCATATTTAAACCCAGAAAAAAGAGAAAACTATCTATTCAATTCATCAATCAATGGAATTGAAGAATCAGATTTTATTTTGTTAATTGGAACTAACCCTAGATACGAGGCAACTATTTTAAATGCACGTATTAGAAAAGCTTATTTACAAAATAAAACAAAAATTATATCTCTTAATGACGTTGGAGACTTAACATATCCTTATGAGACATTAAATGGTGATATCGAAAATATTAAAAATATAGTCGAGGATAAGCATGAAATATCAAAATTAATCAGCGGTGCAAATAAACCAATGATTATATTTGGGGACTCAGTATTTAAATCTGGATCTGCAAAATTTATTTTTGAGTCTTTCAAAAATTTTTTAATAAATAAAAACTAAATATCTAATGAATGGAACGCTTTAAATGTTATTTCTGAAAATGCGTCTACTGTT
>CALSWN010000030.1 GCA_943841085.1 uncultured Candidatus Pelagibacter sp. | reverse complement strand
GGATACCATTATTAATTGTTTAAATTGTTGTGGTGCTTGCGGTAGAGCATAAAATTTACCTGGACTTAATCTACTGGGTACTAAAAAATCTCTCGCACCTTCAGGACTCGAAGAAGTTAATATTGGCGTTTGGAATTCTAAAAAACCTAATTTAAACATTTCATTTCTAATGAATGAAATCACTTCTGATCGGAGAATAATATTATCATGAATTTTTTTTCTTCTTAAATCCAAAAACCTATATTTAAGTCTAATCTCTTCCGCATACTCTTGATCACTAAAGACTGGCATTGGTAATTCTTTGCATGTTCCTAAGATATCAAATGAAATTATTTCTACTTCAATTTCGCCAGTTTGAAGTTCGGAATTAATAGTTTCTGAACTTCTCTCAACTACTTTTCCACTTACTTTGATTACGCTTTCTAACTGAATTTTTTCTAATTTCTTAAAATTTTCATTACTATTATCAACTATACATTGAGTAATACCGTAATTATCTCTTAGATCTATAAATAGAAGATTTCCGTGATCTCTTTTTTTATTAATCCATCCAGATATAATGATTTCTTGACCACTATTATCTTTTTTTAATTCATTACAATTGTGAGTTCTATACTTATTCACTTATTCCTCTAATGCTTCGTTAATAATTTTAAAATCAATTGATTTTTTTTTTTTTAAACTAATACTGTCAATTTTATATATGAATTCAAATATTTTTCCATACGATCTCTCAACTCTTTTAATGATAAAATCAATCAATTTTTTATCTAAAGCAATCTGTCTATCAGATAAATTTTTTAATATTAAAGCAAACATTAGTTCATCATCTGGATTTTCAATTTTTGCTAAAAGGCAATTTGTTGTTCTTGATCTAAGATCCTTAAGCTTGAAATCAATTTCAACTATTGGTTTATCAGATGTAATTATTAAAAATTTATTATTTTGATCTATTGTATTAAAAAGTGTGTAAATAAGATTTTCATCAACATCTAAATTCAAATCTTCTAAAACAATATTTTGAAAAGATTGAATAGATTTAAGATTATTTTCATTGAGTAGATTTGACTCAATCTTTATTCCATTAAATTTTTTTAAAAAAATGTTAACAAGGTGAGTTTTGCCAGAAGATTTCTCACCAATGATATTTAAAAAGTTTTTTTCCCATTTAGGCCATTTGTGAATTAGTTCAAAAGTATAAAAGTTACTTTTTCCAACATAGAAATCGTCATCTCTAAAATTTTGTTCGTAGTCAAAATCCAACAATAATTGATTTAAGCTTTTCATTTGACTGTCCAAACATTATTTTCCATTGTTAAATTAAAATATTTTTTACTCATATAATTTAGAAAAGTTTTAGGAGAACCATTAAAAATTATTCTATATTTTATATTTTTATTATCAAATTTTAAAATATAAAAATCGGATATTAAATCAAAATTATTAAGTGTTTCCTCTAATCTCATAATTTTATCATACTCTTTCGAGTCAATAGATATGTTCAACGGTAGTTTAATAGAAGTGTTAATTTGATTGTTTTTTTTCCATTGATCCTCATAAACATTTTTTAAATTTTCTAAAATTTTTTTGAAATCGTTTTCATCATTTAAATTTATTTTAGAGTATTTTTGATTGTTTATTTTTAATGAATTATTTAAATTAATTTTTGATAATATCTTAATGTTATCTTTTTCTTTATATATTATTGTGACTATATAATCTTTTAAATCATATTTCTTAATCAAATTTATAAAATCGTATGTTTCTATTGAACTAGATCTTCTTTGAATATTTTTTAAATCCTCAAGATCTTCATTAGGTAATAGGTACTCCAATAATTGAAAATTCTCTTTTGAATTATTCCAATTATTATAAAAAATATTATTGTTAAATAAGTAAATATTTTCTGTTTCTGTATCAACTAATATTGGTAGTAGTAAAACTTTATTCTTAATTGGTGTTGATGGAAATATACTTCTTGTCTCTAAAAAATCTAAAATCTTTTTTTTATTGAATGAAGTTTCAAGCTTTGCAAAATATTCATTATTTACAAATTTTTCATCACTTATAGTGAAAGAATCAATCATATTTTTAATCTCTTTTATCGATATTTTATTAATTTTGTTCTTATCACCTGAGGTTGTAATCATAGTTAATAAATTTAGAAAAGAAGTTCGAAACCCTTTGTCTATAACTGAATTTTTCTTAAAATTAAGCTCGAATGGAGATGAAATTTCAATATCAGCAACTTTGAAAGTGTTTGCTTGTAAATAAGTTGTGGAAAAAATTATTATAAATAGAACGAATGAAATAAAAATTATATATACCTTAAATAGTTTTAAAATTTTATTAATAATCTGCATATTTTATAATAATGAAAAAAGAAAAATTTACCTATCAAAAAAGTGGTGTAAACATAAATGCTGCTGACAATTTTATTAAATTTATATCTTCCATTTCATCAAATAATAAAGGCAAAAAAAAGCTTAACAACATTGGTGGTTTTGGCTCAATTTCTAGCATACCAAAAAACTTAAGAAATCCGAAAATTGTAGCATGTACTGATGGTGTTGGAACAAAAATTGAGATTGCCAATATACTCAATAAATATGACACAATTGGGATAGATCTAGTCGCTATGAGCGTAAACGATCTAATTGTTCAGGGAGCAACGCCATTATTATTTTTAGATTATATATCAATAAACAAAATAGATCTAAAAAAATTAAAATCTATTCTCAAAGGAATAATTAATGGTTGTAAAATCTCTAACTGTGAATTAGTTGGCGGAGAAACAGCTGAAATGCCTGGTACTTATGAAAAAGGGAAATTTGACATAGCTGGTTTTGCAGTGGGTGTAGTTGATGAAAAAAAGGTTCTCAAGAAAAAAAATATAAAAAAAGATGATTTAATTTTAGCTATACCTTCAAGTGGTATTCACTCTAATGGTTACTCTTTAGTAAGATATGTTTTAAAAAAATCAAAAATTAATTTAGATAAAAATTTTTTTTTAAAAAATGAATTGATAAAACCAACAAAAATTTATGTTAGAGAAATTTTAAATCTAATACATAATAAACTTTTAATTAGTTGTGCAAATATAACCGGTGGTGGAATAGGAGATAATATTAAAAGGATCATACCAAATGGACTAGTTGCTGATATAGATTTAAATAAGATAAGAGCTAAAAAAATTTTTAAGTGGTTAAAGAGTAGAAATATTAGTGATAAAGAAATGTTAAAAACATTTAATTGTGGAGTTGGTTTTTGCATAATAATTAAACCAAAAAATCTCAATAAAGTTACAAAATTTTTTACAAAAGAATTCAAGCCCTATGTCATTGGAAAAATATCGACAGGAAAAAATAAAGTTAAACTAAATGGTAAAATTAACTGGTCTTAAAAAAATAAAAACTGCAGTTTTTATATCTGGAACAGGAAGTAACTTAAAGAATTTAATAAAATTTTCTAAAATCAAAAAATCACCTATCACAATAGATCTAATAATTTCTAACACTTCAAAAGCAAAAGGTTTGATTTTTGCTAATGAATATAAAATTAAAAAAAGAATATTTAGATTTAAAAATCCTAGGAATGATGAAAAAAAAATATTAAAATTATTAAAAAATGAAAATATACAATTAATTTGTTTAGCAGGTTTTATGAAAATTTTATCGAAAAACTTCATAAAAGAATTTATTGGAAAAATTATTAATATCCACCCATCTTTACTCCCTAAATATAAAGGGGTTAACACTCATGTTAGAGCTATTAATAATAAAGATAAATTTGCTGGATGTACTGTTCATTATGTAACGGCAAAATTAGACTCTGGAAAGATAATACTACAAAAAAAAATTAAAATTTCTCCAAAAGAAAAATCAACTTCTTTAGCAAAAAAAGTATTAAAACAAGAGCATAAACTATACCCTGCTGCTATTATGAAAATTTTTAATTAATCTTTAAAAAAGAAATCAATTTCTATTTTGGCGTTTTCAACACTATCAGATCCGTGTACAGAATTTTTATCAATCGAAATCCCATATTTTTTTCTTATAGTTCCTTCAGCAGCTTCTTCTGGTTTTGTAGCACCCATCAATTCTCTATTTCCTAATACAGCATTTTCTTTTTCTAGTATCATCACAACTATTGGTCCTGATGATAAATACGTACACAAATCACTGTAAAAAGGCTTTGTTTCATGGACTTTATAGAATTGTTCTGCTTCAGATTTTGATATTTGAATTTTTTTTTCTTTAACTATATTAAAACCTTTATTTTTAAACATCTCCTTAATTTCATTATCTAAGTTTCTTTCGACGGCATCTGGTTTAATAATTGATAGTGTTTGTTCTATATTACTCATATTCATCCTCTATTAGTTTGTTTAATAATCTTACTCCATAACCAGTTGCACCACTCGAGTTTAAAGCTCCGCCATATTTTGAAAAAGCCATACCAGCTATATCTAAATGTGCCCATGGTGTCTTGTTTAGAATAAATCTTTGTAAAAATTGTGCAGCAGTTGTCGAACCTGCTCCACCAACATAATTTATATTTTGCATGTCTGCATTTTTTGAATCAATAAGCTTATCAAAATTTTTATGCAAAGGCATTCTCCACAACTTTTCATCTACTTTTTCACCTGCCTTCAATAATTGTTTTGACAACTTGTCATCATTTGAAAATAGCCCAGCATATTCGGAGCCTAACGAAACAATTATTGCACCTGTCAAAGTTGCTAGATCTATCATAATTTTTGGTTGAAATTTTTTTTCAGTAAATGTTAAAGCGTCTGCTAAAACTAATCTACCTTCTGCATCAGTATTTAATATTTCAATTGTTTTACCACTGTAAGATTTAACAATATCACCGGGTCTTTGCGCATTACCTCCAGGCATATTTTCTACAAGTCCTACAACACCTACTGCATTTATTTTTGCTTTTCTTACTGCTAAATTTTTCATTAGCCCAACCACTGTTGCAGATCCAGCCATGTCATAAGTCATGTCTTCCATGAACTTTGCTGGTTTAAGTGAAATACCGCCGGTATCAAAACAAACACCTTTACCAACAAATGCCAGAGGCTTAGAATTATTTTTTGCTCCGTTCCACTCCATTGTTACTAGATATGATCCTCTAATACTTCCTTGTCCAACACCCAATAAAGCATTCATTCCTAGTTTTTTTAATTGTTTGTCATCATAAATGTTTATTTTCAAACCATACTTTTTAAGTGCACTTAATCTTTTTGCATATTCATCTGGATGTAAAATATTCCCTGGTTCTGACACTAAGTCTCTTGCAAAAAAAGTTCCTTCCTCTAATGCTTTAAACCTTAATTGACTTTGCGCAGATATTTTATTTTTACTTCCAATAACATTTATAGAAATAAGTCTTTTATTTTTTTTTGATTTATAAATATTAAACTCATAAGATTTTAATTTTAATCCATGTAAAAAATGTCCTACAAAATTTTCTATTTTACTATTTATGCTATCAGAGTTAACAAAGTAATCATTTTTCTTATCATAATCGATAAAACTGTGAAATTTAGCTCCTAAACTTTCTATATCAGAAGTTTTTAAGTCTTTTTTAATAGAGACTAAAAATATTGTTTTTTTGGAGTTAATTTTAAAAAAAAGCAAGTTTTTTTTTAAATCACTAGTTTTTAATAAATCAGATATGTAAGAAAACTCTTCATTTAAAATATGTTTTTTTAAACCACTAATATTGAAATTTTCATCAGTAAATAGAATAAGATTAGCTTGAGATTTTTGTGATTGTTTATTTTTATAGAGAACTTGAACAGTCATTGATTTTATATATATACTTCTAGTTGAAAGGTTTTATAAAATTAAAAATGCTTTTTATCAACGAAAAAATTGTATTTAAAAAATTTTTAACTCAAAATACTTATTTTTTTCTATTAACATCACTCAGTATAACATTCATTGTTTGGGCTATAAGGGCTGTTAATAATCTAGATATAGTATCTGAGGATGGACACAGTTTTTTAATCTATTTTTACATTACACTATTAGTATTTCCAAAAATTTTCGGTCAAGTTTTACCTATAATATTTTTTACTTCTTTGTTTTACAATATAGTCAAATATGAGAATAATAATGAACTTAAATTATTTTGGATAAATGGAATTAATCAAATTAATTTTTATAATGTAATTTTGCGATATACGGTTGTATTTTTTTTCATACAAATTTTTGTAAGTACAATTTTAAGTCCACACATGCAAAATAAGGCAAGGGAATTTATTCAGGACTCAACACTGGATTTTTTTCCATCATTATTTCAAGAAAAAAAGTTTATTGATACCGTTGAAAAATTAACAATATTTATTGAAACAAAAAATTCAATTAATGATTTAAGAAATATTTATTTAAAAGATGATAGCGGTTCAAATTCAAGAATTATAGTAGCAAAAAAAGGTCAATTACTATCTGAGGGTGACTCAAGAGTGTTAAGACTTTATAACGGAAAATTTATAAATATAGACCCTAAAGGAAATAGTTCGTCATTTAATTTTGACAAAACAGATTTTAATATTTCTAAATTTGTAACAAAATCCACTACATACAGAAAACTACAAGAAACATATATTACAGAACTATTTAGATGTGTAGATTACATTTTAATTAAAAAAGAAAGTTATGTTGATGAGTATGTAATTTGTAATAAAGATGGAATTCAAGAAGTTATTTCAGAGATTTATAAAAGAATTTATAAGCCTTTTTATTTATTTTTACTTTCAGCAATTGTTATTTTTTTACTTATTAGCAATCATGAGGAAAGCAAATTCAAAACAATGAAATTTTTTATTTTTTCACTTGGTATCATTTTTATAATAATTTCTGAAATTTCTGTTAATTTCTCAAGTAAATCTAATTTAAATTTATTAATTGCTATATTGTTGCCCTTAACTATTTTTTTAATTTTATATGTATTCTTTTATAAAAAAACCAACAGCATAAAACATAAATAATGATTTTAACTTATAAAAAAAATATAATTTATTCTTTTTTAAAAAATATACTTTCAGTAGGTATCTTCTTTTTTTCCTTAATTATAATTTTAAATGTTCTTCAAGAAGTAGTTTTTTTTAAAAATTTAGATGTTAGTTTTTTTGTACCTGTATATTTAACTTTATTAAATACATCATCTGTTTTATTTGAAGTATTTCCATTTATATTTCTAATTGGGGGTATGACTTTTTTTATTGAAATTTTGGACAAAAACGAATTAATTATTTATAAAAGTTATGGTCTTTCAAATTTTAAAATAATTAGTGTGGTTGTAGGTACAACTTTTATTTTAGGTATTTTTTTAGTTTTAATTTTTTATAATATTTCTTCCAATTTAAAATTTTTATATCTTGATATTAAAAACAATCATACAAAAGATGATAAATATTTAGCTGTAATAACAGCTAATGGTCTTTGGGTAAAAGATTATAAGAATGAGCATATCAATTATATAAACGCTAAAAATTTAATTAACTCAGATTTGAAAGAAGTCGTAATAAGTCAATTTGATAAAAATCATAATTTTTTAAGATTAATTACAGCAGAAAGTGCTGATATTAAAAGTAAATATTGGATTATTAATAAAGCCAAAATTTCGGAAGATAATAAAACTATTGAAGAACAAGAGCCTTTAATATTTAAAACTAATTTTAACGTTGAAATAATTTCAACTTTATTTTCTAATTTATCTGCTCTAGACTTAATTAATTTATACAAATTAAAAAAAAATTACACATCATTAGGATATTCAACAGTTAAAATTAACAATCATCTGCTAAATTTATATATATATCCAATTTATCTATCTATTATGGTTTGTATCGCTTGTATTCTAATGTTAAACATTGGACACAATAAACCACGTGTTTTCTACTTGATAATAGGTGTCTTGATATCTGTAACAGTTTATTATGCAAATTATTTATTTAATACTTTAGTTGAAAATCAAAAAATTTCTCTTTCATTCTCTGTATGGTTTATCCAATTTTTATTATTTTTAATCTGCTCTGTTGGTTTAGTGAGGATAAATGAAAAATAAAGTTTGTTCACAAAAAATATTATTTTTTATTATTTTTATTATTTTTCCAAATTTAGTTCTAAGTAATGAATTTAAATTTAACTCATCTGAAATTGAAACATTTGAAAATGGGAATTTATTAAAAGGCTCTGGTGGAGTTCAAATTGAAGATGGCACAGGAATTATTATCAATAGTGAAAAATTTGAATTTGATAAAATAAAATCGATATTAAAAGCTAAAGAAAACGTTGTAGTAAAAGACTCTTTAAATAAAAATTTTTTAAAATCTAATGATGTTACTTATTTTAAAAAACTAAATACACTAATTTCTAAAAATAAAACTACAATTGAATCAGATAATGGTCATATCATTGAAAGTTTTGACATTACATACGACCGTAATCTAAACAAGATATCATCAAATGAAAAGACTGTAATTACTGATTTAAATAACAATAGATTTACCGTGAGTGGTTTCAGTTTTTCTACGATTAACAAAGTCTTATTGGCTAGTGATGTAAATATAATTGATAAAGAAGGCAATACTTATGATCTAGAAAATATTAGCTACAATTTGAAAACAAACGAAATTCTTGGAAAAGATTTAAGCTTAAATTTTAACAACTCAAACTTTGGTTCAAATGAAAATGAACCAAGACTTAAGGGAAATAGTTTGTTCTTTAATGATAGCTTCACAACAGTAAATGGTGGTATTTTTACTACATGTAAAAAAAATGATAATTGCCCACCATGGGTTTTAAAATCAGAAAAGATTCAACATGATAAAATAAAAAAACAAATCCACTATAAAAATGCTTTACTTAAAATTTATGATATCCCCGTAGTGTATTTTCCAAAATTTTTTCATCCAGATCCAACGGTCAAAAGACAATCTGGATTCTTAGCCCCTAGATTCTCTCAATCAAATAATTATGGAAATTTCATTTCAACTCCTTATTTTTTTGCTATTTCAGATTCATCTGACTTTACTTTTTCCCCAAGAATTTATGATAATGGAAATGCTATATATCAAAGTGAATATAGAACTCACAAAGAAAAATCTAAACATATAGCTGATTTTAGTATCAAAAATAAAAGTTTTTTATCAAATGAAAAGGACAATTCTTCACAGACACATTTTTTTTTAGAATCTAAAATTGATCTAGATACTCAAAATTTTAATGAAGCAAATATAGATTTAAAGATTCAACAGACTTCTGATGATGAATATTTAAAAACTTATAAACTTAAATCTCCACTTATAGAGTCAGAACATATCTTACATTCAAGTATTGGTTTCAATTTTAATAGAGATGATCTTGATATTGAAATTACAGCTGAAACATACGAAAATCTAAATCGATTAGAAAGTGATAGATATGAATATATTTATCCTAGTTTTAATATTTCAAAAAGCATTAGAGATACAGACAATGGTAATTTTTCTTTAGAAAGTGTTGGTGCAAACAAGCTATTTAATACCAATGTTTATGAAAAAACACTTATTAATGATCTAAGTTATAAATCTTTTAATAAGATAAGTGCTTTAGGATTGGTAAGTAATTATGAAATTTTGATAAAAAATTTTAATTCTGACACAGAAAAATCTACTGACTATAAAAATAAAAAAGAAAGTTCAATTCAATCAATAGTTAACTATAAAATGAAATATCCTTTACAAAAAATTGGAGAAGCTTACTTTAGTACATTAACACCTATAATGTCATTAAACTACAGTCCAAATCAATCAAAAAATATATCTGATCAAGATAGAGAAATGAGTGTTGATAATATTTTTTCAATAAATAGAATTGGTAATTCAAATACAATAGAGGGTGGTCAATCAATCACTATTGGAAGTGAGTATGCTCTGTATAACAATAAAGATAAAGATCAAAAAATATTTTCTTTTGATCTTGCCACAGCTTTTAGAGATGAAGAAAATGACAAACTTCCAACCAATAGTACCCTTGGGGAAGAACAGTCAGATATTTTTGGAAGCATGAACTTTAAATCAAATGAATTTATAGATTTTGATTATAATTTTGCTTTAGATAGTGATCTAGAAACACTAAACATGAGTCAAATTAAATCTACCCTGAGTTTCAATAATTTTGTAACAACATTTGATTTTTTAGAAAAAAGCAATTTAATGGGTGGCAATAGTTTTCTTTCTAATGAATCAAGACTTCAAATTAATAAAAGTTCATCTTTAAGTTTTAAAACTAGAGAAAATAAAGAAAAAGATATAACTGAGTACTATAATTTAATTTATGAATATCAAAATGATTGTCTGATTGCAGGTTTAGAATTTAAAAAAGATTTTTATAGTGATGGGTCACTAAAACCAGATGAACAATTATTTTTTTCAATCACTATAATGCCTTTTGGAAAAGCAGTTTCACCAAATATTAATCAATGAACAAATTAATTAGATATATATTCTCTAGTTTAATAATCTTTATGCCTTTATATGGTCTCGAAAGTTTTATATCTTTTAAGGTTAATGATGAAATAGTTACAAATATAGATTTAGAAACTGAGTCCCGGTATTTGATTATTTTAAACAGTGAATTAAAAAATACAGATAATAATACTTTATTAAAATTAGCTAAAGAATCAATAATTAAAGAAAAAATTAAAAAAAATGAAGTTCAAAAATTTTATAAATTGGGAGACACGGTAGATTACTTGAATGAAATTATTCAAGGCTATTATAAAAGAATTGGCATGAAAAATTTAAATGAATTTGAAAATTACTTAAACGAAAATAATTTAGATTTAGAGGTGGTAAAAAATAAAATAGAAATTGAAATGCTTTGGAATAAACTTATAGGATCTATATATGCAAATCAAATAAATATTAATGAAGAGTTTTTAAAAAAACAAATTGAAAAAAACTCAAATGATAACAATTTTGATATAGAGTATGAGTTATCAGAAATAGTTTTCCAAATTTCTGATGAGATTAATTTGTCTAATAAAGTTGATTTAATTAAAAAAGATATTGTGGAACAAGGTTTTAAAAATGCTGCAAATATTCATAGCATAGCAGACTCATCAAAATTTGGTGGAAATATTGGTTGGTTTGCAGAGAAACAATTGTCACAAAAGACAGTTACTGCAATAAAAGATTTAGAAATTGGTGAACTTTCAAAACCTTTAAAAATCACTAATGCTTTTATGATTTTAAAAATTGAAAATAAAAAACAAAAAAAAGTTGAAATGAATAAAGATGAATTATTAAAACAAGCCATTTCTTTTGAAAAAAATAAACAATATAATCAATTTTCTATTATTTATTATAATAAAATCAAACTAAACTCTATTATTAGTGAATAAGAAACCTATCATTATTGTTTCAGCAGAGCCTTATAGTGTTTTCCTTGAGATATTTTTTAAATCAATAAAAAGAATCAATTTAAAACAACCTATCATTTTAATTTCTTCTAAAAAACTTGTTTTGCTACAAATGAAAAAATTAGGTTTTAATTTTGATTTAAATCTAATAAATCAAAACAAAATCAATATTAATTTTCTAAATAATAAAAAGATAAATTTAATTGATGTAAATTTTAAATTTAATAAACCGTTTGATAATATTTCTGAAAAATCTAATACTTTTATAAATGAATCATTTCAAATTGCACTTAAAATTTTAAAAGAAAAAAAATGTTCTGGCTTAATTAATGGTCCGATATCTAAAAAACATTTTTTGAAAGGTAAAAGTTTAGGGATCACTGAATATTTATCAAAAAAAACAAGAACACAAAATTTTGCTATGTTGATATATAGTAAAAATTTATCTGTTAGTCCTATTACTACTCATCTTGCTTTAAAAAATGTTAATAAAGCTATTTCTAAAAAAAAAATATATACTCATGTACAATTGATTACTAAATTTTATAAAAAAAACTTTAAAAAAACACCAAAAATTGCTGTTACTGGCTTAAATCCACACTGTGAAAGCAATTTAAAAAATTGTGAGGAGGATAATATTATTATACCTGCAATTAAAGATTTGAATAAAAAAAATTATTTGGTTAAAGGACCATTTTCTGCCGATACGATTTTTATGAAAGAAAATTTGAAGAAATTTGATGTAATAATCGGTATGTATCATGATCAAGTTCTTTCTCCTATGAAATCTTTATTTGGCTTCAATGCAATTAATATAACATTGGGTTTACCTTTCATTCGTATTTCTCCAGATCACGGTCCAAATTCTTTGATGTTAGGTAAAAATTTATCAAATCCAAACAGCTTAGTGAATGCTTTAAAATTTCTAGATAAATAAGTGAAAATTAGCGCTAAAAAAAGTTTAGGACAAAATTTTTTAATAGACAGAGATATTCTTAATCAAATTGTTAACTCAGTAAATATTGAAGGTAAAGAAATTTTAGAAATCGGACCAGGTAGTGGAAATTTAACAACTTTTATTCTTAAAAGAAATCCAAAAAAAATTTATGTGGTTGAGAAGGATAATGATTTAGTTTTAGTTTTAAAAGATAAATTTGATAATGAAATTCAAATTATTCATGATGATGTCTTAAAAATTAAAGAAAATGAAATTTTTGATAAAAAATTAATTGTATTTGGTAATTTACCATACAATATTTCAACAGAAATTCTTTCTAAATGGATAATGAATATGGACAATAATGTTTGGTTTGAGAGTTTAGTCTTAATGTTTCAAAAAGAAGTAGCAGATAGAATTATAGCCAAATCTAATAATTCAAAATATGGAAGATTGTCTATTTTATCCAATTGGAAGCTAAATATAAAAAAAATAACTGATATAAAGCCACAAAGCTTTTCACCAAAACCAAAAGTAGATAGTTCTTTATTGTTATTTACCCCTAAAAAAAAATTTTTTAAATTAGAGAGTGCCAAAAATCTTGAAATGCTTACTAGAATTTTTTTCAGTCAAAGAAGAAAAATGTTAAAAAAACCATTTAATCAAATTTTTAAAGATTCACAAAAAGTTTCTGAAAAATTTAATATTGATTTAAATCTTAGACCACAAAATCTTGAGCCAGAAACTTACTTTGAGCTAGTTAAAGAATTTGAAAGTTCAAGAGGTTAATTTATTAACATGATTTCTGATATATTCTTTATCGTAATCTTTTGAACCATTATTAATTTCTGCATCAATTAAATTACTTATTTTAGAATAACATTCATTTAGATTGTCATTTATAATTACATAATCATAATTAATCCAATGTAATACATCTCTGCTAAACTCCTTCATTCTTTCTTCCACAATTAATTTGTCCTTCATGTCTCTATTAGACAATCTTTCAAATAATACTTCTTTACTTGGTGGTAGTATAAAAAAAGTAACTAATTTATAATTTAATTTTTTATTTTTAATTTGATCTGCTCCTTGCCAATCAATATCAAATAATACATTTTCGCCTTTTTCTAACTTTTCTATTACTGGAG
This sequence comes from uncultured Candidatus Pelagibacter sp., assembly GCA_943841085.1. Taxonomy (GTDB): domain Bacteria; phylum Pseudomonadota; class Alphaproteobacteria; order Pelagibacterales; family Pelagibacteraceae; genus Pelagibacter. The sequence goes on along the minus strand of CALSWN010000030.1, from coordinate 13,075 downwards.
TTCTCGTTGTGCCGTAGAAATGATTAAATACTTTGGCATGCTCTAGAAATTCTTCGTTTCTTATTAAACTTTCAAATTTTTCGTGATTTACAAAATAATAATCCTTGTTTTCAACTTCGTTAAGTCTTGGTTTCCTTGTTGTGTGTGATGTTGAGATATAATAATTTTTTTTTTTCGAAAGAAGCTTTACTAGAGTTGTTTTACCGGCCCCAGATGGGGATGATAAAATCACCATTATCCCATCTTTTTTTATGGACATTTAAATACCTAGTTTGCTTTTCCTTCAATAAATTTAACAGCGTCGCCTACCGTAAGAATTTTTTCAGCTTCACTGTCTGAGATTTCTGAACCAAACTCTTCTTCAAAAGCCATAACCAATTCTACTGTATCTAAACTGTCTGCTCCAAGGTCATCAATAAAACTAGAGTCATCTTGTACTTTAGCTTCGTCTATGCCTAAGTGATCTGCTACAATTTTCTTTACTTTGCTTGAAATATCTTCTGACATATTGTTCCTTTTTTTTTATATTTCGTTAATAGTTTAAAAAGCAATTTTGTCAACCTAAATACATGCCTCCATTTACATGTAATGTTTCTCCATTAATATAGTCAGATTTATCAGAACTTAAAAAAACAACTGCGTTTGCTATATCAGTGGCTTTACCCAGTCTATTAGAGGGTATTTTTGCAATAATAGCTTCCTTATGAGTTTCGTCTATTTTATCTGTCATTGCAGTACTAATAAAACCAGGTGATATACAATTAACATTAATGTTTTTTTTAGCATATTCAATAGCTAAACTTTTTGACATTGCAACGATACCTGCTTTTGAGGCTGTATAATTTGCCTGACCCACATTACCTGTGTGCCCTACTACTGATGTAATATTTATAATCTTGCCAGATTTATTTTTAAGCATTTTTTTTATAGAATGTTTGCACATTAAAAAAGTTGAGGTAAGATTTACATCAATTACTTTTGTCCATTCCTCTAAACTCATTCTAATAGTCAAATTATCTTTTGTTATACCCGCATTATTAATTATGCAATCAAGTGATCCCCCAAGTGCGACTGTTGCTTCATTTACAAACCCCTCAATTTTTTCATGTTGAGAAATGTCAAACTTAATGATTTTAATATTGTTGAATTTTTTTTTTAATTCTTCCAATTTTTCAAGTCTAGTTCCAGTAGCAAGAACATTAGCTCCAAGCTCATCTAATTTTTCAACTATTGAATTACCAATGCCTCCAGAAGCACCAGTAACTATGATATTTTTATTTTTTAAACTAATCATTAATATTGATCAACTTTATATCTTCTTCATTATTTATTGCATTAACTTTAACATCTTTATTAATTCTTTTTACCAAGCCTGATAAAACTTTACCAGGTCCTACTTCTATAAATTGAGTAACACCTTTTTCGATCATTAAAGAAACACTTTCACGCCATCTTACTCTACTTTCAATTTGTTTAACTAGTAAATCTTTCAGTTCAATAGAATTTGCTATTTCTTTTCCTGTTACATTTGAAATTAAGACATTTTTAGGTTCTTTAAAGTTTAGTTTTGCTATTTCTTCATTCATTACAAGAGTTGCTTTATTCATCAATTTGCAATGAAATGGTGCACTGACTGGTAATTTGATATTTTTAATATTTTTTTCTTTTAGATCTACCATCATTTTTTCTAAATCCTGTGTTTTACCACTTAGCACTATTTGCCCCAAAGAGTTATCATTCGCAATATAGCATTGATATTTATTTATATTTTGATTTAAAAAATTTTCAATTATTTCAATCTCAGAACCCAAAATAGCTACCATTCCACCTACTCCTTTAGGTACAGAGTTTTGCATAGCTTTGCCTCTAACTTTTAATATCTTTAAAGTATCTGAGAACTGTAATGATCCGGCACAAGTTAAAGCTGAATACTCTCCCAATGAATGTCCTGCAAAAAAATTTGCTTTATTTAAATCAATTCCAAATTCTGTTTTAGCAAGCTTAAAAATAGAATAACTTATTAAAAATATTGCTGGTTGGGTATTTTCTGTCAGATCTAATTCTTCTTTTGGACCGCTTAAAATAAGTTTTGACAAAGGAAATCCAAGGGTATCATCGGCTTCTTTGAATAAATCTTGAATTAGACTATACTTATCGTGTAAGTCCTTACCCATTCCTACTAATTGTGACCCTTGGCCTGGAAAAATAACAGAAAACATTTAATTATTTAAATTTTATTATGGTTTTAAGTGTTGTAATTCAATTGTTATAATAGTATATCCTCATTTTTTATTAAAGAACAATTATGAATTTATACGAACACACTATTGTTGCTAGACAGGACACTAGTCCAGCTCAGATCAAATTATTAGCAGAAAAATACTCTAAAATTATAGAGAAAAATGAAGGTGAAATAGTACAAACAGAAGAATGGGGTTTGTTAAATCTTGCTCATATCATTAAAAAAAATAAAAAAGGTATTTTTATGCATTTTAAGATTAAAGGTGCAGGTAGTGTTATTGGCGAATTAGAAAAAAATGAAGCTATTGATAAAAATCTTTTAAGATTTATGACTGTTAAAGTTAAAAAGTTTGATTTAAAAGCTAACTATTTTCAAAAAAAAGATGAACAGGAAAAAAAAAAATAAGAAAAATTACAGCAGAGATTAATTATGCCAACAAAAAAAAGAACAGGAAATAAAAAAGGTAAACAAAGCAATTTTGCTAAACTAAGTATTTTTCAACCAAATAAATACAAATTTAAAAAATCTTGTCCTCTCTCAGTAAAAGGAGCTCCTGAAGTTGATTATAAAAATATAAAACTATTAAAGAAGTATATGTCTGAGAATGGTAAAATTTTACCATCAAGAATTACAAATGTTTCACAAAAAAAACAAAGAGAGCTTTCTTTATCTATAAAGCGAGCTAGAAATTTGGCTTTAATTTAATGAAAGTAATACTTTTAGAAAATCTAAGAAGAATTGGAGTAATTGGTGAAATTATAAATGTAAAAAGAGGTTTTGCCAGAAATTTTTTAATCTCTAATGATAAAGCACTCTATGCATCAAAAGAAAATATTGCAAAAGTAGAAAAAATTAAAAACGAATTAAATAAAAAAGATACAGATAAGAAAAATGAAGCTCAAAAAATTTTAGAGAAAATTAATGAAAAAGAATATGAGATAAAAAAATTGAGCACAGAAAATAAAGAGTTATATGGTTCAGTGAAACCAACAGAAATAGCAAAATTAATAAATGAAATTGATAAAATAGAAATCAAACCTTCAACAATACAACCAATAACTGAAATTAAATCAATTGGTAAATTCAAGGTGAAAATTATTTTACACTCTGAGATAGATTTTGAAATCACTATCAATGTGGTATCTGCTGAAACTATTCAATAATTATACAATTTTTTCCCCAACACATAATTATTATTTTTTAATTTTTTTTTTAGGTTAAAATTCTATTATGGAAAATAATTTAAGCGTTGTAAAAAATACCTTTAAAGAACTTCCTAATAATATTGAAGCTGAACAATCTGTTATTGGCTCTATACTAGTTTCTAATGAACTTTTTGATGAAATTAACACAATCATTTCAAATATTAATTTTTATGATCCAATGCATCAAAAAATTTTTTCAGCAATAGAGAGTCTTATTTACAAAGGAATGCTAGCAAATCCTATTACATTAAAAAATTATTTTGAAAATGAAAAAGATGAATTAAATGTTCCAGAATATTTAGTTAAAGTAACAAAATTTTCAACAGCTTCTAGACAGGCTATTGAATATTCTAGAATTATTTACGATATGTTTGTAAGACGAGAACTAATAAAGATATCCGAAAACACAATTGATGCTGCAAAACTAAACGAGCTAAATATAAACGGGCAAGTAATAATTGAAAATTCTGAAAGATTATTATTTGATCTTGCTGAAAAAGGTTCCTTTAATTCATCATTGGTAAAATTTGATGAAGCTATGAAACAAACAATAGAAATGGCTTCAGCTGCATATAAGAATGATGAGGGAATTGTAGGTGTACCAACAGGACTTAGAGATTTGGATGATAGATTGGGTGGATTACATGACTCGGATTTAATTATTATTGCTGGCCGACCGTCTATGGGTAAAACAGCTTTAGCTACAAATATAGCTTTTAATGCAGCTCAAAAGCTCCAGGAAAGTGGTAAGAAGTCCTCTGTTGCATTTTTTTCACTAGAAATGTCCTCTGAACAGTTATCAACTAGAATTTTAGCTGAACAATCAAGAATTAAATCTAACGACATTCGAAGAGGAAGAATTACAGATGAACAGTTTGATAAATTTATTGAAACATCTAAAAATATTTCTGAACTACCTTTATTTATTGATGAAACTCCAGCGATCAATATTGCTGCTATGAGCAATAGAGCAAGAAGAATTAAACGATTATCTGGGTTAGATTTAATAGTAGTTGACTACATTCAATTAATGAGAGGATCATCTGGCAATAGAGATGGTAGAGTACAAGAAATTTCAGAAATTACTCAAGGTCTCAAGGCGATGGCAAAAGAATTAAAAATTCCGGTGATTGCTCTTTCACAATTATCTAGAGCTGTTGAACAAAGAGATGATCATAAACCACAATTATCAGATTTAAGAGAATCTGGATCTATTGAGCAAGATGCTGATGTAGTTATGTTTGTTTATAGAGAAGCATATTATCTTGAGAGAAAAGAACCTAGGCCAGCAACTGTGGAACATGCTGAATGGCAAGCTAAAATGAACGAAGTATCAAATTTAGCCGAACTTATTATTGGAAAACAAAGACACGGTCCCACAGGCAATATAATGGTAGAATTTGAAGCAATGTTTACTAAATTTAAAGATACTCAAATTAACTAAATTCCAATATATAATAGTATTAAATGCTATCTCATTTATATCAAAACACAGTACTTAAGAACCCAAAATCAATTTTTATATTATTAATAATTGCTTTATTTAGCTTTGGGTATTTTACTAAGGATTTTAGATTAGATGCGTCATCCGATACACTCTTAATTGAAGGAGATCCTGATCTTAAATATTTAAAAGAAGTTACTGAAAGATACGGTTCTAAAGATTTTTTAGTTTTAACATACTCTCCTATCGAAGGGATGATTTCTGACTCCTCTATTAATAATTTATTAAGTTTAAAATATAAAATTCTAAGTTTAGATTGGGTTCATAGCGTTGTAACTCTGTTAGACATACCTTTATTAGAAAATTCTGACTCACCTCTCCAGGAAAGATTAGAGAACTTCAAAACTCTCAAGGATGAAGATGTTAATAAAAAAAGAGGTTTTGATGAAATACTTAATAGTCCTGTATTTAGGAATTTTGTAATCAGTGAGGACGGTAATACAAGTGGTATCATAGTTTACATAAAAAAAGAGAACCTTAAAGATATTAAAAATAAAAGTAATAAAGAAATTGAAATATATAAAAATGAATTAAAAAAAAAGAACCATGAAAATATTGTCCAAATAAGAGAAATAATCAAAACTTACCAAGATGTAGCAAAAATATATTTGGGCGGTATTCCAATGATAGCTGACGATATGATGTCATTTATTAAAAGTGACATTATTGTATTTGGCCTTGGAGTTCTTTTTTTTATTATTGTAACTCTCTGGATTGTTTTTAAAAAACTTATATGGATCATCGTTCCAATTAGTAGTTGTTTTTTTTCAGTTTTAATTATGACAGGCTTTCTTGGTCTATTGGGATGGAAAGTCACCGTAATCTCCTCTAACTTTATTGCGTTAATGCTTATCTTAACAATGGCAATGAATATTCATATGAGTACACGTTTTTTGCAGTTAAAAAATGATTTTCCAGATTTAAATAATTTTGAAATAATCTCGATAACAACAGGAAAAATGTTTTGGCCAATTATATATACTGTCTTAACAACTGTGTGTGCTTTTTTATCTTTAATTTTTAGTGGTATTAAGCCAATTATTGATTTTGGATGGATGATGACTTTTGGATTAATTACATCATTCATTATCACTTTCACTTTATTACCTACGCTTTTAAGTTTCTTTTCAAACAATAGTGTAAAAATTGAAGAAAATAAAAATTCAAAAATTACCTCACTTTTTGCAAAATTTTCAATGAATAATAAAAAAATGATATTTACTATAACAGGATTAATTATCATTTTAAGTATAGTTGGTATAAGCCGACTTGAAGTGGAAAATAGTTTTATAAATTATTTTAATAAAAATACAGAAATATACAAAGGTATGAAACTTATTGATGAAAAACTTGGAGGCACAACACCTTTAGAAGTTATTTTAAAATTCCCAGATAAACCATTATCAAAATCTAATCAGGATGATGAGTTTGATGATTGGAATGATGATGAGAATCAAAATGTTGAAAAATATTGGTTTACAAAAGACAAGATTGATAAAATTGAGGCTGTACATAATTATCTCGACGAATTGCCTGCTGTAGGAAAAGTATTATCTTTTAGTTCAATAATTCAAGTTGCTACAAAATTGAACAATAATAAACCATTGGGCACATTAGAAATGGGTGTTCTTTATTCTAAAATTCCTGAAAGTATTAAAAAAGAAATTATTGATCCATATATTTCAATAAGAGACAATGAAGCCAGAATAAATTTAAGAATTATAGACTCCCAAGATGGCTTGAGGAGAAATGATTTAATAAAAAAAATTAACTTTGATTTGAAGAATAAGCTTAATCTCAATGAAGAAGAATTTAAACTTGCTGGTGTTTTAATCTTATTTAATAATTTACTTCAAAGTCTTTTTAAATCTCAAATACTTACATTAGGGTTGGTTATGGTTGGAATTTTTATAATGTTCATGGTACTTTTTAGGAATATTAAAATTTCCCTAATTGGTGTTGTTCCAAACTTTATTGCTGCTTTTTTTATTTTAGGAATCATAGGTTTATTTGGAATTCCTTTGGACATGATGACTATAACCATAGCTGCGATTACAATAGGTATAGCGGTAGACAATAGCATTCATTATATTTATAGATTTAAAGAAGAGTTTTCAAAACACGGTGATTATGACAAGACAATTAAAATTTGTCACTCTACTGTTGGGGTCGCAATATTAAATACATCAATAACTATTGTATTTGGTTTTTCGATTTTAGTGTTTTCTAAATTTATACCTACAATTTACTTTGGTGTTTTTACTGGAATAGCAATGTTATTAGCTATGATTTCGGTTTTAACATTACTACCATCTCTCCTTCTAATAAATAAACCGTTTGGTAAATAATCGTTACTATGTTTGAAATTGTACAAAATTTCTATGACACTATTTCAATCATAGATCTTTTGTATTTGATAATTACAACATTATCAGTGATCAAGTGTTACAATAAGGGTTTTGTGTTAAGTATTCTAGCTGCATCAAAATGGATTTTAGCCTACATTGTGACATTGATTCTTTTTCCAAGAGTTAAACCTTATTTTAAAAATATTATAGATAGTGAATATGTTTTGGATGTTGTTCTTGGTGTAGTAATCTTTATTTTAGTTGTTTTCATAATTTTGATGATTAATAAGGGAGTCAGTAAAGCTGTTCGGTATTCGGGGTTGGGCAGCTTAGATTCTATATTTGGATTATTTTTTGGCTTTGTTAGGGGATATATTGTGTGTGTTTTATTATTTTCAGCAGTTAATATTGTGTATAATTATAACAAATGGCCAATTAAATTAGATTCATCATACACCTTTCAATGGATTGAAAAAGGTAGTAATTATTTAATTAAAGAGTTTCCTAATGAAAAAAAATATCAAGATTCTAAAGAAAAAATTGAAGAACTATAATCCCAAATTAAAAGAAGAGTGTGGTGTGTTTGGCGTAAGTAATAGTAATGATGCTGCTGCGCTCACAGCGTTGGGTCTTCATGCTTTACAACATAGAGGCCAAGAGGGTTGTGGAATAGTTACTTTTGATGGAAAAAAATATTATTCTGAAAAAAGATTTGGTTTAGTTGGTGATAATTTTAACAAAGAAAAAGTTTTAAAAAGTCTTCCTGGTGACTATGGCATTGGTCACAATAGATATAGTACTACTGGTGAAAATACCTTAAGAAATATTCAACCTTTTTTTGCAGATACTAATGCTGGGGGAATAGGGGTTGCTCATAATGGAAACTTAACAAACTCTATTACTCTTAGAAATAAACTTGTTGAAGATGGGGCCATTTTCCATACAACATCTGACACTGAAACAATAGTTCAATTAATTGCAAAATCAAAAAGAAACAAAACAATTGATAAAGTTATTGATGCTATATTTCAAATTCAAGGTGGTTATGCATTAGTAATGCTTACACAAAATACATTAATCGGAGTAAGGGATCCTAATGGTACTAGACCATTAGTAATAGGAAAAATAAAAGATAGTTATGTTTTTGCGTCTGAAACTTGTGCATTAGATATTATAGGAGCAAAATACATAAGAGACGTTGAAAACGGTGAAGTGGTATACATAGAAAAAGATGAATTAAAAAGTATTAAGCCCTTTCCAGTCAGAAAAGTCAGACCTTGTGTATTTGAATATATTTATTTTGCAAGGCCAGATAGTTTATTAAATGGTAAATCTGCTTATGAGTATAGAAAAAATTTTGGAATAGAGTTAGCCAAAGAAAATAAAATAGATTGTGATATTGTTGTTCCAGTTCCAGACTCTGGAAATGCGGCTGCACTAGGTTTTGCTCAACATTTAAAAAAAAACTTTGAGCTAGGATTAATTAGAAATCACTATGTTGGTAGAACTTTTATTGAGCCAAGCCAAAAAATTAGAAGCTTAGGTGTAAAATTAAAACTAAATGCCAATAAATCATCAATAAAAGATAAAAGAATTATTTTAATTGATGATTCTTTAGTTAGAGGAACGACTTCTCATAAAATAGTAAAAATGCTTTATGACGCAGGTGCTAAGGAAGTTCATGTTAAAATTGCATGTCCTGAAATAAGGTATCCAGATTTTTATGGTGTTGATACACCCACAAAAAAAGAACTTCTTGCGGCAAATAAAACAAATGATGAAATTTGTGAATACATTGGCGCTAAATCTTTAAATTTTTTATCTATTAAAGGAATGTATAAGGCAATGGGGTTTCAAAAAAGAGATGATATTTACCCCCAGTTGACTGATCATTATTTTACAGGTGATTATCCTGTTAAACCAATTGATGAATTGGGCGATGATAAGATAACTCAATTATCATTATTAAGTACCGCCTCCAATAATTAAATTGCGCTTTAATTAAACATATAAATCACTATATATTAAATTATGATAACTCATAAAGAACAGGTAGTTAATTATTTCAAGTCTGGAATTAAAACCACAAATCATTTTAAAATTGGTATTGAGCATGAAAAATTTTTATTTGATAAAAAAACAAATAAAAGAGCAACTTACGATATTATTATTAAAATGTTTAAAGCTTTAAATGAATTTGGTTGGAAACCAGTTATGGAGAGCGAAAATATTATTGGTTTGAAAAAAAATGGAAAAAATATTACCCTTGAGCCTGGGAACCAAATTGAATTATCAGGTGACAAATTAAATAATATTCACGAAGCGTGTGCAGAGTCCCATGATTACTTGTTTGAACTTCTGCAGGTCAACAAAAAACTTGATTTAAATATCGTGAGTGCTGGTTTTGATCCTATTTCAAAACTAAACGAAGTACCCAATAATCCTAAGCAAAGATATGAAGTGATGACAAAAGAGATGCCTAATGGGGGTTCACTAAGTCTTGATATGATGTACAGAACTTGTGGCACTCAATTAAATCTAGACTACAGTTCTGAAAAAGACTTTATTAAAAAGTTTAAGATTATCAATTCAATAGTACCAATATCAATTGCACTATTTGCAAATTCCTCAATAGTTGAAAAGAAAAATAGTGGATACATGTCTTATAGATCGAAAGTTTGGCAAGAAACATCAAGAGGAGGACTTCCAAAAATTTTTTTGGATAATATGGATTTTGAAAAATATGCTGATTTTGCAATCAACTTTCCATTGTTATTCATACAAGATGAAAAGAAATATTTATCAGGTAATAACTACTCTTTTTTAGATTTTATGAATGGAAAAATTCAAGATATCGAAAATAGATTGCCAACAGAAAATGATTTAGCAACCCACTTAAGCACTATTTTTACAGAAAACAGATTAAAAAAATATATAGAGCTTAGATCAATGGATACATGTGGGTGGGATTGTTTATGTGCTGGTCCAGCTTTTAATATAGGAATGCTATATGGCAATTTAGATGAAACTTATGAGTTGATCTCTAAATGGGATAAAAATAAAATCATTAATGCTTACCTTGAAGCTCCAAAAAAAGGTTTTAACACAGAATTGATGGGAAAAAATTTATACTATTGGTCAACTTTACTACTTAATCTTTCAAAAGAAGGTCTAAAAAAAAGAGACATTTTAAATAACTCCGATCAAAATGAGACTAAGTTTTTAACACATCTTGAAAATTTAATTAACGAAAAGAGCACAAATGCAGAGCATATGATTAATAAATTTTCTAAAAATGAAAATTTAAGTGATTTATATGACAAATAAAATAGTTGCTATTCAAGGTGACCAGCTCTCCAAACTAAATCCAAAAACAGACACAAGTATTTATTTAGCTATCAGAGCTCAAAAATTAAAATATAAAATTTTTTATTATGAGCCGCGCAATCTATCTATAATTGGAAATAAAGTTTTAGCTAAAGGGCATTTTGTAATATTTAACTACTCTAGAAATAAATTTTTTAAAATTTTAGAAAATAAAACAATCGATTTATCAATTTCAAAATTTTTGTTAATTAGACAAAATCCTCCTTTTAACCTAGAATATATTTCAACAACTTATATTTTAGACAAAATAAAGAAAAAAGTTAGAATTATAAATAATCCTACATCTATAAGAAATGTTTCAGAAAAATTATATTCATCATCGTTTCAAAAATACATGCCAAACACAATCTTTACTAAAGATTATACAGAGATAGTTAAGTTTTTTAAAAAAAATGAAAAAATTGTTATTAAACCAATCCATAGTTTTGGCGGCAATGATATTTATTTTATTGAAAAAAATATTAATAAAAAATTAGTCTTGAAAATTTTAAAAAAACATGGACATATTATGTGTCAAAAATTTCTTCCTATGATTAAAAATGGAGATAAAAGAGTTTTTTTATTTAATGGTAAAATTAGTGGGGCTATTTCAAGAGTTCCAAGGTCTGGTTCATTTTTAAGTAATATGAGCAAAGGTGCGAAAGCAATTTCTACAAAATTAACAAAAATAGAAAAAAAAATATCTAATTTAATCGGAAGAGATCTTATTAAAAAGGATATCTATTTTGCAGGTATAGATTTCATTGATCAAAAATTAAATGGAGATATAAATGTGACTTCTCCTACTGGTCTCAAAACTTATTATGATTTAACCGGTGATGATATTGCAAAAATTTTTTGGAAAGGTTTGAAAGCTTGAATAATTTTACTGATCAACAAAAAGGCTCTTTGTTAGCATTTGTTGCAGTAATGTTTATTACTCCTGATTCCTTATTTATAAGACTTTCAAGCATAGATACTTGGGGTTTAGTTTTTTATCGAGGCCTTATTCCTTTTATAACTGTCTTCTTTGGAATGTTATTAATTTATAAATTAAGTTTTTTTAAAATGCTTTTTACAAGCGGTCATCATGGAATAATTTATGTTTTAACATTTTCCTTAACAAATATAACATTTGTTGTATCTATCCAAAATACAAATGTTGCTAATACACTTGTGATGATTGCGATGGCTCCTATGCTATCAGCAATTTTAGGAGCAATATTTTTAAAAGAACTTCCTGATAAAAAAACTTGGATTGCAATATTTATAACATTTGTTGCAGCTATCTACATCTTTTATGACTCTTTGCAATTAGGTAACTTTTTTGGTGATATTTTAGGTTTAATAACTGCTTTAGGTTTGGCAATTGGTGCCGTTACAATTAGATCTGCAAAACATAAAAACCTTGTTCCAGCCGCAGTTGTTGGAAAACTTATAGTCACTTTATTTGCCTTGTTTTTTATTGAAAGCTTTACTTTGACTAAAGATGATCAAATTATAGTTCCTCTAATGTGCATTATGTGTGTAGCTATACCTTTTGTATTAGTGACAATAGCTCCACGATTTATACCAGCAGCAGAAGTCAATTTATTCTTTTTATTAGAAACTATTATAGGTCCTATTTGGGTTTGGCTTATTATAAAAGAACAACCAAGTGTAGAGACTATTCAAGGTGGTATTGTTATCATTACAGCCATTGCAATTCACTCATTTATCAAATTAAAAAAATCATAAATCCGTCACAATAAAGACTTGATTTACAATTACATCGCAAATAAGTACGATCAATTTTATGAATAAAGTTTTAAAAAATTCCTGGGCATTATTTTTAGGTATGGGTTTCCTAATGATGGCCTATGGCTTTCAGGGTTCATTGCTAGGAGTTAGAGCAGTTCAAGAAGAGTTTAGTCTGACTTCAACGGGCTTTATGATGTCTGGATATTTCGTTGGGTATTTTATTGGTGCAGCTACTATTCCTGGTCTTATATCTAGAGTTGGACACATAAGAGTTTTTGCAGCTTTTGCATCAATGGCTTCCCTAGTCATTCTAGTTCATGCTGTTTTTATAAACCCATTTATTTGGTTCATTTTAAGAGTTGTTACAGGAATAAGTATGGTTTGTATTTACACTGTTGCTGAAAGTTGGCTTAACGATAGATCAAGTAATAAAAATAGAGGGAGCGTTCTATCTATCTATATGGTTATTTTATATGGTGCGATGGGTATAGGAATGTTTTTACTAAATTTTAGTAGTCCTAAAAACTTTCAACCTTTTATTCTTATTTCAGTAATTACTTCTCTTGCATTAATTCCTATTCTATTAACTAAAAAAAACCTCCAACATTCAAAAAAATCAAAGCTATGAATCTAAAAGAAGTTTATGATGCATCACCTTTTGGAATGGTAA
>CALSWN010000029.1 GCA_943841085.1 uncultured Candidatus Pelagibacter sp. | reverse complement strand
AGAAATAAAGGAAATTAAATCTAAAGGTGTTGTTGTTGATGTAAATAATTTTATGATTTCAGAGTCTGCAAATCTAATTCTCCCTTTTCATAGAGAAATGGATGAAATAAGAGAAGATGCAGCAGGAAAAGGAAAAATTGGAACTACTAGGCGAGGGATTGGCCCAGCATATGAAGATAAGGTTGGTAGAAGGTCTATAAGAGTTATGGATTTAAGATCAGAAAAGAATCTTGATCAAAGGCTAGAAACTGTTCTTATTCATCATAATGCTATTCGAAAAGGATTAGGAAAAAAAATTTTTGAAAAAGAAAAATTAAAAAAAGATCTTTTAAAAATTGCACCAGAGATACTTAAATTTTCTCAACCAGTTTGGCTTAAAATTGATGAGTTTAAAAAGACAAAAAAAAAAATATTATTTGAAGGAGCTCAAGGGATTTTACTTGATGTGGATCATGGAACCTATCCCTTTGTAACATCATCTAATACTGTTGCCTCTAGCGCTGCAACTGGAACAGGTTGTGGACCAAACTCAATCCATTATGTACTTGGTATAACTAAAGCTTATACAACAAGAGTTGGAGAAGGTCCTTTTCCAACTGAATTAAATGATGAAGTGGGAGAATTGCTTGGTTCAAGAGGAAAGGAATTTGGAACTGTCACAAGTAGAAAAAGAAGATGTGGCTGGTTTGATGGTGTACTAGTAAGACAAACAATTAAAATTTCAGGAATAGATGGGATAGCACTGACTAAACTTGATGTTCTAGATGAATTAGATGAAATTAAAATGTGTGTTGAATACGAATTAGATGGAAAAAAATTGGATTATTTTCCAGCTGCCGTGGAAGATCAATTGAAGATTAAACCAATTTATAAAACTTTCCCCGGTTGGAAAGCTTCAACACAGGGAGCTAAAAACATTGAAGCTTTACCAGATAATGCAAAAAACTACATATATGCATTAGAAGATTTTATAGGGACAAAAATTTCAAGTATTTCAACCAGTCCAGAGCGAGAAGATACTATTCTGTTAGAAAATCCCTTTGAAGATTAATTTACTGGTAGCAGATTTTTTGATTTAGCAGAATTCAACATATGTTTTTGAAGTTTTTCAAAAGCTTTATTTTCTATTTGCCTAACTCTTTCTCTACTTATTTTATATTTTTTACTTAAATCTTCTAAAGTTGTTGGTTCATCATTTAATCTCCTAGAATATAAAATTTCTTTTTCTCTATCATTCAGGATTTTAATAGACTCTTTCAACAGGCCTTGCCTCTGTTGCATTTCTTCTTGGTGTGCAAATTTAAGATCATGATCAAGTTCTTTATCTGTTAGCCAGTCTTGCCATTCGTCACCATCTTCACCAACTTGTGCATTCAACGAAAATTCTTTACCTGAAAGTCTTCTATTCATGGAAACAACCTCATGCTTACCCACATCTAATTTGTTCGCTATTTCATTTACATGCTCAGGTCGTAAATCTCCCTCAGATTCAGGAGCAATTTGATTTTTTATTTTTTTTAAATTAAAAAATAATTTTTTTTGAGCTGTAGTTGTACCTATTTTAACTAGGCTCCATGATCTCAATATATATTCTTGAATAGAGGCTTTTATCCACCACATCGCATAGGTAGCCAATCTAAAACCTTTTTCAGGTTCAAATTTTTTTACTGCCTGCATTAATCCGACGTTTCCTTCTGAAATCATTTCGTTGACTGGTAATCCGTATCCTCTATAACCCATTGCAATTTTTGCAACAAGTCTAAGATGGCTAGTTACAAGTTTTTCAGCAGCTTTTACATTTCCAGTTGTTTTCCAGTTTTTTGCTAGCATATATTCTTCTTCGGCTGCTAACATAGGAAACTTTTTAATCTGATCAAGATAAGCAGACAGACCACCTTCATTAGAAAGTACAGGCAGGTTATTGTTAAATGTTGTGTTCATACGATTTATTTATTTAATTAACTATAGCTTAATTTCAAGACATTATTTATTTGTATTTCTAAGTAAAATCAAAATATTTTCAAGTTCCTGTGGCAAAATTGAGGTAAAAATCATTTTTTCGTTAGTTTTTGGGTGAATGAAACCCAACGTCTGTGCGTGTAGAAATTGTCTATTTAATCTATAAATTAGATTTTCTAAATTTGTATCTATATTTTTAAGTTTTTTATATTTTTTTTTATATTTTCCATCACCCATTATACTATTTCCCATATGTGTCATGTGAACTCTTATCTGGTGCGTTCTTCCTGTTTCTAATTTACATTCCACTAAGCTTAAAGTTGGTATCTTATCATTTTCAAAAACTTCAATAGTCTTATAATTAGTTATTGCACGTTTACCTTTAGAAATACTTACTTCCATCATTTGTCTATTTTTTGAACTTCTTGTTATAAAAGTATCAATCTTTCCAGATGAAGGTCTTAGTTTTCCCCAAACTAATAATTGATATGCTCTTGTAATAGTATGTTTGCTAAATTGGTCAGATAAATTCTCATGTGTTTCATTATTTTTTGCAATAACAATTAGTCCAGATGTGTCTTTATCTATTCTATGAACAATACCAGGTCTAAGTTCATTACCAATTTTAGATAGAGAG
Organism: uncultured Candidatus Pelagibacter sp.; assembly: GCA_943841085.1. Lineage (GTDB taxonomy): Bacteria > Pseudomonadota > Alphaproteobacteria > Pelagibacterales > Pelagibacteraceae > Pelagibacter. Next base: position 26,706 of record CALSWN010000029.1, on the reverse strand, counting down.
TCTTTACCATAATGCATTAAGGCATTGACAATAGTTTTGTCATAATTTCCAGCTCCAGGATGCATTATGATGCCTGCAGGCTTATCTATTACTAATAAATCGTTGTCTTCATATATTATTTGTAATTTAAAATCATAAGGCTTTAATGAAGGTATATCTAATTCTGGTATTTCAAGGTTTATTATATCACTCGTAAAAACTTTTTTTGAAGGATTACTAACTATTTGATCGTTAAGTTTTAATTTTTCTTTAAGGATTAAATTCTTGATTCTAGTTCTACTTATAGAGTCATTTTTTTTGTTAATAAATACATCAACTCTAAGATTGTCATCTTTTTCACTAACTATTAAATTAATGTTTTTTTTCATAAAATGTAATATTAATACTATATGCGCTTGTAGCTCAACTGGATAGAGCGCCTGACTTCGGATCAGGAGGTTCTGGGTTCGACTCCTAGCAGGCGCACCAATAATATCAATATTTATTATCTTTTTTCTTCTTAAAGTAAAAAAAATATGAATGTTAAATTTAGGATTAATTTGGTGCAGGCATTTATTTATGAGATATAAAAGAGTTATAAACAAAACTATGAACTATATTTTGCTTCCAGCTTTTAATGAGAAGAAAAATCTCATAAAAGTATTTGAAAAAATTGACAAAATAACTAAAAAAATTAAAGGTATTACTGTTGTTCTGGTAGATGATTGTTCATCAGATAATACAATTTTATTAAAAAATAAAAAATATAAATTTAAATTAATCTACACCAGGCATAAAAAAAATCTAGGACTAAGCTTAACCATGGAAACAGGTTTTAAACTAATTTTTAATAAAGCTAGAGATATAGATACCGTAGTTACATTAGATAGTGATAATACACATCCAATTTCAAAAATTCCAAAAATGATTAAAAAGATACAAACTGGAAGTGATATTGTAATAGCATCTAGATTTGTTAAATCATCAAAAGTTAATGGATTAACTTTGTGGCGTCATTTTTTAAGTATAGGTGCGAAACATTTATTTAAATTGTTTTACCCTTATAATAATTTAAATGATTATACTTGTAATTTTAGAGCCTACAAATTCGAACTAATTCAAGATATTTTAAAGAACAAGAAGTTTTTTAAAAATGAAGACTTCAATATTGCTGCAAAAATAATACTTTTTTTAACTGGTAGGAATAATAATTTAAAAATATCTGAAATTCCTTTTACCCTTAGCTATGACTATAAAATAGGTCAAAGTAAAATGAAATTAACAAAAACAATTTTATTAACACTACGTTTACTTTTTTTTAAAGGTCATAGATAAATTAAAGTACCAAATTAAATGAAATTTTACCCAGATAATTTATATAAGCTGTTAAAAAATACAAAAATATTAAACCGTAAAAAACTAAGGTATTTTTAAAATTTAATAATACGTTATTTATTAAAAAATTTTTGAATAAAATTGTTAGCATTATTAAAAATAAAGGTTCAAAATATTTTTGATAAACGATAAAATTTAAACTCATTAAATTCATTATTAACAAAATAAGTAAAATTTTAGGCTCATATTTAACAACAATATAAGAAGTAATTAGTCCCAAAAGAAATGATGTAATGAAAATTATGTTATTACTTAAAACCAAGTAAGATAATTTATAAAAAAAACCACCACCTCTAAGCCTTGGATCTAAGGAAAAAAGATCTTGATTGTAGAAAACATAAAAAACTATTATCAGTATAGTAACAATTTCTATCTTATTAAAAATTTTGATTTGGTTTAGAATTATAGTTAAATTTTCTTTATTGATTAACAGAAAGATAAAAAAGAAAAATATTAGAGAAAAATTAGCAGAGAATGTATAAAAAATGTCACGAGTTATTATATCCCCAAAACCAACAATCCTTGGATTTAATATAATAAAAATCAATCCAGGTAAACTTAGTAGAACACTAAATAGGAAAAGTTTAATAAAATTTTTGAATTTTTCAGATAAAAAATAATTATATAGGTAAAACAAATATAAAAGAAAGTAAGTTTGAATACAGTATATTGAAAAAGATAAAAATAATAAATTAATAATTTTATATGAAAAAATATTTTTTTCTTTAGATTTTAAATGAAAATAATTACCAATTAAAAAAAAAATAGTGGCCGTTAAATGTGCATTTGCCCATATAGAGGACGCTCTAAATAAAGGAATAAATAAAAAACTTGAACTAAAAACTAGTAAGATAATTTTATTATAATTATAAATTTTAATAAGATTTAGATAAATAAAAATAGGAAGCAGAAAACTGAAAAATAGATAAAAAATTCTAATAAATTCCTGACTGTTAAAGACTTTATTTAATATGGATAGCAAAGCATAGTGCAACGGCATATGTCTTGTAATACTTGTGGTAAAGTTAAAATTTGAATAATCAATAATTATTGGCCAAGTCAAATTAAAGTCCCATTTTGCACCACCAGTTGAAAGATCTTCATTTAAAATAAAACCAATAATGAGTGAAAAAATAGGTATTACAGCCAAGAATATGATGACTATATTGTTTTTAATAAGTTTTTCATTCATGGATTAATTAATTATTTTATTAGTTTCTTAAAGAACTATATAAGATTAAATTATATTTTCAAAACTTAACTAAATATGAAAATTTGTATTGTACTATCAACTAGGCCAGAAATCATTAAACTTGCATCTCTAATTACAATTTTAAAAAAAAAGAAAATTAATTTTTTTTTAATTAATACCAATCAGCATTATATAAAAATAATGAGTAAAGTTTTTTTCAAATTTTTTAATGTGCCAAAACCAAAATACAATATTAAAGCATCTGGCTCTAGATATGATAGTTTTTTTTCTAAAAGTATTGGCAGTATAGAAAAAATTTTATATAAAGAAAAACCTAACTATTTAATTGTTCAAGGCGATACAAACACTGCTTTAGCAGGCTCTTTTGCTGCATCAATTTTTAATAGAAAACAATTTGTAGATAAAGAAAAAATTAACATAGTCCATATTGAAGCTGGACTAAGATCTTTTGATGAAAAAATGCCTGAGGAAATTAATAGAAAGATTATAGATCAACTTTCAAACTATCTTTTTGTACCAACAAAATTTGATTTTAATAATTTAAAAAACGAGAGGTTAACTGTAAATAAAAAAATATTTATAGTAGGAAATACAGTTTCAGATATGATTAAAAAATATAAAGCATCAACTGCAAAAAATAGTATTTTGAATAAATTTAAATTAATAAAAAAAAAATACTTTTTAATCACATTACATAGACCAGAAACAGTAGATAATCCTATAAAGTTAAATAAATTGATCCTTGACCTTGAAAAAATAGGAAAAAAATTTGATTTCAATTTTTTATTTCCAGTTCATCCACGAACAGAAAAAATAATTAAAAAACTTAAGATTAAAAAATTAAGGTTTATAAAAATTGCCAAACCTTTAGAATTTATAAATTTTTTAACTATAATGAAAAATAGTAAAATTATTTTTACAGACTCAGGTGGTATTCAAGAGGAAGCTTCCTTGTTAGGCGTACCATGCATCACCATACGAGAGTCAACAGAGCGACAATTAAGCTTGGTGAATAGAAATAATATCTTAACTGGATATAATTATAAAAAAATTTTTAAAGCAGTTACTTATCTAAATAAAAAAAAGATTACGCCATCAAAAATTTTTGGAGATGGAATGGTTGCTGATAGAATTTTTAATATTTTAAAAAAATATTAATTATAAGTAATAAGTTTCACATAATCACATTTTATGTATGTTTAAAATGTGATGCTCTAATCAATCTATCGTTTATAGTTTTTCCTAATCCTTTATTTTTAACTTTTTCAACAGAAATTGATTTATAACCTTTTTTTTTAATTTTTCTTAAGCAAGAATATAAGTTTTTAGCAGCCTGTTTCAAATTATTGTTCGTACTTAAATAATAAAAATTATCAAGTTTGTATTTTCTTTTTTTCATTAAGATAAAAGCTTCACCTTTTTTGGGTTCTGTAACATTCATTTTTAACGGAATTCCTGGAGAATAATGTAGACGTGATTGACCTGGTGCAATTTTATTTTTGGGATTAGTATTAAGATGCATTTTATATCCTAAAGTTTTTTGAATCTTGCTAACATCTAAACCACCCAACCTTAATATAGTTGGTTTGTTTACTAGACTAACTATTGTTGACTCTATACCTATTGAACATTTTCCACCATCTAATATATATTCAATTTTTTTACCAAACTCTTCCCTGACATCTTTAGCTTGAACAGCACTTACTTTAGTTGAGATGTTAGCGCTGGGTGCTGCTAAAGGATAATTTAGTTGTTTTAATAGTTTTTGAAAAACTTTATGCTTAGGAAATCTCACAGCTAAGTTTTTTCTATTATTAGTTACATATTTTGAAATCTTTGAATTTTTCTTTAATCTTAGAATGTAAGTAATTGGTCCAGGAGAAAATTTTTTATAAAGTTTCACAAAATTGTCATTTACAAAACAATCTTTTTTTAAAGAATTGAGGTCAGAATAATGAACAATTAGAGAGTTATTTTTTGGCCTTTTTTTTAATTTAAAAATCTTTTTTACAGCTGAATCGACATATGCATTAGCAGCTAATCCATAAACAGTTTCGGTTGGCACACCTATTGAGCAATTTTTATCTAGGTATTTTATAGCTTTTTTGATATTTGATTGAATAGTTTTCATGTATTAATAATCATTATTATATGAAAGATAAAAATTTACCACTTGATAATAATTCTCAATCTCTTGAAGATTTAACAAATGAAGCAAATAACATTATTGAGTCTTTAGAAAAAAAAAAGGATCTGAGTAACTCAATTGAAGTCTATCAAGAGTTGTTGAAATTAAACAATGTTATTGAAAAGAAATTTCAAAAAACAACGAAAAACATTAAAGAAGAAACAAAAAAAAAAATAAACAATATAATTACAAAAAAAAATGCAAAATAAACTTGCTCAAATAGCAAAAGATACAAATCTATTTCTTAAAATATTTATAAAAAAACAAAAAAAAACAGAATTGATCTCTGCAATGAAATATGGATTATTTCCAGGAGGAAAAAAAATTAGATCGAAAATATTATTGGATATAGGCACTGTATTTAAAATTAAATATGATATATTAATTGTTATTGGTGCTGCGATAGAATGTATTCATGCTTATTCCCTTATTCATGACGACCTACCTTGTATGGATAATGACAGTTTAAGAAGAGGAAAACCATCTACCCATATTAAATTTGGAGAGTCCACGGCTGTTCTTGCTGGAAATTCATTGTTAACAATGGCCTTTGAAATTTTAGCTAGTTCAAATTTAAAAATTGATCAAAAAGCCAAAGTAGATTTGATTCAAAAATTATCTGAGTCTTCTGGACATATAGGAATAGCTGGAGGTCAATATTTAGATTTAAGTTTTGAAAAAAAAAAAATATCTAAAAATAAGATTATAGATATGGAAATAAAAAAAACAGGAAAATTATTTAGTTTTTGTTGTGTTGTTCCAGCTATTATCAAAAAAAAGAATAATAAAGAAATTAAGTTTTTTGAAAATATTGGTGCAAATATAGGACTTTTATTTCAAATAGCAGATGATCTTATCGATTTTAGAGGTTCATCTAAATTTGCTGGAAAAATAACTGGTAAAGATAAAAAAAAAGGTAAAGCTACTCTAATTAGTTTACTTGGATATAAAAATGCTATTAAGTATAGCAATAAGATTAAATCTAAAATAATTAATGATTTAGATAAATATGGTTTAAACTCAAATAGTTTAAATGAAACTTTAAATTATATTTTAACAAGAAATAAATAATGAGAAATTATAAATTTTTAGAACATATAAATTTTCCTTCGGACTTAAGAAAATTGCCTGAAAGCAATCTTCAAGAAGTATCCAATGAAGTTAGAAATGTAATGATTGATGCTGTTTCTGAAACTGGTGGACATTTAGGTGCAGGACTTGGTGTTGTAGAATTAACTATTGCAATACATTATGTTTTTAACACACCAAATGACAGATTGATTTGGGATGTTGGTCATCAAACCTATCCACATAAAATTTTGACTGGAAGAAAAAATAAGATTAAAACTTTAAGACAAGGTAATGGCTTATCTGGATTTACCAAAAGATCTGAGAGCGAATATGATCCTTTCGGTGCTGCGCACAGTTCAACCTCTATATCTTCAGCATTTGGAATAGCTGAAGCGAACAAATTATCTAATAAATCAAATAATGTCATAGCTGTTATTGGTGATGGAGCAATAAGTGCGGGTATGGCGTATGAAGCGATGAATAATGCAGGAGCATCAAAAACGAAAATGATTGTTATTTTAAATGATAATGACATGTCAATAGCTAAACCAGTTGGTGCCATGAGAACATACTTGGCAAAACTATTATCCGGGAAAATTTATTTTAGTTTAAGAGAAACGTTAAAATTGATTACTTCTGCTTTTTCAAAAAGATTTAGCGCCAAAGCAGGAAAAGCTGAGGATTTTTTACGTTCAGCATTTACGGGTGGCACTATGTTTAATTCTCTAGGATTTTACTATGTAGGCCCTATTGATGGTCATGATTTAAGTGTTCTTTTGCCAATTTTAAAAAATGCAAGAGACTCAAAACATGAAGGACCTATTATGATTCATGTAAAAACACAAAAAGGAAAAGGTTATTCATACGCAGAAAAGGCAAGCGACAATTATCATGGAGTATCAAAATTTAATGTTATAACTGGAGAACAGATTAAAAGTACTACAAATCTGCCTGCTTATACAAAAGTTTTTGCAAATACATTGGTTAAACATGCCCATAGAGATAGTAAAATTGTAGGTGTTACTGCTGCAATGCCAGGCGGAACAGGAATGGATATTTTTGCCAAAGAGTTTCCCAAAAGAATGTTTGATGTCGGAATAGCCGAACAACATGCGGTGACTTTTAGTGCAGGTCTAGCGACTGAAGGTTATAAACCTTATGTTGCAATATATTCAACTTTTTTACAAAGAGCTTATGATCAAGTTGTTCACGATGTAGCCATACAAAGCTTACCAGTAAGATTTGCGATCGATAGAGCAGGCTTAGTTGGAGCTGATGGGTCAACGCATGCTGGTTCATTTGATATTACTTATCTATCAACACTGCCTAACTTTGTAGTAATGGCTGCAAGTGATGAAACTGAATTGGTTAAGATGATCAATACATCTATTGATATTAATGACAAGCCTAGTGCAATAAGATATCCAAGAGGCACAGGTGTCGGACTGGAATTACCTTCGATAGATCAAAAAATTGAAGTAGGAAAAGGAAGAGTAATTCGAGAAGGTAAACAAGCTTGCATCATCAGTTTAGGCACAAGGCTTGAAGAATGTAAAATTGCAGCTGAAGAATTAAATAACAAGGGTATTACCACAACTATAATTGATGCTAGATTCGCTAAGCCTCTTGATCAAGCACTTATCTTAAGGTGTGCAAGAGAGCATGAGGTGATGATAACTATTGAAGAAGGTTCTATAGGTGGTTTTGGTTCTCATGTTAAAAATTTACTGGCAGAAAAAGGTATATTTGATAAAGGATTAAAATTTAGGTCAATGACATTACCAGATATTTTTATTGAACAAGACACTCCAAAAAAGATGTATGATATAGCAGGTCTTAACGCTACTCAAATTTCAAAAAAAATTTTAGACACTTTATTATCAAAGGATAATATTAAAGTAGTTAAAAATTAAATTTATAAGTTTTAACTACATTGAGCCTTGTTCATTAAATAATGATCTAGTAAAACACAATTCATCATAGCTTCACCAACAGGAACGGCACGAATACCAACGCAAGGATCGTGTCTGCCTTTAACAGATATAGTGGTATTTTTTCCAAATTTATTTATAGTTTTTCTTGAAGTTAAAATTGAAGAGGTTGGTTTGACAGCAAACGAGGCTACAATTTCTTGACCAGTAGAAATTCCTCCCAAAATTCCTCCGGCATTATTTGACCCAAACTTTAATTTTTTATCTTTTTGAGAAATTTCATCCGAGTTTTGTTCTCCACTTAATTGTGCAGAATTCATTCCAGAACCAATATTAACTCCCTTAACAGCATTAATACTCATCATTGCAGATGAAATGTCCATATCTAATTTTGAGTATATTGGAGCACCAAGTCCTACTGGTATTCCTCTAGCTCTTACTTCAATGACAGCACCACAAGAAGAACCTGATTTTCTTACACTCAGTAAATATTTTTCCCAAATTTTTATCATAGCTTTGTCTGGACAGAAAAATGGATTTTTTCTTATAGTTAGATCATTCCATTTATTAATATCACAACCTAATATTCCTAATTGAGTAACAGCGCCTATAACTTGAAACTTTTTACCTAATTTTTTTTCCAAAACTTTTTTGGCTATTGCTCCTGCTGCAACTCTTGTGGCCGTTTCTCTGGCAGAAGACCTTCCTCCACCCCTATAATCTCTAATTCCATATTTTTTAAAATATGTAAAATCAGCGTGTCCAGGTCTAAATTTATCTTTAATATTATTGTAATCTTTAGACCTCATATCCTGATTATAAATAATTAATGAAATAGGAGTACCTGTTGTTTTTCCCTCAAACACTCCCGATAGAATTTGAACTTTATCATCTTCTTTTCTTTGAGTGGTAAATTTTGATTGTCCAGGTTTTCTCTTATTCAATTCTGCCTGAATATCTACTTCTTTTAAGTTTATATTGGGTGGACAACCATCAACTATACAACCTATTGCAGGGCCATGAGATTCTCCCCATGTAGTGAAACGAAATAGCTTTCCAAAAGTATTAAATGACATTATCTATAATATATAGATTATTTTGTTTAAATTATGAATCAAAAAAACTCACTTGGGCTTAATAACTGCTTTTTAGATCTAAATGATCCAATAGAACTATTTAAAGTATGGATGGATGAAGCTAAAAAAACAGAACCAAATGATCCTAATGCTCTAGCGTTAGCAACCTCAGACGAGAACAATTTTCCATCTGTTAGAATGGTTTTGCTTAAAGATTTTAATAAAAATGGTTTTGTCTTTTATACTAATTTAAATAGTCAAAAAGGAAATGAACTTAAAAATAATCCAAAAGCAGCAATGTGCTTTCATTGGAAATCTCTTTTAAGACAAATAAGAATTAATGGAACTATTAAAAAGGTTTCAGATAAAACAGCAGATGAATATTATAATACCAGAGGATACGAAAGTAGAATTGGTGCTTGGGCATCTAAACAGAGCTCCATTCTTAATAACAGAGGTGAACTTTTAGATTTAATAAAAACTTATAAAAAAAAATATATTAACAAATCTAAAGTGCCAAGACCAGATTATTGGTCAGGATGGAACCTGACTCCTTTAAGTATTGAATTTTGGTTAGATGGAGATAGCCGAATTCATGAAAGATTAAAATATACAAAAGATAAAACTGGTAATTGGAATAAATCTTTATTAAGCCCCTAGAAATTTCTTTCTAAACTAAATGAAGTGAGATTTTCTAAAATTTTTTTTTCTTCAGTATCCTCAAATACAATTAAAGAATTTGAAGCAAGGCTAATGAAGTGCTCAGCTTTTTTATGACATTCTTTGATTATATTATAATTTTTAATAAGTGTTAAAGTAAAATTTAAATCTTCATCTGATCTAATATTCTGTTTAAAAATACTTTTTAATCTTTCTTTCTCCAAAGAACTTATTCTTTGAAATAATAAAATTACAGGTAAAGTAATTTTGCCTTCAAAAAAATCTTTACCAATTTTTTTTCCAAAAACTTTTGAGTCGGAATTATAATCTAAAGTATCATCAGCAATTTGAAATGTTAAACCCAAATTTTTTCCATAAAATTCAAGCGCTTGTTTCTCTTTTGCTTCTTTATGAGATAAGATAGCGCCAACTTTAGTCGCTGCTGAAAAAAGTTCAGCAGTTTTTGCCGTTATAATTTTGAAATATGTTTCTTCTAACATGTCAACTTCACCTTTGTGCTGAAGTTGTAATACTTCCCCTTGTGCAATCTTTGAAGAAGTAGATGATAAAAGTTTTAAGATTTCTAAATTTCCATCTTCAACCATCATCTCAAAACATCTACTTAAAAGATAATCTCCAATTAATATTGATGATTGATTTCCCCATATCGAATTTAGTGTTTTTTTTCCTCTTCTAACGCTACCAATATCTATGACATCATCATGCATTAATGTAGCGCCATGTATCATTTCAACACACGCTGCTAGATTGATATCTCTACCACCTTTTGTGTAGCCACATAATTTTGCAGAACCAAGCGTTAAAAGTGCTCTTAGTCTTTTTCCACCAGTTTTGACATGATAGTCAGTCATTTTTTCAACTAAATCAACTTCACTAGTTAATTTTGATTTTATTTTTTCCTCAACCAAAACAAATTTTTCATCAACTGATTCTTTGAGCTGAAAATAAGAATTATTTATTTGGTTTTTAAGTTGAACAACAGTTCCCATAAAAATTAAGTTAGTATAATTAAGTTATATTTATTACTTATCAATTGACGCACCTAAATCTTCAACTATAAGTAGGCTTTATATTAAATCAAAAATTCTATAAGGATTAACAATGTTCTCTTTTTTTAAAAAGAAAAAAATAGTCGCTCATATCAAGCTAAATGGCGTTATAGGTAATGTTGGAAAATTTAAACAAGGTATCGATTTTTCAGGACAAGAGGAAATTATTGAAAAAGCATTTTCTCTAAAAAAAGCAAAAGCTGTTGCAATTACTATAAATTCCCCAGGAGGGTCTCCTGTACAATCTCACTTAATTTACAAATTTATAAGAGAATTAGCTAAAAAAAACAAAATAAAAGTTATTGTATTTGCTGAAGATGTGGCAGCTTCAGGTGGATACTTAATAGCATGCGCAGGCGATGAAATATATGCAAACTCAAGTTCAATAATCGGATCAATTGGAGTTATATATTCTTCTTTTGGTTTTACGGAGTTAATAAAAAAAGTTGGTGTTGAGAGAAGAGTTCATACTGCTGGAAAAAATAAAAGCTCATTAGATCCATTTCAGGAAGAAAAAAAAGAAGATATTGAAAGGCTTAAAAATATTCAACTAGATCTTCATAAAGATTTTATTAAAGTTGTAGAAGAAAGCAGAGGCTCTAAGCTTAAAAAAAATGGAATTGAATTATTCTCAGGTGAATTTTGGGCTGGAAGTAAAGCTAGAGATTTAGGATTAATTGACGGATTGGGAAATGCAAATGAAATTCTAAAAGAAAAATTTGGAGAAGATGTTGTAATTAAAAAATTTGAAAAATCTAAAGGTTGGTTAAGTAAAAAACTTTCTTCATCAAACAATCAAATGGATCACTTTGCAAATATTTTAGAGGAAAGATCTATCTGGCAACGATATGGCTTCTAAAAAAAAATTAACAAAACCAAAATTTCAAACATTTCAAGATACTATTTTGAGTCTACAAAAATATTGGAGCAAACAAGGATGTATTATCTTACAACCATACGATATAGAAGTGGGAGCTGGAACTTTTCATCCAGCAACAACTTTAAGATCTTTAGGACCAAAACATTGGAGAACAGCATATGTACAACCATCAAGAAGACCAACAGATGGAAGATATGGTGATAACCCAAACAGACTACAGCACTATTATCAGTTTCAGGTTTTAATCAAGCCATCACCTAATAATATCAAAAAACTTTATCTTAATAGTTTAACAGTAATTGGAATTAATCATAAAGAGCATGATATTAGATTCGTAGAGGATGACTGGGAGAGTCCTACTTTGGGTGCTGCTGGACTTGGATGGGAAGTTTGGTGTGATGGTATGGAAATTACACAATTTACTTATTTTCAACAAATGGCAGGTATCGAGTGCAAGCCAGTTTCAGTTGAAATAACTTACGGGCTAGAAAGAATATGTATGTTTACACAACAAAAGAAAAATGTTTATGATCTTGTGTGGAATAACAATGACATAAAATATGGAGATGTGTTTCTTCAAGCAGAAAAAGAATTTTCAGCATACAATTTTGAACATGCGAATACAGACAATTTATTTCAAATGTTTGATATGTTGGAAATGGAAGCAAAATCATTGGTAGAAAAAAAAATATCTCTTCCTGCATACGATCAATGTTTAAAAGCAAGTCATGTATTTAACATTTTAGATGCTAGGGGAGTGATAGGTGTTGCTCAAAGAGCAGAGTATATTGGAAGAATTAGAGATATTACAAAAGCAGTTGCTGAGACTTGGTTAAGTAGTCAAATAAAATAATGTCAGAGTTTTTCTTAGAATTATTTAGTGAAGAAATTCCTGCAAATTTGCAAAGTAATTCTAGATTAATCTTATTAAAAAACTTTCAAAAATTATTTGAGGAAAAGAAAATTTCCTACAAAAAAAGTGCTTCTTATTCAACTCCGAATAGACTTGTTATTTTGTTTAAAGACTTATTAACAGAAGTAACTCAAAAAGCAGAGGAAGTGAAAGGACCAAATATTCATGCACCAGAAAATGCAATTGTAGGTTTTTTAAGGTCTAATCAAATAACCAAAAATGATTTATTTAAAAGAAACATAGAAAAAGGTGAGTTTTATTTTTTCAAAAAATCATCAAAAAAGCTATATACAGTCAACTTACTTGAAGAGCATACACCATTAATTCTAGACAAATTGCAATGGAAAAAATCTATGAGATGGGGAGCTCATACACTTAGTTGGGCTAGACCATTAAAATCAATATTAGCTGTTTTTGATAAAAAGAATTTAAATTTTAAATTTCATCACTTAATATCTTCAAACACATCTTTTGTTGATAAAGAATTCGAGGATAAAAAAAAAATATTTAGGGACTTTAAAAGTTATAATGATTTTTTTAAAAAATCAGGAGCTATTATTGATCATAATTTAAGAAAAGAATTTATAAATAAAGAATTAGAAAAAATATCAAAAAGGAAAAATTTTTTTATTGAAAAAAATGATAGACTTTTAGAAGAAGTTACAAATATAGTTGAACAACCTAATATTCTGAATTGTAAATTTGATGAAAAATTTTTAAAGATACCAAAAGAAATTTTAATAATCACAATGCAGCACCATCAAAAGTATTTTCCAACATTTGATAAAAAAGGAAAAATAACAAATGAATTTTTAGTTGTAGCAAATAACAAAGATATAACCGGATACATAAAGTCAGGAAATGAAAGAGTGGTAGAAGCAAGATTGAGTGATGCAGAATTTTTTTGGGAAAAAAATAAATCACAAAATTTAGTTAAACAGATATCAAAATTAAAAACTATGAACTATTTTAAGGGTCTTGGGTCTTATTTTGATAAAATTCAAAGAATGAGAAAACTTGGGGGCTTGATTTCTGATCAATTATTAATAAGTAAAGATAAAGTAGAACTTTCAGCATCAGTTTGTAAAGTTGATTTAATTTCAGATTTAGTTGGAGAATTTCCTGAACTTCAAGGGATTATGGGAGGATATTTTGCAGAAGTGCAAGGTTTTGATAAAGATATTTCTTTAGCAATTAGTGAACATTATTTACCAACAGGCATCGATAGCAGAACACCAAAAAAACCTTTTAGTGTCGCTTTAGCTTTAGCTGATAAGATAGATACTTTAGTTGGATTTTTTGGAGTCAATCAAAAGCCTACTAGTTCAAAAGATCCATATGCTTTACGAAGATCAGCATTAGGTATTATAAAATTGTTAATTGATAATAATAAAAAATTTAATGTCAAAGATCTTATTAGTTATTCAATTTCTACGCACAAGAATCAAGGTCTTAAATTACCAAACGAATTATTACAAAAAGAAGTAACAGATTTTTTAATAGATAGATTAAAATATTACATGAGAGATAAAAAAATTCGAAACGATATTATAGAAGCCAGTATAAACTCACATAGTTTTAACGATATGAAAAAAGTATACTCTAAAGCAATTAACTTTCAAAATGTAATAAGTCATGAAATTGGAGAAAGTATAATTTCAAGTTATAAAAGAGCATTAAATATCCTTAATAACGAGCTAAAGGATACAAATTTAGAACTTTCAAATACAACTGACCCTGGTATTTTTAAAAGTGATTATGAAAAAAATCTGTTTAAAAAAATAAAAGAATTAAAAAAATACTTTGCAAATATAAATAAAGATGAAAATTTCAGAGAATCTCTTATTATTTTAGCTGAGGCTAAAAAAGTAATTAATGATTTTTTTGATAATGTAAAAGTTAATGAGGAAGATAAAAATATTAAAAAAAACAGATTGGAACTTTTACAAATGTTATGTAGAACGTTTGATAATTACATAAATTTTTCAAATATTGAGAGCAAATAGTGAATAAGTTAATTTTAAATTTTAAATCAAAAGACTTAAAAAATATTAAGAATCCTAAAAATTTTTTAGGAGGAAAAGGAGCAAATCTCTCTGAAATGGGAAGAATTGGCCTACCTGTTCCTCCAGGGTTTACTATTTCAACTAAAGTATGTGATTTATTTTACAAGGATAAAAAAAAGCTTAGTTCTAAAATAATTAATATAATTAAAAAAGAATTGAGATTAATAGAAAAAGAAGTCAAAAAGAAATTCGGTGATTTATCAAATCCATTGTTATTATCAGTTAGATCAGGGGCAAGAGTTTCAATGCCAGGAATGATGGATACAATTTTAAATCTTGGCTTAAATGATAAAACCGTAATAGCTTTAGCTAAAAAAACTTCCAATATGAGATTTGCAAAAGACAGCTACAGACGATTTATCCAAATGTACGCAAATGTTGTAATGGGAGTTGAAGGTTATCATTTTGAAGAACTTATTGAAAATTATAAATTAACTAAAGGTGTTTTTTTGGATACTGATTTAGATGAAAATGACTGGGAAGGTTTAATTAACGATTTTAAAAAAGTTGTTAAAGATCAAACTAAAAAAGATTTTCCACAAAATGTTTACGATCAATTATTAGGTGCAATTAGTGCTGTATTTTTATCTTGGGAAAGTAATAGAGCAAA
The DNA here is from genome assembly GCA_943841085.1 of uncultured Candidatus Pelagibacter sp. Classification (GTDB taxonomy): domain Bacteria; phylum Pseudomonadota; class Alphaproteobacteria; order Pelagibacterales; family Pelagibacteraceae; genus Pelagibacter. The sequence continues at coordinate 11,654 of CALSWN010000029.1, read as the reverse complement.
AGTTTATAGAAAATTAAATCAAATACCTGCTGAATGGGGAACAGCAGTTAACGTACAATCTATGGTATTTGGAAATATGGGCGATGATTGTGCAACTGGAGTTGTTTTCACAAGAAATCCATCTGATGGAGTGAATGAAGTGTATGGAGAGTATCTAATAAATGCACAAGGTGAAGATGTAGTAGCTGGTACAAGAACTCCTCAATATATTACAAAAAAAGCTAGAAAAGATGCAAAAGCAAATGAGGCTTCAATGGAAGAGTCTATGCCAAAAGTATTTAAACAATTAGATACAATTCTAAAAGTATTAGAAAAACATTATAAGGATATGCAAGATGTAGAATTCACAGTTGAAAATAATAAATTATGGATGTTACAAACAAGATCTGGAAAAAGAACCTCAAAATCTGCTGTCAAGATTGCTGTTGATATGGTCAAAGAAAAGTTAATCTCAAAAAAACAAGCGGTAATGAGAATAGATCCAAATTCATTAGATACCTTGCTGCATCCAACTCTAGATGAAAAAAGTTCAATCAATGTTATTGCAAGTGGTTTACCAGCCTCACCAGGTGCAGCAAGTGGAAAGGTTGTTTTTTCTTCAGATGAAGCAGAAAGATTAAATGGAATGATGCAAGATACAATTTTAGTAAGAGTTGAAACTTCTCCAGAGGATATACATGGAATGCATGCTGCAAAAGGAATTTTAACCGCTAGAGGTGGAATGACAAGTCACGCCGCCGTAGTTGCAAGAGGCATGGGAAGACCATGTGTTTCTGGATCAAGTGAAATTGATATTAATTATGAGTCTAAAATATTTAAAACAGCATCAATTGAAGTTAAAGAAGGGGATATTATTACAATAGATGGCTCAACTGGAAGGATTATTTTAGGGGATGTGCCAACAGTTAAACCAGAAATTTCTGGAGATTTTTCAAAATTAATGAGTTGGGCAGACGGATTTAGAAAATTAAATGTTAGAACTAATTCTGAAACTCCTTTGGACACAAAAACAGCTAGAGACTTTGGTGCAGAAGGCATAGGTCTTTGTCGAACAGAACATATGTTTTTTGACGAGGAAAGAATTCTATCTGTTAGAGAGATGATTTTATCGAAAACAATTGAAGCCAGGAATAAGGCTCTATCAAAACTTTTACCACATCAAAGAAAAGATTTCATTGAAATATTCAAGATTATGAACGGTCTACCAGTTACTGTAAGATTACTAGATCCACCACTGCATGAGTTTCTTCCAAAAACAGAAAAAGAAATTAACGATGTTGCAAAAATAGTAGGTCTTCCATTAAAAGAAATTGAGTCAAGAATAAATGAATTACACGAACAAAATCCAATGCTAGGACACAGAGGATGTAGATTGGGAATTTCATTTCCAGAGATTTATGAAATGCAATGTAGAGCAATTTTTGAAGCTTTAACTGAACTTAAAACAAAAAAGATAAAATCAGCTTTTCCTGAAATTATGATTCCACTTGTATCAACTGAAGCTGAGATAAGAATTATGAAAGATTTAGTTGTAAGAGTAGCAAAAGAAGTTCAAAAAGAAAAAAATGTTAAAATAGATTATATTGTAGGAACTATGATTGAGCTACCAAGAGCTGCGTTAAAAGCCAAAGATATTGCAAAACATGCAGATTTTTTTAGCTTTGGAACTAATGATTTAACACAGACAACATTTGGATTAAGTCGAGATGATAGTGGAAAATTTTTAAATGATTATATAGAAAATAAAATTTTTTCTATTGATCCTTTTGTGTCAATTGATGAAGGAGTAGGTGACTTAGTTGAAATTGCGGTAGAAAGAGGAAGAAAACAAAATAAAAAGATTAAACTTGGAATTTGTGGGGAGCATGGTGGAGATCCGAAAAGTATTAAATTTTGTGCAATTACTGGATTGGATTATGTTTCTTGTTCACCATATAGAGTTCCTGTTGCAAGATTAGCTGCAGCTCAAGCTGAGTTATCAAAAAAAAATTAAATTTCAAGCTTAAAATCAGTTGCTGATGTACTATGGGTAATGCTACCTATTGAAATTCTGTCAACACCTGTTGCTGCAATTTTTTTTACAGATTTTAAACTTACATTCCCAGAAGCTTCTGTTTCATAATATTTTTTTGCTATCTTAACAGCAGCTTTTAAAGTTTTAATATTCATGTTATCAAATAAGACAGTATCAAATTTTAAACCCATTATTTGTTTAAGTTGTTTTAAATTATCAACCTCGACAGTAATTTTTCTTCCTTTTTTATTTTTAATTGCAAGAGAAACTAATGTCTTAATATTTGAACTTGCTATATGATTATCTTTAATCAAAAACTCATCACTTAAGTTAAATCTATGATTAACACCTCCACCTAATTTAACAGCATATTTTTGTATAACTCTTAAAGTTGGAATTGTTTTTCTAGTACAACAAATTTTGCATTTTTTATTAACTATTTTAACAAAATTATTTGTTTTAGTAGCAATACCAGATATGTGGCTCATGAAATTTAAAGCAACTCTTTCTCCAATTAAAATATTTTCAGCTTTACCTTCTATTGTGGCGATTAATTCATTTTTTTTAACTAACGAACCTTCTTTTTTTTTTATATTGAATTTAATATTATTATCTATCAGTTGAAATGTCTGTTTCGCAAAACTTAATCCTGCAACTATTGTTTGTTGATTTGATATTAGTTTAGCTTTTATAACTTTTTTATTCTTGATTAAGTTTGAAGTAATATCACCAGAGGGATATAAATCTTCATTTAAGGCAAGCTTTACGGTATTTCTTATATAATAATTGCTTAATTTAATTTGAACCACTTTTATTATCTGCCAATTGCAGCCATTCTTTCAACGGGAATTCTTGCTTTTTCTATTATCTTTTTATCCATTATAATTTCACCAGTTTCTTTTTCGAGGCAGTCCAAAATTTTTGGCAATGTAATTTTTTTCATATGAGGACAAAGATTGCACGGTCTAATAAATTCTATATTTGGATTTTCAACTTGAATATTGTCACTCATTGAACACTCAGTAACCATCATCACTTTTTTAGGTTGATTGTCTTCAACATATTTTATCATACCTCCAGTTGATCCAGCAAAATCGCTTGCTTTAATTACATCAGGAGGACACTCTGGGTGGGCTATTATTTTGATGCCAGGATTACTTGCTCTAATATCATGTATTTCTTTTTCATTAAACTGTTCGTGAACCATACAAATACCTTTCCAAGCAATTATTTCTACATTTGTTTGAGAAGCAACATATTTGGCCAAATAATCATCTGGTAAAAAAATAACTTTTTTTACTCCAAGAGACTCAACAATCTTTACTGCGTTAGCAGATGTACAACAAATATCAGTTTCTGCTTTTACTTCTGCTGAAGTATTTACATACGAAACAACAGGCACACCTGGATATTTTTCTTTAAGTAACCTTACATCTTTACCAGTTATTGATGATGATAAAGAGCATCCTGCATTCATATCTGGTAGTAAAACTTTTTTTTCAGGGCTCATTAACTTAGAAGTTTCAGCCATAAAATGTACACCAGCCATTAAAATTATATCAGCTTTAGTTTTTGAGGCCTCTATTGCAAGGGCCAAAGAGTCAGCTGCTAAATCTGCAATACCGTGATAAATTTCAGGGGTCTGATAATTATGAGCAAGCACAATTGCATTTTTTTCTTTTTTTAATTGATTAATTCTGTGAATAAATGGAGCATGTATTGACCACTCAATCTCAGGCATTACCTTTGAAATTTTTTGATAAATAGGATCAGTTGCTATTTTTACTTCAGGTGTAAATTCCATAACAAAACTTATCAATTTGATTGATACTTGTCATTCATTTATTATGCCACACTATTAAATCCAATTTGGTACTTTTATTCTTAATACTCCATTTTCACTTTTCAACTCAGTATCTTCCTTAAAATTGTCATCTAAATATTTAATTAATGCAAATGGATATTCACTATTAATCAAGATTTTACCTATTGCAACGCCATTAGTATAAATTGTCTCACCTTCATTTAATTTTCCACTAATTAATTGTACTGGTAATAATCTTTTTGAAAGCTTATTTTTTAGCTTTATTCTAGCAGTATTTTCTTGCCCCACATAACAGCCCTTTTTAAAATCTATTCCATTAAGCTCTTCAAAATTGCATTCAATGCCAAATAATTTGTTCTGTAATTTATTCATATTTTTTTGAGCTATCCCTAATTTATGACTTAATTTATAATATTCATCAATTTTAGAAATTTTTAGTTCTAACTTTTTTAACGATAGATTAAGTTTTTCTAAGTTAATAATAAGTCTTGCACCTAAATCTTTATTTCTTGGATCAAGTAAAATAGAGTCTTCTCTATATTTGATAGTATTCCCTGGTTGGTCTTTAGCATTTTCAAATTTTAAAAATTTTTCTCGACTAAAAACAGCTATTACAAACTCATTACTTAAATTCATAATTTCAACATTTGATCTAAGTTTATAAATACTTAATTGCTTAAAAAAAGCATCTGCTTGTATTCGCTCACAGTCTATAAAATAACCAGATTTATGCTTTGTAATAATAAAATCGAATAAATACTTTCCTTGAGGTGTTAAAAGTGACGCAAAACAACTATTAGTTTCATTAACTTTCTCAATATCATTACTAATTAAGTTTTGTAGAAATTTTTTAGCATCTTTTCCATTTATATAGATAATTGCCCTATCCTCTAAAATATATACATTTTGAGTATTCATAATTGATTGATGTCTGAATATAATATAATTACTTTTTTCATAAATGTTAGATCTAATAATTAAAAATGGTTCATGCTACATAGATAGAGATCTAAAAGATCAAGACATTGCAATTAAAGACGCTAAAATTGTTAAAATTGGCAATATTGAAGAAGAAGCAAAAGAAATTTTTGACGCCAAAGGACTTACAGTTTTACCAGGTTGTATAGATACTCAAACTCATTTTAGAGAACCAGGTTCAACTGATACAGAAGATCTTAACTCAGGAAGCAAAGCAGCAATTGTTGGAGGGATAACAAGTGTTTTTGAGATGCCAAACACTAATCCACCAACATCAAGTAAAAAAGAATTTCAGAGAAAATTAGATCTAGCAAAAAATAGGATGTATTGCAATTATGCATTTTATTTCGGTGCCACGGCTGATAACGCAAAAGAATTACGAGATTTAGAAAATTTAGATGGATGTTGTGGAATTAAACTTTTTGCAGGCTCTTCAACTGGCAATCTATTAGTTGCAGATGAAAAAGATATTGAAACAGTATTTCAAAATAGTTCAAAAGTTGTTGCAGTTCACTCAGAGGATGAGGAGATTCTAAATATTAATAAAAAATTAATTAAAAATGGAGATGTTCATTCACACCCAATTTGGAGAAGTGAAGAATGTGCAATTTCTTCAACAAGAAGAATAGTGAGAATTGCTGAACGTTATAAGAAAAAAGCTCATGTTCTTCACATAACAACTAAGCAGGAGATTGATTTTCTATCACAACATAAAGGTAATATTTCTTTTGAGATCACACCACAACATTTAACAATTTACGCACCAGACTGTTATGACAAACTAGGAACTTATGCTCAAATGAATCCCCCATTAAGAGAAAAGTCTCATTATGATAGGTTATGGTATGGAGTAAAAAACAATCTTAACGATACAATTGGTTCCGATCATGCCCCTCACTTGAAAGAAAATAAAAAAAAAAAATACCCAAATTCACCCTCTGGAATGCCTGGCGTTCAAACTCTAATGCCAGTGATGTTAAACCATATTAATGATGGAAAATTATCTCTTGAACAATTAATGAATTCACTATGTGAAAATCCCGTAAAAATTTTTGGAATAAAAAATAAAGGTTTTATAAAGAAAGGTTTTGATGCTGATTTTACTATTGTAGATATGAACAAAAAAATAATTATTAAAAATGAAAATATAGAAAGTAAATGTGGATGGTCGCCATTTGATGGATATGAGTTTAAAGGAACTCCAGTTTCAACAATTGTAGCAGGAAAAATAAAGATGAAAGAGGGCAAAATCATAGGAAACCCTGAAGGAACAGCTTTATTATTTAATTAGTATATTTTATGAAAAAATTTTTAGATCTTGGATTGCAGCCATTGGCAAATAAATATCTAACGAAGAAAGATTTAAAGGATAAAAAAAAAGAACAATTTTATCATTTAGAGGTTGGATTTGATAATAAAACAAAACTTGTTTCAATTTTAAATAAAGTCCCGTCTCAGAAAATGTTTGATAATAGTTACCCTTATAGGTCTTCAATGTCAAAAACAATGACAGCCTCTTTTAAAAAATTATCAAAAAAGATAATTAAAGACTACAAGCCAAAACTTGTTTTAGAAATTGGAAGTAATGACGGTTCTTTAATTAAAAATTTTAATAAAAAAAATGTGATTTGTGTTGAGCCTTGTAAAAATTTAGCAGTCATTACAAAAAATAAAGGTTATAAAACATATGATGATTATTGGGATATGAAATTAGCAAAAAAAATTAAGTTAAAACATAAAAATGTTGATTTAATTTATTCTGCAAATACATTAAGCCATATAGCAAACCTTGACTCAGTTTTTAAATCCATAAGTTATATTTTATCAAATGAGGGAGTTTTAATAATTGAAGATCCTTCTTTACTGGAATGCCTTAAAAGAGTTGCCTATGATCAATTTTATAACGAACATATTTATGTTTTTTCATTACTGGGAATAAAAAATATAATAAAAAAATACAATCTTGAAGTATTTAAAATTGAAAAATTAAAAACACATGGTGGTTCAATTCGGTATTTTATTAAAAAAAAAACTAATTCTAAAATTAAAATTCATATTAGTGTAAAAAATCATTTAAAGGATGAGCTAAAATATAAGATGAATAAATTCAACACATATATCAAATTTAGAAATAAAGTTAAAAAGTCAAAAAAAAAATTGATTAATATTTTTGATAAAATTAAAAAAAATAAAAGAAAAATAATTGGGTACGGTTCCACAGCAAAATCAGTTACAATTTTGAATTACTGCAAAATTAAAAGTGAAACATTAGATTATTTTGTTGATACTACACCAAATAAAACAAAAAAATATATGCCTGGAACTCACATTTATATTAATAAGTACAATAAAAATTTATTAAATGAGGTGGATTATATTTTCTTAGGAGCGTGGAATTTTAAGGAAGAAATATTTAAAAAAGAAAAAAAATTCATTAAAAGAGGTGGTAAGTTTATTACACACATACCTACACCAAAAATAATATAAAAAATTAAAAAATTTTTTGGGTAAATGTATTTACAAGAACAACTCCAATAACAATTAAAAAAAGTCCCAATATAGCTTGCCAAGATAATGATTGTTTAAAAAAAATATATCCTAAAATTGCTATTGTAAATATTCCTAAACCACTCCATGTTGCATAAACAATGGCAATTGGAAGTTTATCAACTACAAATGTCAAAAGATAAAAAGACGATAGATATAAAACTGCAAGACTTGTAGTTGGAATTATTTTAGTAAAATTTTGAGAAACAGGTAATAACATTGTTCCACAGACTTCACAAAAAATTGCAATAATTAAAAATAAATAAGTTTTAGTCATTATTTAATGATATTATTTTTAATTAAGTCTTCTTTTATCTCAGTTAAAATTGCAGGATCATCAATTGTTGCTGGTATTTTATAATTCTCTTTATCAGCAATTTTTCTAATTGTTCCTCTTAATATTTTACCAGATCTAGTTTTGGGTAATCTTTTGATAACAATCACAACTTTAAACGCTGCAACTGGTCCAATTTTATCTCTAACCATTTGAATACATTCTTTTGAAATAGTTTCATGATTTTTTTCTACTCCAGCTTTAAGAACAACCAAACCAATCGGTAATTGTCCTTTTAATTTATCAGCAATTCCTAGCACTGCACACTCTGCAACTGATTGATGGTCTGATAAAACTTCTTCAATAGCTCCAGTTGATAACCTATGTCCAGCAACATTTATGATGTCATCTGTTCTAGACATGATCCAAATATAGCCGTCTTCATCAATATGGCCTGCATCATAAGTTTCATAATACCCTTCATAATTAGTCATATAGTTGTCTTTATATCTTTTATCAGCATTCCACAGAGTGGGAAAAGTTCCAGGAGGCAAAGGAAGTTTAATTACAATATCTCCCATTTCATTTGGTTTTGCTAAAGTTTGGTCTGGTTTAATAACTTGAACATCGTACCCAGGAACTGCTTTACATGCTGAACCATATTTTGTTTTCATCATTTCAATTCCTGTACAATTAGAGCTGATTGCCCAACTAGTTTCAGTTTGCCACCAGTGATCAATTACAGGAACTTTTAATAAATTTTCAGCCCATTTAATAGTATCTGGGTCTGCTCTTTCTCCTGCTAAAAATAATGACTCAAATTTACTTAAATCATATTTAGAAAAAAATTTACCTTCAGGGTCTTCTTTTTTAATAGCTCTAAATGCGGTTGGAGCTGTAAAAAGAGATTTGACTTTATAATTGGAAATTATTTTCCAAAAAGCACCAGCATCAGGAGTGCCAACTGGTTTTCCTTCAAATAAAATAGTAGTACAACCTTTGAATAAAGGCGCATAGACAATATAAGAGTGACCAACTATCCAGCCGATATCACTTGCTGACCACCAAACATCATCAGCATCAATGTTATAAATATTTTTCATAGTCCATTTAAGAGCAACTATGTGACCACCAATATCTCTAACAATTCCTTTAGGGGTACCTGTGGTGCCTGACGTATATAAAATATAAGCAAGGTCATTTGAATTCATTTCTACACAATCTACCTCTTGAGCATTTGAAAGTGCTTCATCCCAACTTATTTCTTTAGGAGCAATTATTTTCGTTTCATTCCCAGGCCTTTGAAAAAGAATCATTTTTTCTATTTTATGAGAAGCCATTTTTATAGCCTCATCTACTAAAGGTTTATACTCAACAGTTCTACCTGGTTCAAAACCACAAGAAGCTGTAATCAGTATTTTAGCTTTACTGTCATCAATCCTACTTGCTAATTCATTTGAGGCGAAGCCACCAAATACCACTGAATGAATCGCTCCAATTCTTCCACAAGCCAACATAGCAATTACTGCTTCAGGAATCATAGGCATATAGATTATAACTCTGTCACCTTTATTTATTCCTTGATTTCTTAGCCCTCCTGCAAATTTTGAAACTTTTTCCTTTAATTCATTGTAAGTGAATTGATTTTTATTTCCGGTTATAGGACTGTCATATATTAAAGCTAATTTTTTACCTCTACCTTCATCGATGTGAATGTCCAAAGCATTATAACAAGTGTTGGTTACACCATCTTCAAACCATTTATAAAAAGGTGGATTAGATTTATTTAAAATTTTAGTAGGTTTCTTAAACCAAAAAATATCATTAGATATATCTTTCCAAAATTCTTCTGGATTTTTTAAAGAATTTTGATAAATTTTGTTATACCTATTATTCATTATATTGATTCTAATTTGCCTTATTTTTTGACTTATTAAATTAATAATTGTATTAAAATTTAAAAAGTAAGTAAAATCAACACAAATTAGACGCAATTAAACCTTTTAAAAACTAAATAACTTTGTTAATTAACCCACACATGGCTTTCACATATGTTTGAGCCAAGTTTATATAAACTAAAAGTTAAAAACTAACAAAAGAGGGAGTTTTTTATGAAAAAACTAAAATTGTTTGCTCTTACAGCTGTAACACTAATGGGTGTTTCAGGTGTAGCAAACGCAGAAACTGCTATGTTAGCATCTGATGACTTCGTTGGAATTTCATTCTGGCTTGTGTCAATGGCATGTCTAGCAGCGACTGTATTCTTCTTTCTTGAAAGAAGTTCAGTTCCAGCTGGCTGGAGAGTTTCAATTACTGTTGCAGGACTAGTTACTGGTATTGCATTCATACACTACATGTACATGAGAGAAGTATGGATCATGACTGGTGAGTCACCAACAGTTTACAGATATATTGACTGGTTAATTACAGTTCCATTATTGATGCTAGAATTCTATTTTGTTTTAGCAGCAGTAGGTAAAGCAAATTCTGGAGTATTCTGGAGATTGTTAATTGGTTCAATCGTAATGCTAGTTGGAGGATACTTAGGAGAAGCAGGATACATCAATGCTACACTTGGTTTTGTAATCGGTATGGCTGGATGGTTCTACATTCTTTATGAAGTATTTTCAGGTGAAGCAGGAAAAATGGCAGCGAAAAGTGGAAACAAAGCTCTTGTTACTGCATTTGGTGCTATGAGAATGATCGTTACAGTTGGTTGGGCAATCTACCCATTAGGTTACGTATTTGGTTACCTAACAGGTGGTGTTGACGCTAATTCACTAAACGTGATTTACAATGCAGCTGACTTTTTGAACAAGATCGCTTTTGGTCTGATCATTTGGGCAGCAGCAATGACTCAACCTGGTAGAGCTAGATAGTTTTACTCGTTTAACAACTTAAGAAGGGCAGGTATGTTTTTACATACTTGCCCTTTTTTTTTTAATAATTATATCTATTCATATGCCAAAAATTACTTATATTATTGACGAAGAAAAAAGTGAAACCATAGAGGTATCTAATGGACTTACTGTGATGGAAGGTGCCGTACAAAATAATATACCAGGAATTGATGCTGATTGTGGAGGTGGAATGGCTTGTGCAACATGCCATGTTTATGTCACAGATGAGTGGTTTAATAAACTTCCAAAAAAAGAAGATGGTGAAGAAGATATGTTGGATATGGCATTTGAGCCAAAACAAAATAGCAGATTAAGTTGTCAGTTAGTTGTTTCAGATGAATTAGATGGTCTAGTTGTAAACATTCCATCAAAACAAGGTTAGATGAATAAAATAGATGCATTAATAATTGGAGCAGGTCCGACAGGACTTTTTACTGCTCATCAACTAAAATTAATTGGTCTTAACTGTGAGATTGTTGATAACCTAGATAAAATTGGAGGGCAATGTATTGAGCTTTATCCGGATAAACCAATATATGATATTCCAGCAGTTCCTGAATGTACGGGAGAAGAGTTAACAAATAATTTAATAAACCAAATTAAAACTTTTAATATACCTATTCATTTAAATGAGAGAGTGGATGAAGTTAAAAAAGAAAACAATAATTGGTTGGTAAAAACAAACGCTGGAAAAAATTTTTTTACGCCAAACGTAATTATTGCTGGTGGTGTTGGCTCTTTTGAGCCAAGAAAATTTGCACCAAAAGGGTGTGAAAAATATGAAAATCAATCAATTTTATATTCTGTAAAAGATAAAAAGGTATTTGAGGGAAAAACAGTCTCTATTTTTGGAGGTGGAGATAGTGCATTAGATTGGGCCGTTGAGTTATCAAAAACTTCTAAAGTAAATTTAATACACAGAAGAGATGATTTTAGAGGCGCACAATCAACGGTAGATAAAGTACATGAGCTTGCAAAATCAGGCACAATCAATCTTTACACAAAATATCAGTTAGTAAATGCTAGTGGTGAAAAAAGTTTGGATAGTATTGACATCAAACATGATGATGGTGAAATCAAAACTTTTAAAACTGATTATGTTTTAGGTTTTTTTGG
>CALSWN010000028.1 GCA_943841085.1 uncultured Candidatus Pelagibacter sp. | reverse complement strand
AATGGGGCCTTTAATGGAAATTCCAGTAACAGATTTATTTGCTGCCGCTATTATTCCTGGAATATTGTTAGCAACTCTTTATGCCGCCTACACAACAATTAGATGTTGGATTGATCCAAGCTTAGGTCCAGTTTTACCACCAGAGTTAAGAGCCACAAGTATGAAAGCTGTTTGGATTGAATTCTTTTTGGGCTTGGTTCCACCGGCAGCATTAGTCTTTGCTGCATTGGGCAGTATACTTTTTGTGTTTGCTACTCCAACAGAAGCAGCAGGTTGTGGAGCTATGGGCTCATTAATTTTAGCTTTAGCTTATAAGAAATTAACTTTAACAAAACTGCAGGATGCTCTAGTTAAAACTTTAGAAATTTCAGCATTAATCATGGTTTTGGTTGCAGCTTCAAATTTTTTTGGGGCAGTTTTTTCAAGATTAGGAACTCCAATGTTGCTAACGGAGTTTTTACTTAGTTTAGAAATGAATAAATACTTAATTCTTGCAATGATAATGGCTATGATTTTTCTTTTGGGTTGGCCTCTTGAGTGGGTGCCTATCGTAATGATTATAGTTCCAATTATATTGCCATTAGTTGAGGCTTTAGGCTTTAATTTAACATGGTTTGCAATTTTAGTGGCTGTCAACCTCCAAACAGCTTGGCTCTCACCACCAGTAGCACTATCAGCATATTTTTTAAAAGGTGTTGTGCCAGAATGGGATCTAAAAGATATATACTATGGAATGATGCAATTTATGGTAATTCAAGTCATTGGATTAATTTTAATTATAGTATTTCCTCAGATTGCTTTATGGCTTCCATCCTATCTGTATGGACAGTAGAATTTATTAGTTTATTATAAACTAGTGAATCAAGATAAATCTAAAAATAATTTAATAAATTGGGAACTGGTTTCTGTAAACCCAAATGATAAAACGTGGTCATGGACTGACCTTTTTTGTTTTTGGGGCGTTAATATTCAAAGTATTATTGCTTTTTCTTTAATAACTTCACTTTATCTAGTTTATGAGCTCAATTTTTTAGTAGTTTTTGTTGGTTGTTTAGCAGGAACTTTTTTTGTTTATTTGTTCGCAAACTTAATAAGCAAACCATCCCAAAGGCATGGAATTCCTTTTACTGTTTTGTTAAGAACTTCTTTTGGTATTAAGGGAGCTAAATATTTTACATTAATAAGAGGATTGGTAGGAATTTTTATGTTTGGTATTCAAACATATTTTTTATCAAAAGCATTTAGTTATTTAATTAGAATACTAATTTTTTCGGTTGATAATGTATTGCTAGAGCAAGAGATTTTTTTAATATTTTTGTTAGGACTAAATATCATTGACGGTGTTGCTTTTTTATTGGCAATTGTATTTCAAATATATTTGTTTAGCAAAAGCCATAAATTTAATAAACTATTTATCAATTTATCTGCGATAATAGTTTATTTTGGAATATTATTATTTTTTTTAGTAGTAATACTTTACGATTATGAATACGTAACTCGAGGATTTTTAGATTTATTTATTTATGAAAGTCTTTTTATTAAATCTAATATAGCTCCAATTTTTACAATAGCTGGAACTATTTTTTCATATTTTTCAATAATTTTATTAAATTATGGAGATTTTACTCGATATGTTAAAGATGAAAGTGAACTAAAGAAAGGTAATTTAAGTTTATTTTTGAATTTAATTATTTTTTCATTTTTTGCAGTGTTTATTGTTATTGGCGCCGACGTTATTTTAAATAAAAATTTAGAAAACATGAGTAGAATTTTAACTAATCCTACTGATATAATTGGCAAATTTGATAATATTTTAATAACAGTAACAGTACTTTTTTTTATTTTGTTTGCATCTTCTTCAACAAATTTGATAGCAAACTATATTCCAACTCAAAATTCTCTATTAAATTTTATGCCTTCCAAACTTGACTTAAAAAGTACTGCAATTATAATTTTTATTTTTGGTTTTGTTATTGGAATTTTTTGGCTTACATTGTTAAGTCAAATTGGCACTTTATCTTTTATTGACACTTTTGGATCTTTTTTTGGACCATTTTTTGGGATAATCATAACAGATTATTATTTAATTAAAAAAAGTAAACTAGTAAGCAAAGATATATTTTCAACAGATAAAAATGGTGCTTATTTCTATTCTAGTGGTTGGCACTTTAAAGCCATCTATTCTCTAGTGATAGGTTTTATTTTTGCTGCTGCAACAATTTGGAATGAAAATTTGATGCATTTACAATCATATTCATGGATAGGTGGTATGCTAGCTTCATCTTTGACTTATTATCTATTAGCTAGTAAATAACATCATGCATCAATTTGATTTAAAAAATAAAACGGCAATTATAACTGGTGGTGCTCAAGGATTTGGTCTTGACATAACTAAAAGATTTTTAAATTCAGGCGCAAATGCTATAATTTGGGACATAGATGAAAACGAATTAATAAAAGTCTCAAAAGAAATAAACAACCCAAACCTTTCTTTTAATGTTGTTGATGTTTCAAATTTTAAACAAGTTAAGGATACAGTTGATGAAATTTCTAAGTCAAGCAATATAGACATTTTGATTAATAATGCAGGAATTACTGGTTCAACAGCAACTCTATGGGATTATGATGTAGATGAATGGAATAAGATAGTGCAAATTAATTTAATGGGTACTTTTAATTGCTGTAAATCTGTAGTGCCTTATATGATTAAAAATGACTATGGAAGGATTGTAAATGTTGCATCAGTTGCTGGAAAAGATGGAAATGCAAATGCAAGTGCTTATAGTTCAGCAAAAGCAGGAGCAATTGGCTTAACTAAGTCACTAGGTAAAGAGTTAGCAAATAAAAATATTGCTGTAAACGCAGTTACGCCAGCAGGAGCTAAAACTAGAATATTGGATCAAATGTCTAAAGAACATGTTGCGAGGATGCTTTCAAAAGTCCCAAGATGTAGATTTTTAGAGGTAGAGGAGTTTACTTCTTTGATATGTTGGCTTTCCTCAGAAGAAAATTCATTTTCTACAGCAGCAGTGTTTGATATTAGTGGTGGTAGATCTACTTATTAAGAGTTATTTTCAGGTTTGTTTCAATTTTGTTATCCTTAGAAATAACAGGTGCTAGAAGTATTACTGACCAATATATTAAGAGAAAAAATATAGAGATTGATTTCATAACTGTCTTTTAGTCAGAAATATTGATCTTAGAATGTTTAAAGTATGTTCAAATGTTGTTTTTTTCAAAATTTCAAATATATAAAACTATAATGAAAAAATTGTTCTTAGTATCGTTATTGACATTTATCTTATTTTTAAACAAAACATTTGCTGAAAAGATTATTGCTTTTGAGTTCACTCAAAATGAATTTGCTAGTTTAGAGAAAAAAAAAGTCAAGGGAGAAACTATTTGGACTCTCGGCAGCAATGAAAAAGGTAATTATATCAAAGCTGAAGCTAATGCAGCTGGATCTGGATTGGGAAAAAAGATTAAAATTGATTTAAAAAAGACTCCATTTTTAAATATTACCTGGAAAGTAGAAAAAGATTTAGTAGGAATTGATGAATCTAGTAAAAAAGGTCATGATTATGCAGCAAGAGTGTTTGTTATTAAAAAGACGGGAATGACCGCATTATCTAACAAAGCTATAAATTATGTATTTTCAAGTAATAATAATATAGGGGAAAATTGGAGAAGCCCTTATACAAAGCAATCAATAGATTATATTCTATCAACCACTAAAGATAATTTTAATAAATGGGTTACTGTTAAAGTTAATGTTAAAGATCACTTTAAAAAATTTCATAATTTAGATGTTAATGAATTAAATGGTATAGCTTTAATGTCAGATACAGATAATTCAGGATTAAGTGCAGTCTCTTATTATCAAAATATTTATTTTTCAGCAAAATAATCAAAGTTTAAAATATTTTTTCAAAATAAGGTTAAATAAGAATAAAGCAACAGACACAATAACATCTTCCAGAGGCGATGCTCCGGGGTAACCAAAGTTCCAAGCAATTACCATTATCAACCATATTATAAAAATATTCATATGATCTTATATCTTAGTTTCTGTATAATTATTAATTATTTGGTATAGTTTCAATATGCATGAAAATTTTTTTCATAAGATTAAAGTTTATTATGAAGACACAGATTCAGGTGGAGTAGTATATTATGCTAACTACTTAAAGTTCTTAGAAAGAGCGAGAACTGAAGCATTATTTTCAATTGGGTTTAGTAATAAAAAAATTGAACAACTATATGGTTTATTGATAATTGTTAAGTCATGCAATATTGATTATAAAAAATCTGCGTATTTAGAAAACGAGTTAACCATTAGATCTTTTGTAAAATCAATTACAAAAACTTCTTTTTTTATGACACAAATAATCACTAAAGGAAATGAAACAATTGTTGAGGCTAAAACACACTTAGTTTTTATAAATAAAGATGGAAAACCAGTCAAAATTCCAGAAAAAATTTATTCAAAGTTTAGGCCTTATTTTTGTGATAGTATTAAACACTAGCAATTTTTTTTGCCTTTCTAAATAGTTGATTAATCATCTTTAGGTTAATAATTTTAGTATTAACATTTCTTGGACTTGGATGGTAACAAGCAATAAGTATTTTATTATCAGGAAGTAAATATTTTTTACCATGTTTAAATTGAAATTTTGCATTAATTTTAAATTTTTTTTTGTATATTTTTAAACAATTATCAAATGCAACTTTTCCTAAAGCAACTATTATTTTTAAGCTTTTTAAATTATCTAATTCACTGATAAAATAATTAGAACAATTTGCTAGCTCAGTATTTAAGGGTTTATCATTTGGTGGAACACATTTAATAATATTTGTGATATAAGTTGAGTCTAGTTTTAAGTTATCATTTATACTTTCTGAAAAATTTTGATTAGAAATTTTTACTGTATAAAGACTCTTAAATAAAAAATCTCCTGACTTATCACCAGTAAAAACTCTACCAGTTCTAGTTCCACCGTGCGAAGCAGGTGCTAAACCTAAAATCATTAATTTTGCTTTATTATCCCCAAAACCATGGACAGGTTTACCCCAATATTTTTCGTTTATATTTTGTTTTCTTTTTTCAGTAGAAATTTTCTTTATAAAATTAGTTAAACGAGGACATTTTTTACAATTAACTATTGTTTTATTTAATTTTTTAAACTTAATATTCATTAATGAAGCTAGTTAATTTTTTATTAATAATATTTATATCTTTAACAACTGGAATTAAAGCAGATTCAAGTGCTGAAATTATAAATGAACTAAAAAAAGGAGGTCATTTAATATTTATAAGACACGCATATGCTCCAGGAACTGGTGACCCAAATAATTTTAAGATAAATGATTGTTCAACTCAAAGAAATTTAAATGATAAAGGTAGAAAGCAGGCAAAAAAAATTTCTGATTTTTTTCAAGAAAATCAAATTCCAATAGACTTGGTTATTTCAAGTGAATGGTGTCGTTGCAAAGAAACTGCATTATTAAGTTTTAAAAGTTTTAAGACAAAAAATTTCTTGAATTCATTTTATAGTGCAAAATTTGCAAAAAATAAAAATAAACAGATGAGTGATTTAAAAAAATATGTAAAAGAATGGAAGGGTAGTAAAAATTTAGTATTAGTTACTCATTATGTAGTAATATATGAAACTTTAGATTATAGTTCATCATCAGGTGAAATTATAATATCTGATAAAAATTTTAATATGATTAACAGTATAGAAATAAAATATTAATAAAATTATGTCGTCTAAAAAAGCTATGAAGCAAGCTCAAAAACAAGCTTTTGCTAAACATAGAAGCAACATTACAAACAGTAAATTTGCATCAAAAAAAATAAGTTTAATAAATAAGCTTAATAAAAAAAATAAAAAATCTTAACTTTCTTTTTCAAATACTTCTACTTTTTTACATGTTGACATTTTCATAATTCCTTCTTCATTATTGATAACAGTTTTAATTTCAATTATTGGACTATTTTTTTTAAAAACTAATTGGGTAAAAAATTGTGGGTAGCCAACTTTATCTGTTAAAATTAAACCTTCTTCTTCATAGATAAATTTTTCAATAGTGTTTTCTTTTTTTACACTTAAATCAGTTATTCTATACTTTTTATATGTTTTGTTATCATAAATATAATTTCTGGTCATCAATGAATTTTTTAAATCTAAAATATATTCATTTTTTAAAAAACTATCTTTGAGATTTTTACATCCACTCAAAATCATTGTTTCCGAATATCCAAGAGTGCTTAAACTTAAGAAAAAAAATAATACTAGGAAAAAATTTATTTTAAGTTTATCTATTTTCATATTTATCAGTCCATAAAAGAGCTATTAGAAAAATAGCTGTCCACACAATACCTATCAAAGCTTTTGGACCAGTATCTGCACTCCATAAATCAAGCACGAGAGCACCAAAAATTAAACCTAAAACATATATCAACATAGCAAGAGATGATTTACTCATTAATTAATTTTTTTTTAAAAAGTGAAATGCCATTATCAATTTTATGTTTATAAGATTCTTTAAAACTCTCTAATTGCCATCCCGTAAGTCTTTTTTTGAGATTAAATAGGTTTTTATTTTTCCATTCATCAGTTGTTTCTTCTAATTTCCAAATTTTTTTTTCTTCATTATTTCTACCACAACCATAACAATAGCCAGTTTTTGGATCTGTTTTACAAATACTTATACATGGAGATATGATCATTTTTTTAAATATATGATATTTATAAATGATTATTCATATAATTTGCAACAATTGTCATTGGACAAATAGTTTCAATAATATATAAAACTGCATAATTTGTGGGGCGATGGCGGAATTGGTAGACGCGTTGGTCTTAGGAACCAATATTTTCGGATGTGAAGGTTCGAGTCCTTTTCGCCCTACCATAAAATATTATGAAAGTAACAATAGAAAATAAAAAAGGCTTAAATAAAGACATTAAAGTTTTCATAGATAAGAAAACTATTAATACCCATATGGATGAAAAATATGAGGAAATTAAAGGAACTGTAAATTTAAAAGGTTTTAGACCAGGAAAAGTTCCAAAAGAAATTTTAAAAAGACAATTTGGTAAAGCAATTTTTAGTGAAGTTTTAGATAAGGTTTTGAAAGACTCATCAACAAAGGCTTTAACAGACAATAAAATAAAACCTGCTGGACAACCAAAATTAGATCTTAAATCATATGGTGAAGATAAAGATCTTGAATATATAATGTCAGTAACTGAACTACCAAAAGTTGAACTTAAATCAGTAGAAGATATTAAATATAATGATTACTCTGTTAAAATTGATGAAAAAGAAATTGATAAAAGAATTAAAGAAATTGCAAAAAACCAAAATAATTTCAAAGATGTAGCAGACGACACTAAAGCTATTGATGGAAACTTGGTAATTTTTGATTACAAGGCGACCATTGATGAAAAAGATTTTACAGGTGGAGAAGGTAAAAATACTCAATTAATTTTAGGTAAAGATTTGTTTATCAAAGGTTTTGATAAAAAATTAATTGGTGTAAAAAAAAATGAAGAAAAAATTGTACAAGCTAAACTACCTGAAAATTATCCACATAAAGAATTTGCGAATAAAGATGCAGAATTTAATTGTAAAATAATATCTGTTAAAAAAAATGAAGAAGTAAAAATTAATGATGAGTTTGCAAAAAACTTAGGAGCAAAAGATCTTGTTGATTTGAAAGTATTAATATCTAAACAAATTAATGATGAATTTAAAAATTCGCTAGATAGCTTGACAAAAAACCAAATTCTTAAAGAAATAGAAAAATTTAAAGTAAGTGAAATACCAGAAAATTTAATTGAAGAAGAAGTAAAAATTTTATCACAAGGAATGAGTGAAGAGGAAGCTAAAAAAAATAAAAAAAGTTTTGAAGAAACTGCTAAAAAGAGAATTAAAGTTGGATTAATTTTAAATGAGTTTGGTGAGCAAAATAAAGTTAATGTATCAGAGCAAGAGATTCAAGCAGAAGTTCAAAAACAATTAAGAATGATGCCGGGACAAGAAAAAATGGTAATGGATTTTTATCAAAAAAATCCATCTGCTTTAGCAAGTCTTAAAGGAACTGTTTATGAGGAAAAAATTATAAAAGTAATTAAATCAAAAGCAAAACCTATTAAAAAAGAAATTAATAAAGAAGAAGCTGAAAAAATTTTAAAAGATGCACATAATCATGAGCATACGAAAGAAAAAAAAGCTTCCACCCCAAAAGCTAAAACAAAAGTCTTAGAAGCCAAAACTAATGTAAAAGCTAAAAAACAACCACAAAAAACCACAAAAGTAAAAAAAGTTAGCAAAAAGTAATCACAAGTTATATAAGTTAAGAGAATCAACTTATGATAAATAATTTTTCTGATCAAATGAACACATTAGTTCCAATGGTAGTGGAACAATCGAACAAAGGAGAAAGAGCCTATGATATCTATTCAAGGCTTTTAAAAGAACGAATAATTTTTTTAGTTGGTCCTATAAATGACAATGTAGCATCTTTAGTTACTGCGCAACTTTTATTTTTAGAGTCTGAAGATCCAAAAAAAGAAATTAATTTATATATAAATAGTCCTGGAGGATTAGTCACAGCAGGTCTTGGTATTTACGATACTATGCAATATATCAAACCTGATGTTTCGACTTTATGTATTGGTCAAGCAGCCTCAATGGGGTCATTTTTATTGGCTGCTGGTAAAAAGGGTAAAAGATTTTCATTACCTAATTCCAGAATAATGGTTCATCAACCTTCAGCAGGCTTCCAAGGTCAAGCAACTGATATTGAAATTCATGCTAATGAAGTTTTGGCACTAAAAAAAAGATTAAATGAAATTTATTCAAAACACACAAATAAATCAGTAGATGATATTAAAAAAGCTCTTGAACGCGATAACTTTATGACCGCTGAATCTGCTAAAGAGTTTGGTTTAGTTGATGAAGTAGTGGAAAATAGATCTTAACACACAATATTTTTAGAGAATTGCTAAACCTAGACTTGATTGTTATTAGTTATATATATTAAGATATCCAAATTGATTCGTTTACAAATTTATGACAACAAATAATAAAAATATTTTATACTGTTCTTTTTGTGGAAAAAGCCAACACGAAGTTAGAAAGTTAATTGCAGGACCAACTGTTTTTATCTGTGATGAGTGTGTTGAGCTTTGTATGGACATTATAAAGGAAGAAAACAAAGACAGCTTCGTAAAACATCAAGATGGACTACCATCTCCAAAAGAAATTTGTAATGTATTAGATGATTATGTTATAGGCCAACCTCATGCAAAAAAAGTGTTATCAGTTGCTGTTCACAATCATTACAAAAGATTAAACTATGAAAACAAAACAAGTAAAACGGTTGAACTTTCTAAATCTAACATTCTCTTAGTTGGACCAACAGGTTGTGGAAAAACTTTATTAGCGCAAACACTAGCAAGAATTCTAGATGTGCCATTTACAATGGCTGATGCTACCACTCTGACTGAAGCAGGGTACGTAGGTGAAGATGTAGAAAACATTATCTTAAAATTATTACAAGCAGCAGATTATAATGTTGAAAAAGCCCAAAGAGGAATTGTATATATTGACGAAGTTGACAAGATTAGTAGAAAATCAGAAAACCCATCTATTACTAGGGACGTTTCAGGCGAAGGCGTACAGCAAGCTTTATTAAAAATTATGGAAGGAACTGTTGCAAGTGTTCCACCTCAAGGAGGAAGAAAACACCCACAACAAGAATTTTTACAAGTAGATACTACAAACATTTTATTTATTTGTGGTGGAGCATTTGCTGGATTAGAAAAAATAATTTCTCAAAGAGACAAAGGTACATCCATTGGATTTGGCGCAAATGTGAAAAAAACTGAAGATAAAAAAACAGGTGAATGGATGAAGAGTTTGGAACCAGAAGACCTATTAAAATATGGTTTAATACCAGAATTTATTGGTAGATTACCAATGATAGCAACTTTGGAAGATCTAAATGAAAAATCTCTAATTAAAATATTACAAGAGCCAAAAAATTCTTTAATAAAACAATATCAAGAATTATTTAAATTAGATGGAGCAAAGTTGAGCTTTAAAGATAATGCAGTTAAGGAGATAGCTCAAAAAGCTATAAGTAAAAAAACTGGAGCGAGGGGACTTAGATCTATTTTAGAAAATATTTTGTTAAAAACAATGTATGACCTTCCAAGCCAAGATAATGTTGAAGAAGTAATTATTGATGCAGGTGCGGCCAAAGGACTATCTCAACCTATTGTAGTTCATTCAAAAAATAATAACAAAACAAAGACAGACAAAACTTCAGCAGCGTAATTTAGTCGTTAATAACTGATAAATAGCTATTGCAATATTACATTTAATATCCATATTTAAGGAATGGATATTAAAATCGAAAAACCTTTATTACCACTAAGAGATATTGTGGTTTTCCCTAACATGGTTATTCCACTATTTGTAGGAAGAGATAAATCTATTTCAGCTTTGAATGAAGTAATGAAAAAAGATAAAAAAATTGTTTTTGTAACACAAAAGAATTCAGAAATAGATGATCCTAAAAAAACAGATATTTTTATGTATGGTTGTGAAGGAAACATTCTTCAATTGTTAAAATTACCTGATGGCACTGTAAAAGTTTTAGTTGAAGGTAGCAAAAGAGTAAAAATTTTAAATTTTAAAGATAATGATAAATTTATTGTCTGTGAGTATGCTCATCATAATGATGTAATCGCAAAAGATGAAGATTTAATTCCTTTAGCAATGACCGCTGTAAGGAGATTAGAAAAATTAACATCAATAAATAAAAAGATTTCAAGTGAAACAATTAATAATATAAAAAAATTAACTGATGCTTCACATATAGCGGATAATATTGCCTCTCATCTAAACGCAACAATTTCTGAAAAACAACAAATTTTTGAAACAGTCGATGTTAAGAAAAGACTAAATTCAATAATAAAAATAATGGAAAATGAAACTAGTATTATTGGAGTAGAAAAAAAAATTAGAGGTAGAGTTAAAACTCAAATGGAAAAAACTCAAAGAGAGTATTATTTAAATGAACAGTTAAAAGCTATTCAAAAAGAATTGGGTGAAATTGAAGATGGAAAAGATGAAACTTCCAGTCTAAATAAGTCAATTATAAAAGCTAAAATGCCTAAAGATGTAGAAAAAAAATGCATGTCAGAGCTTAAAAAATTAAAAAATATGAGTCCAATGTCGGCTGAAGCAACTGTTATTAGAAATTATCTTGATTGGATGATTGACCTGCCTTGGTTCAAAAAAAGTGAAGTTGATATAGATCTAAAAAAAGCACTTTCAGTATTAGATGCAGATCATTTTGGCTTAGTGAAAGTTAAAGAGAGAATTATTGAGTTTTTAGCTGTTCAAAAAAGAATGGATAAAATTAAAGGCCCAATTTTGTGTTTGGTTGGTCCTCCAGGCGTTGGCAAAACATCATTGGGTAAATCAATTGCAAAAGCTACAAATAGAGAATTTGTGAGAGTTTCAGTTGGTGGAATGCGTGATGAAGCAGAAATTAGAGGTCACAGAAGAACTTACATTGGTTCATTACCGGGTAAAATTATTCAAATGATGAAAAAAGCAGGAACTAAAAATCCCTTAATTCTACTAGACGAAATAGATAAGATTGGAAATGATTATAGAGGAGATCCATCTTCAGCATTATTGGAAGCTTTAGATCCTGAGCAAAACTCAACATTTAATGATCATTATTTAGAAGTTGATTATGATTTATCAGATGTAATGTTTGTAACCACAGCCAATACATTAAATATATTACCTCCTTTATTAGATAGAATGGAAGTAATCAGATTAGCAGGTTACACAGAGGATGAAAAAATTAGTATTGCGGATAGATACCTTCTCCCTAAACAAATAAAAGACAATGGCGTTAAAGAAAAAGAAATGAATTTATCAGAAGGTATTATTAAAGAAATTATTAGGAGTTATACAAAAGAATCTGGTGTAAGAAATTTAGAAAGAGAAATTTCGAAAGTTGCAAGAAAAGTAGTTAAAAAAGTTGTGTCTGGTGAAGAAAAAGAAGTTAATGTTAGTTTAGAAAATTTACATGATTATCTAGGTGTTAAAAAATTCAAGTTTGGAGAATTAGAAAATAAAGACAAAATTGGAGTTGTTACTGGTTTAGCTTGGACTGAGTATGGAGGAGAAATTTTAAAAATAGAAACTGTCATTATGTCTGGAAAAGGTAGAATGCAAATTACAGGTAAATTAGGTGATGTTATGCAAGAGTCTATCAAAGCAGCAAAATCTTTCATTAGATCTAAAAGTTTAGAATATGGAATTATTCCACCTTTATTTGAAAAAAAAGATTTTCATATTCATGTTCCAGAAGGAGCAACACCAAAAGACGGACCATCTGCTGGAATTGGAATGGTTACTTCAATAGTTTCCGCAATTACTAATAATCCAGTAAGAAGAGATGTCGCTATGACTGGTGAAGTTACATTGACAGGTCAAGTTTTACCGATCGGTGGATTGAAAGAAAAATTACTAGCGGCACATCGAGCAGGTATTAAACAAGTCTTAATTCCAAAAGAAAATGAAAAAGATTTAGTAGATTTGCCTAAAAAAATAATAGACGATATTAAAATCACTCCTGTTGAACATGCAGATGAAGTATTAAAAATAGCACTAACAAAAGAACTTAAAAGAGTTGAATGGGTTGAGGTGGATAAAATTTCTAAATCAGATGAAAAATCTCAAGCTAGCATTCAATAAACCAGTATATTCAACAGAATTTATTTAAAATAATAAATCCAATAAAAAGTTTTTGATTCAATTAAATGATATAGTTTATAAATAATGAAAATCTACGACTGTACAACATTTTATTCTGAAAAAATGATGTTGGATTTAAGATTTAATATTCTCAATGAAAATGTTCATAAATTTATTGTAGTAGAGTCTTCTTTTTCACACAGTGGTAAAAAAAAAAAATTTAATTTTGAAATTAACGACTATCCAAAATTCAAAGATAAAATAATCTATTTAAAGATAAATGAAGAGCCAATTAGTATATTTAAGGACAGTGATGGGTTGATAAGCCCTTATAAAAAAAGATTGAATAGCATAAAAAGAATCGAACAGTCTTACGATTATATGATGAGAGGCATTTCAGATGCTAAAGATGAAGATTTAATTATCATTAGTGATAATGATGAAATACCAAATTTAGAGTCATTTAAATTTAAAAATAGCAAAAAAAATTTTATTATATTTAAACAATTGTTATTTTATTATAAGTTTAATTTATATCATGATCTGTTGCCATGGTTTGGATCAAAGGCATGCAAAAAAAAATATTTAAAATCTTTTTCAAATTTAAGAAATCTTAAAAATAAGAAATATCCATTTTGGAGATTAGATACATATTTGTCAGATATAAAAGAAACTAGTGTTGAAATTATAAATGAGGGTGGATGGCACTTTACAAATATTAAAACACCAGAAGATCTATACATTAAAATGAAAAACTTTGGTCATCATGACGAATTCGATGATAGCAAATTGACAATTGAAGATTTAAGAAAAAATATTGATAATGGAATAGTTTTTTATGATCATTTTGCTGACAAGACATCAATAAATAAATGGCAAAATGATTATAAACTTAAAAAAATAGATAATTATTTATTACCAAATTATTTGGTACAAAATTTAGATAATTATAAAAAATGGTTTAAATAAATTATATATGATCAAATGGGGAATAGTTGGATTGGGAAAAATGGCAAATGTATTTGCTCATGCTATAAATGATGTAGAAAATTCAAAACTAATAAGTATAGCAAGCAAATCAAAACATAAGTTAGATGAGTTTCAAAGTAAATTTAAAATAAAAAAAGAAAATAAATTTAATGATTATAATGATCTTATAAAGTCAGAGGATATTAATGCTATTTATATTGCAACATTAAATAACACACATGTAGATTTGATTTTAGAATGTGCAAAACATAATAAAAAAATCTTATGTGAAAAACCCATTGGTTTAAATTTAGATCAGGCAAATTTAGCTTTAAAAGCAATTAAAGAAAAAAATATTATGTTTTTTGAAGCAATAGCATATCGTTCACACATACAAACCAAAAAAATAATTGAATTGATTAATTCAGATGAGATTGGAGATATTTTAAGAATTGAAGCTTTTTTTGGTTTTAAGGTAAATCACGTAAAAAAAGATTCAAGATTATTTAACAAAAATCTAGGCGGAGGGGCCATACTAGATGTAGGCTGTTATCCTATCAGTTTTTTTAATCTTTTTTGTAAAAAGGACGAACAATTAAAACTCATAAAGTCCAATGGAACTTTTTCATCTACAGGTGTTGATGATCAATCCGAAGCGCATTTATTGATAGGTAAAAATATAGAAGGATATTGTAAAGTTAGTTTAAAAGAAAATTTAATAAATTCTTGTAAAATTTTTGGAACAAAAGGTTCTGTAAATATTCCCGCACCGTGGTTACCTGCGCAAAAAACCTACATAGAAATTAAAAATAAGAACTCTTATTATAAAAAATTTATTACATCCAATAAAAGTCACTATTCAACACAAATTAAAAACGTATCAGATCTATTTTTAGGAAATATAAAAGATCAAAAAAATTATGTTGATATTAATGAGTCAGTACAAATAATGAAAATTCTTGACATATGGAGAGAAAAAATTGTGAACTCCCATGATTAAAAAATTTTTTATTTCAATTATTTTCTTAATAGTGAATTCATGTACAGATATAAAAAAAAGCCAAATTATAGACAATGAATTAAATTTTTACTTTAAAGGTCAAACAAACCTATATTCTGAAGATAATAAAAAAAAAATTATAAAAAAATTTTATGAATTTTCAAACAATGAAAACCAAGCAAGACAAAATGTCAAAAAAAAATGTATTAAATTTGTGGAGATTAATAATTTAAATAAAGAAAATTGCCGTTATATGGGTACAAAACCTACTGAAAAAGTACTCATTAATATAGATCAAGATTTTGATGGTACGATAAATTAAATAACTTTTTTGAATCTACTAATGTTAAATATTTCTTTTACCTCTCTGGTAAGTGAACCTAAATAACTTCTTCTTATTAGTACTGGCTTATTTTTTATAATTTCAGGTCTATAGTTAGTATTTTTCTTTAATGGCTTTGACCAAGTCTCACCATATATATATTTACAAGCAGCTTTTGGATTTTTTGGCATATTAAATTTTTTACCTTTTTTAATTGGAAATATAAATTTTTTTGGGAAATGCAGTGCGAATCTTTTGTCATTTATATTACCTATCCAGTTATGTTTATCTATTATAAAATTTTTTTTTGGATTGTTTACATAAAAATAAAAATCAACAAAAGTCCGTAATCCTTTATATTTTTTTATAAATTGTACAAAATATTCATTACAAACTTTTTTATTCACCTTAAACGATTTATCTAATTTCATTCTTCTCAATAATGTTTTTTTAAACTTATGATTAACTAAGAAGTCAATATCATCATCGCCTTTAATAATATTATTTTCTCTTATTATTCCAAGTAGAGTGCCATAGAAAATAAAGTATTCAATGTTCTTAAGTAGAGGTGAGACAGATATTAAGTTTTGAAAGTTTAATTCTTGTAATTTATTTTTATCAAACATTAAAATTTAAAAATCATACGTGACAAATTTGGATTATCTTTTCTAACAATAGACAGGTTAATACCATTTTTTTGATAAATAATTTTAGATTTAGTCTCTATAAGAAATTTTTTTTTAAATATTTTTGGATCAATAATTCTTCTAAAATGTCCTTTTTCAAATTCAACCACTTTATTGTGATCTTTGGCTTTAAAATTTCCAAAAATCTTATCTTTATAATTTCTAAATTCAAAAAATACCTTAGTTCCTCTATTTTTAGAATTTTTTATTAACTCAATTAATTTATTTTCTAGTAATTCATCCACTGTATGAACAAAAAATCTACAGTAGATTATATCAAACTTACCTTTAATTTTATCTTTACCTATATCAAACTTTTTAAACGATAAATTTTTTATTTTATCTTTTGAGTTTTTTTGTATTGCTTTTTGTGAAATGTCTATACCTGTCACTATAAGGCCTTTTCTATTAAAATAATATGAGTCTCTTCCATTACCACACCCTATATCTAAAAGTGTAGATTTTTTATTAATTATTTTTTTATAAGTAAATTTTGCAAATGTAGACTCTGCTGTTATTGATTTTTTTTTATAAAACTTGTTCCAGTAATTAATAAGAATTTTTTTTTTCATTATATAATAATTATGATCTATTCTAGCCATTGATTTATTTCATATTATAATTAAGTCAATTATAAATTACATTCTTTAAAATATGACTCTCAAGCCTCAGGTTAACAATTAAACACATTTATTTATTGGCTTGATGAGATCTAATGTAATTCAATGTGAAAAATTGAGAAATACTTGATTGCACTAAAAATTAAATCTATTATAAATCAACGATAATTAAGTGGCGGGGTAGCTCAGTTGGTTAGAGCGCAGGACTCATAAGCCTGAGGTCAGTGGTTCGATCCCACTTCCCGCTACCATGTAATTGTACCCTTTAAAAAATTATTTAATGCCCAAACGTTTTATAATATCTCTTTTAGAAATAGATTTGTAATATTTTTTATTTTTAAAATACCATTGAAAGGTTTTTTTTATACCTTCACTTAAATTTGTTTTAGGTGTCCATTTAAGTTCTTTTTTTAATTTTGAACTATTTAATGCATATCTTATATCATGACCAGGCCTGTCTTTTACAAATTTAATCTTAACACCGTTACCTAAAATTTTATTTTTTTTAGCTACATTAATTAATCTTTCACAGATTTCTAAATTTGTTTGGTTTTTGTTGGAACCTATATTATAGAAATTTCCTATTTTTCCTTTTTCAAAAATTTTAATGAGGGCTTCACAATGGTCTTTTACATAAATCCATTCTCTTGAATTTGAACCATTACCATATATGGGTAAAGGTTTATTTGTAAAAATATTGTATATAAGCTTAGGAATTAATTTTTCAGGATGTTGTTTTGGACCATAGTTATTAGAACAATTAGTTACGATGGCTGGAATATTATAAGTTCGAACGTACGATGATACAAGGTGATCAGAAGAAGCTTTGCTAGCAGCATAGGGTGAGCTTGGTTTATATGGATAGTTTTCATCACTACGACCAGTTAAAATATCACCAAAAACTTCATCAGTTGAGATATGAATTAATTTGGTTTTTTTATATTTTTTTGAAAATTTTCTAAAAATTTCTAAAATATTGTACACACCAATAATATTGCTATCTATAAAACTTTTTGGGGAATCAATTGATCTATCCACATGTGTCTCTGCTGCTAAATTAAAAATACCAATTGGTTTGTATTTGTTAAAAATTTGTTCAATTTTTTTACTATTAATATCGCATTTAATAAACTGATATTTTTTGTTGTTATTGAATGTTCTGGTATTATACAAATTAGATGAGTATGTAACTTTGTCTAAATTAATTACATAATAGTTCTTTTTTAAAAGTAACTCTATTAAATTACTTCCTATAAAACCTAAACCACCAGTGACAATTATTTTTTTCATTTAAAAGTTTTTACAATAATTTAAATTAAAGTATATATATGTTTTAATAATAATGAAAAAAATAAATAATCTAACAGTAGTAATTGTTACATATTTAACTGATAAAAAAATTCTCTTAAATTGCATAAAATCTATCGATAAAAAGATAAATATAATTATTGTTGAGAACTCAAAGAAATTTATACATAAAAGTTATTTTCTTAATAAATTTTCAAATATTGAGGTTATTTGTACAGGTCTAAATTTAGGTTATGGAAAAGGTAATAATTTTGGTTTAGATAGAGTTAAAACAGATTATGCTTTAATTTTAAACCCAGATATTATTTGTAAGGACAATTTTTTTAAAAAGATAGTTAAATTTTTAAAAAAAAATAAAAAATTTTCGGTGATAGGATGTCAATATTCAAATGATACCGCCTATTTACCTGCAGGTTATTTTAATGAGAAGAAACATAACGCTTTTCAGAAAAATTTTTTTAAACAAAGAAAACAACTGATTAAAGTCGATTGGGTGACAGGATGTTCAATGTTAATAAACTTAAAAAAATTTAAAGATAAAAATATTTTTGATAATAATTATTTTTTATATTTTGAAGAGTTTGATTTATGTAAATCCATAAATGACAGAGGTGGCTTAGTATATTCATCAAGTGACCTTAAGGTACATCATATGGGTTTTAAGGGTTCTTTGGGGTCAATTGTTAAATTTAAAAATGAAGCTAATAGATTGCGTGATTGGCATTGGATGTGGTCATATTTTTATTTTTATAAAAAAAATTATAATTATCTGTACGCATTAGTTAAAATTTCTGGAAAATTTTTTAAGTCTTTTTTTAAAGCAATTTTTTATACACTTTTATTTGATGAATTTAATAGAGATAAATATCTATTTAGGTTTTTAGGTCTTTTATTTTCAATTTTAGGATTCAAGTCAAATTATAGAGGTGGGCGATTTTATTAGTGTCCTGGGAAGTCCATTAAACTTTCAACTTTGTATTTTTTTTTAATTAAATTATTGGATCCACCTAAATCAAAAAGATTAATTGCAAATATAAAAGCTGCTACATTTCCTCCAGAAATTTCCACAAGTTTAGCAGCAGCTTCAGCAGTTCCTCCAGTAGCAATTAAATCATCTATAATCAAAATAGAATCATCTTTATTAATAGAATCCTTGTGAACTTCAATGGTGGCACTTCCATATTCTAATTCAAAATCAACAGAATGAGTTTCAGCAGGAAGTTTGTTTTTTTTCCTAAACATTATAAATGGTTTTTTAAGCAAATAAGAAACAGCTGATGCAAAAACAAATCCTCTAGACTCTATTGCAGCAATCTTATCTATTTTAAATTTTTTTGATCTTTTAACTATTTGATTGATGGATTCTGCAAAAGCTCTTTCATCTTTAATTAGAGTTGTAATATCTCTAAATAAAATTCCTTTTTTAGGATAATCAGGAATAGATCTTATAAACTCTTTTAAATTCATTTTTAATAATTATTAATATATAAAACACTTAAAGAATTTTATTAATATGGCAAATAATAAATTAGCAATTATTGGTGGAAGTGGTCTTTATGATGTGGAGGAGTTTAAAGACAGAAAATTCATTAAAATCAATACTCCCTGGGGAAATCCATCAGATGATATTTTAAAAACGACTTTTAACAATAAAGAAATTTATTTTTTACCCAGACATGGTAGGGGACATTTTATTTCTCCCACAAAGATTAATTTCAGAGCAAATATAGATGCTTTAAAACAAATGGGTGTTACAGATATAGTATCAGTTTCAGCCGTTGGCTCTTTAAAAGAAGATCTTCCACCAGGAAAATTTGTTATTGTTGATCAGTTTATCGACCGAACTTTTTCTAGAAATAAAACTTTTTTTGATGATGAAATAGTTGCCCATGTTTCCATGGCACATCCAACTTCAAGTGGTCTTATGAGTGCTTGTGAAGAAGCAATCAAAAAAGAAAAAATTGAATACCAAAGAGGTGGTACATATGTTGTTATGGAAGGACCTCAATTTTCTACATTAGCAGAGTCAAATTTATATAGATCTTGGAAAGCTGATGTAATTGGAATGACCAATATGCCAGAAGCCAAATTAGCAAGAGAAGCAGAAATTAGATACGCATCGGTTTCAATGGTTACCGATTATGATTGTTGGCACCCGGATCATGAAAATGTTGATGTACAACAAGTTATAAAAGTTCTTTTAGATAATGCTGCAAAAGCAAAAAATATGATTAAAAATCTAATAAATAATTTTGAAAAACATATTGATCCAAAAGACTCGACAAACAATTGTTTAGATGTAGCAATTATTACTGCACCTGAAAAAAGAACTCAAAAGACAAAAGACAAACTCAAAACCATAGCAGGAAGAGTTTTAAATAAATGAGAATAGAAGGAAAAGAATACCGAACTATTTGGTTTGAAAATGATATTGTAAAAATTATTGACCAAACTAAGCTTCCACATCAATTTATAATTAAAGATCTAAAAACAGTAAAAGACACTATAAATGCCATTAAAATGATGGAAGTTAGAGGAGCTCCTTTAATTGGAGCAACAGCTGCATATGGTTTGGTTTTATCAATATTGGAAAATAATGATAAATCATTTTTAAAAAAATCAGCAGAGAATTTAATTAATTCAAGACCTACAGCAATAAATCTTAAATGGTCAGTAGACCGTATGATGAAAAAATTATTAGGGGTTAATAGTGATAAAATTTTAGATATAGCATTAAAGGAAGCTAAAGAAATATGTGAAGAGGATATTAGATTTTGTAAAAATATTGGATTAAATGGATTAAAAGTAATAGAAGAAATTTATAAAAAAAAGAACCGTACAGTTAATATTTTAACTCACTGTAATGCTGGATGGTTAGCAACAATTAATTGGGGTACTGCTACTTCACCAATTTATCATGCGCATAGGAAAGGAATACCAGTTCATGTTTGGGTTGATGAAACAAGGCCTAGAAACCAAGGAGCAAATTTAACTTCTTATGAGTTAAATGAAGAAGAAGTATCAAATACAATTATTGCAGATAATACAGGTGGAATTTTAATGCAAAGAGGAGAAGTGGATATGTGTATTGTTGGAACTGATAGAACTTTATCAACAGGAGATGTCGCAAATAAAATTGGAACTTATTTAAAAGCACTAGCAGCGCATGATAATGACATTCCCTTTTATGTTGCGCTACCGAGTTCAACTATTGATTGGGATATAAAGGACTTCAAGGATATTCCAATAGAAGAAAGAAATTCAGAAGAATTATCTCATATTGAAGGGCTAGATGAAAATGAGAATATTAAAAAAATACGAATATATCCAAAAAAAAGCAATTCGATGAATTTAGCTTTTGATGTAACACCTGCAAAATATATTTCAGGATTAATCACAGAAAAAGGAATTTGTGAAGCATCATCAAATGGATTAAGAAAATTATTTAAATGAAACAAATAAAATCTGAGATTATCAAATATGCTAAAATGCTTAATAACAAAAAACTTTCAGCTTTAAGATCGGGAAATATATCTATTAAATATAAAAATGGGTTTTTTATAACTCCTTCAGGAAAAAAATACTCAACCTTAAAAAATTCAGACATCGTTTACGTTGGTTTAGATGGTATATTTGACAAAAATTATGGAGTTCCATCATCTGAATGGAAATTTCACCAAGATATCTATCTTAAAAAAAAGGAAGCCAATGCTATCGTACATGCCCACTCAACAAATGCGACTGCTATTTCAGCTCATAAAAAAGGAATACCAGCATTTCATTACATGGTGGCAATGGCTGGTGGTAAAGACATTAAATGTGCGAAATATGCAACTTTTGGCACACGAGCTTTGTCAAAAAATATATTAGTAGCCTTAAAAAATAGAAATGCTTGTCTAATATCAAATCACGGACAGATTGCATTTGAAAAAAATTTATCAAAAGCTTTTGAACTTGCTGAAGAGGTTGAAAATATATCACTTCAGTATATAACAAGTTTGAAGCTGGGTAAGCCTAAAATTCTTTCTAATAAAGAAATGAGTAAAGTTTTATCGAAAGCAAAAAATTATAAAAGAGGATAATTTTTAATGACTAAAGTTGGTGAGCATATTACTTTAGATATTATAGGCACAACTAAAGAATATGATTCTTCTTTTTATGAAAAAGTCATTCATGATATTGCAAGAGTTGCTAAAGTAACAATTTTAAATATTTCTAAATATAAATTTGAGCCACAGGGTTTTACAATTTTAGCATTATTAGCAGAAAGTCATATTAGTTTTCATACATTTCCAGAAAAAGGAATAATTAGTTTTGATTTTTTTACTTGTGGAAAAGTAAAACCATCTATTGCTATCGATATTATTAAAAAAGAATTTAAATTTAAGAGAATTGTTAAAAAAGAATTTAATAGAGATACTAAATCCTTATATCACGATATTTATAGTTCTCCTGGTTTGCAAAAGTTATATGTTGTTAATGATATTCTTGAAGATTTTAAATCTAAAGTGGGTCAACACATTGAGATTTTAGATTTAGAGCAATTTGGTAAATCATTATTTATTGATGGAGAAATTCAAGTTGCTACATCTGATGAACATTTATATAGTTCAACTTTTGTTGGAGCTGGATTAAAATTAAATAAAGAAAATGAAAGAGGTGCTATCATAGGTGGTGGTGATGGTGGTGTTGCAAGAGAATGTATTTCAAAAAATTTTAATTTTGTTGATTGGTATGAACTTGATCCAGAGGTTGTAGATGTTTGCAATAAACATTTAGGTGATATTGGTAAAAAATCTACTGAAAAAAATTCAGTTAAGTGTGTATGGGGAGATGCTTTTGAAAGCATTAAATCTGTTAGTGACGATACATATGATCATATATTTGTTGACCTAAATGATGATCAATTTTGTATAGATTTAGCAGAAAAAAATATGGAGTCACTTGTTAGAATTTTAAAACCAAAAGGTGCGATAACTACTCAAGTAGGAAGTCAAGATAAAAAACCCCACCAAGTTGAAAAATGGTTAAATGTATTCAATCATCATTTTGGTAACACTAATTTATCAAGAGTTTATATACCAAGTTTTGATTGTTCTTGGAATTTTTCCACATCAATAAATCATTAATTTTTCTTTTTAATTTCATTAATTTATGAAATACTTAATTCTTATTTAAAGGAGAAAACAATGAATATATTAAAAAAATTCAGTTTGGGATTGTTAATAACTTTATTTTTGACAATATCAGCCAACGCTGACAAAATAAGAATAGGTACAGAAGGGGCTTATCCTCCATGGAATTCAAAAGATGCTTCAGGCAAACTAATTGGATTTGAGGTTGAATTAGCTTGGACACTTTGTAGATACATTGGACAACAATGTGAGATGGTTGAACAAGATTGGGACGGTATGATTCCAGGCCTTATCATTAAAAAGTTTGATGTAATAATGGCAGGTATGTCTATTACAGACGAAAGATTAAAAACTATTAATTTTTCTCAAGGCTATGCAGATGAAGTTGCTTCATTAGCAGTCATGAAAGGGTCAAGCCTTGAAGGAATGGATACACCAGCTGGAATAAACCTGTCAAAACCAAATTCAGCTGCAAAAAAAGCACTAAAAACTATCACAGCTGCTTTAGCTGGAAAAACAGTTTGTGTTCAAACAGCTACAATTCACCAAAACTTTTTAGACTCAGGTGATGTAGGAAAGGTAAATGTAAGAACATATAAAACACAAGACGAAGTTAATTTGGATTTAACTTCTGGTAGATGTGATGCTGCTTTAGCTGCTGCCGTAGCATTTAGTGATTATGCGGAAAAATCTGGAAAACCAGTTGTTTTAGTTGGACCAACTTTTTCAGGTGGAGCATTTGGAAATGGTGTTGGAGTTGGTATTAGAAAAGATGATACTGAACTTTTAAAAGCTTTTAATAGTGCTATTAATAAAGCAAGAAAAAATGGAGACATTAGCAGAATCGCTACTAAGTGGTTCGGTTTTGATGCTTCTATGTAATTAATTTTTAGATTTGGCGACTATACTATATAGTCGCCAATCTATATGGAACTTCTAACATTTGGAAATACTGGTTGGGGTGATGAGTTGTTTTATGCAACTCTAATGACAATAGTAGTGTCTATTACAGCAATGTTAATTGGTTTTTTCTTTGCATTAATTTTTACACCACTAAAGTTATCAAATAAAAAATTTTTAAATTTTATAGCAAATTCATACACCACAGTTATTAGAGGTGTTCCAGAATTATTAGTAATCTACCTTTTCTTTTTTGGAGGAAGTGGAGCAATAATGTACGTCGCTTCAATATTTGGATATTTTGAATACATTGAAATAAACGCATTTATTACTGGATCTTTTGCAATTGGTATTATTTCTGGTGCATATTCAACAGAAGTTTTTAGGGGTGCAATCCAGTCAATTGACAAAGGTCAATTTGAGGCAGCAAAAGTTTTAGGAGTCAAAAAACACATCCAATTTTTTAAAATAATTATGCCACAAATGTTAAGGCTTGCCATTCCAAATTTAAGTAACGTTTGGCAGATAACATTAAAAGATACCTCATTAATATCGGTAACTGGATTGGTTGAAATAATGAGACAATCTTACATTGCAGCTGGATCAACAAGGGATCCTTTATTGTTTTATTCTGTTGCTGCATTGATTTACTTAATGCTTACTTTTTTAAGTATGAAACTAATTAATAGACTTGAAGTTAAATATAGCAGGGGATTTTAATGGATTTTACATTAATGGTTACAAGTTTACCAAAACTACTAATTGCTGCAGCAGTAACTTTAAAATTATTATCACTTTCATTATTATTTGGAATATTTATTGGTCTTTTATTTGCAATCTTAAGATTAAATAAAAATCCACTTATTAATAAATTTGCATATGGATATTCATATATTTTTAGAGGAACACCACTTTTGGTTCAAATTTTTTTAATTTACTTTGGTTTAGGACAAATAGAGTATTTTAGATCAACGTTTCTTTGGGTTGTTTTTAAAGAACCTTACTGGTGTGCAATAATAGCTTTTGCACTGAATACAGGAGCATATACTTCAGAAATTTTAAGATCTGCATTTCAAACTATAAAACCTGGAATTGTAGAAGCTGGAAAAAGTTTAGGAGTTTCAAGTAAAATTATTTTCTATAAAATTCAGATTCCAATTGCAATTAGACAATCATTACCAGCATATGGAAATGAGATTATATTGATGATGAAAGGAACATCTTTAGCAAGCACAGTAACATTGATGGATATAACAGGTGTAGCGAAATATATTATATCCACATCATTTAAACCTATAGAAGTATTTATTGTAGCAGGTGGAATATATTTATTTATGACTTTTGTAATTCATAATATTATAAAATTTTTTGAAAAAAAATATAGTTTTTAACAAAATGATTATTTTAACTTAATAAAAGTTATATAATTATAGAATTTTAATTCATTTAAAAATTTATTTAAATTGACATGAATTTTTTTAAATAAAGGTTTCTTAGTTTTCATTTTTAATTTGATCAAAGGAGGAAATTCAAAATAAACAGAAATTTTTTTTTTTATATTATTCGAATAACCTTTATGAAAAGAATAATCTCTTATTCTGTTATTTATTTTGTCAATATCTTCGTAAGCATTATATTTATTTAAAATATTTTTTTTTATTATGACTATTAAGAATATGAATAACGTTTTTAAATAGCTAAAATAACTTTCACTGTGAATGAATTTATGATTTTCAAATAATTGCTTAATCGTTTGAAAATCTCCACTTTTATAATTGTAGTTATCTTCTAATATAATATTCTTAATTCCAAAAAAATTTGCTTCTTTTAATCTATTCAAATGGTTTATGTGGTCATCAAAAAACACTAGTGTATTAACAGGTATCTTTGAAAAATCATGAAACTTAAAATCGATATTAGAATATTGTGCTTTTTTTGAAATATATTTTCTTTGTGACAAATCAATGTCAATACAAA
The DNA here is from genome assembly GCA_943841085.1 of uncultured Candidatus Pelagibacter sp. Lineage (GTDB taxonomy): Bacteria > Pseudomonadota > Alphaproteobacteria > Pelagibacterales > Pelagibacteraceae > Pelagibacter. The sequence goes on along the minus strand of CALSWN010000028.1, from coordinate 17,219 downwards.
TTAGTTTTGCTTTAGGAAGTGTTTTTTCAATTAGCCATGTAGTTTGTCCTTTATACACACCAGACTCAATAACTAATTTTGGTTTTATTTTTTTTAAGATACAGTAAAGAGCAAAAGCATGATTAATCTGACATCCGCCAACATTGTTTTTAATAGGTCTGTTGTTGTAAATCTTTAAAAAATTATTTAATTCTATATTAATTTTCTTATATGAAAATTTAGAATCTGTATTATAAATACTCTCTTTCATGTTTGATTAATAACTTTGATATTCTTTAATTTCTTTAATTACTGAGCCTGTAAGTTCATTGATTTGTAATTTTAATTTAGCTCTATCATCATTTAAAAAATGTACATCTCTTGAAAGTTTTATAAATTTTTCATCAAAAGTTGAGTTTTTTTCACACATTCTTTTATCATCTTCTATAATCCATAATCTTGCGTTAATCTCTTTTAGCGATTGAAATAAATCATTCAGTTTATTATTAGTTCCAACATTTTTATTTAATTGGTCATTTAAAATTTTGTGTTCATAATTAATAAATTTTAGTTTTTCTTTATCTTTGATCTTATCCTTTTTAATTTCCAAAATAGAGATTTTATCTAAAAGTTCGCCCACTGAAACTTCAACTAGAATTTTATTCATAAAAATTTATAGTATGTTATCTTGTTAATAATATGTCTAATATTTTAATTATCAAACATGGTTCACTTGGAGATATAGCCCAAGCATGTGGTGCAATTCAAGATATTTCTGAAAATCATAAAGAAGATCAGATACATTTATTAACCACTAAGCCATTTTTTGAATTATTTAAAAAAAACTCATTTATTCATAACGTTATTTTAGATAAAAGATTATCAAGATTTAATCTTATTTATCTTTATCAATTAACTCGAAGTTTAAAAAATTTTAATTTTAAAAAGATTTATGACCTTCAAAACTCTTCAAGAACAACTTTTTATAAGAATATTCTATACCCAAAAGCAAAACTTGATAAATGGTCTAGTTCTGAAACAACTTTACCTACAAATATTTCAAAAGAAGAATTTGATAAAAATCCTGTTTTAGATAGGTTTGATCACCAACTAAAAGTATCTGGCCTAACTACCTTAAATACTACGAAGCCTGATTTTAGTTGGGCTGGTATAAATATAGATAATATAAAAAAAAATTATAATTTAGATGAATATATTATTCTTTTTCCATTTTGTTCTGCACATTTGAATATTAAAAAATGGCCTTACTACAATGAATTAATCGATTTAATCAAAAATAAATATAAAGATAAATATAAGATTATTGTTGCTCCCGGTCCTTCAGAAATTAATGACACTAAAGATGTTAATGCAATCTCAATATTGGATGATGAAAAGATATTAGATATTTTTCAATTAACTTCTTTAATTAAAGATAGCTCTTTTGTTGTAGCAAACGATACAGGACCAGCTCATATGGCAGCACACCTTGATGTTAAAGGTTTAAGTTTATTTGGCAAACATACCACTGCCCATAAAGTAAGTATAGAAAGAGAAAAATTTAAAGCAATACAGGTTAATGATTTAACTAAGTTAAGCGCTGATAAAGTTTTTGAAAAATTAGATAAAAGTCTAAGATAATAATTTTTTATACTCTTCTATTATCTTATCCCATTTGAATTTAATAGAATTTTCTTTAGCAACTTTTCCATATTCTAAATATTTTTTATTTTTTAACATTGAATCAATTGCAGAATAAACTGCATCTAAATTATTTCCATCACATATTAATCCAGTTTTTTCATTTTCAATTGCATCGGAAGCTCCACCATCAATACCACCAATAGAGGGTATTCCGTATTGTGCAGCTTCAATGTAAGCAATGCCAAAACCTTCAACAGACTTTTTATAAATTATAGAGGGCATCACAAATAAATTAGATTTAGCTAAAAGAGAATTTTTAAGCTCATTGGAAATATCTTTAAAAAACATAACTTGCTCTTTTAGACCAAGTTCTTCCACAAGCTTTTTTATATTTTCTTCTTCATCACCGTGTCCAATGCAGATGTAGATAATATCAGGATAAATTTGTTTTAAATTTCTAATTGCCATAACAACTTTTTCATGATTTTTTCGTTTATCATATCTAGAAATAGTAATTAACCTTGGATACTTATGTTTCAATAAACTCTCGACATTATCTAGTGATTTTTTATTTAATTCTTTTACCTGATCCACTCCAGGATTGATTACAACAATTCTATGTTCATCAACACCACATTGAATAGCTAATTTTTTTGTAAATCTAGAATTTGAAATAATTATATCTACATTATTTAATACTTTTAAAACTCTTTTGTTGAGATTAGATCTTTTTTCATGATTTATTTCTTTAGAATGTATTAAACATATTTTTTTTTTGTCAGTTTTAATTAACTCAAGACTTTTCCAGTGGTCAGCTATTATGCTCTCAACTTTATTTTTCTTTATATATTCATTGATTAACTGAGCTTTTCTGTGCTTTCTAAGTAATTTAATACCACCAACTCTTTCTATGGAAAAAGATATTTTTTCATCAAAATCTTTATGATTTTTGTGATAATCAGCAAAAACTTTCAACATGTAGTGTTTAGATAATTCATTTGTTAAACCCCACATTAAGTTCTGCATGCCTCCAAGTTCTGGCGGAAAAGATCTAGTAACTATTAAATGCATTAATTATTCAACCATTTTATTCCACAACCCATACTTGGTATCTGTTCTTTTGGTCCTTTACTTGTTTCTGAAATTAGTTTCATAGCTTTATATAAATCACTTTCTCCAGATCTCACTGGTTTTAAATCTTTTAATTCTCTAATTCTTCCTCTATATTGTAACTCTAAGTTTTTATTGTAACCAAAAAAATCTGGCGTACATACTGCATTGTATCTTTTAGCTATTTCTTGATTTTCATCAGATAAATAGGGGAAACTAAATTCATAATTTCTAGAAAACTTTACCATATTATCAAATGAGTCTTCAGGATAATTAACTGCATCATTAGAACATATTGCTATTGATGAAATACCTAGTTTTTCTAAATTTTTACAGTCATTAACGATATCTTTAATTACAGCTTTAACATAAGGACAATGATTACATATAAACATTATTAGTGTACCATTTTCACCTTTTACATTATCTAATTTAATAATTTCATTATTAGTTGATTTTAATTCAAAGTTTTTAGCTACTTGACCAAAATCACAAATTGGTGTTTTAATTGGCATGATATAATAATATATAAGATATGTTTTATAATTTGGAAGATAAAAAAGTAAAAAATTCAGGAGATAATTGGTCTGCACCTAATGCATCTATTATTGGAGATGTAAATTTAGAAAAAAACACAAGTATTTGGTTTAATGTCACATTAAGAGGAGATGTTGAAAATATTTATGTTGGTGAAGGTTCTAACGTTCAAGATGGAAGTGTATTACACACTGACCCTGGGTATCCTTTAAAAATTGGTAAAGATGTAACAATTGGTCATCTTGTGATGTTACACGGATGTACAGTTGGTAATAATTCTTTAATTGGTATTGGAGCTGTTATTCTTAATGGTGCTAAGATAGGTAAAAATTGTATTATTGGTGCAAATGCACTTGTAACAGAAAATAAAGTTATACCTGATAATTCGTTAGTTATGGGCTCCCCTGGTAAAATCGTACGTCAGGTATCAAGTGAAGAAGAAAAATTAATTACTGAAAATGCTATTCATTATCAAGAAAATTGGAAAAAATACTCCAAGACTGTATTTTAATTAATTATAAATAAATAATTTTATTTGTATTTGATCTTATAAATTAGAATAAAAAAACTTAAAACTAATGTTATAGTGTTAGCCAACATGATGGGGACTGATGAAATAACTAACCCATAAACTAGCCAACAAAAAGTACCAATTGTAAAAATTAGAAACATATATAAAGAAATGTCTTTAGTACTTTTGGATTTATAAACTTTAATTGCCTGCGGTAAAAAAGAAATTGTTGTACAAAATGCAGCAAAAAAACCAATGTATTTTATTATAAAATCTAGCATATCAATTTATGGAACCAACCAGGTATTTTTATTAGTTTCTAAATCAAATTTAGCTCTTCTATGTCCTTTAGCGGCAAGATAAAGCCATTCAATTGATTTAATTTCACATTGAATAACTGTAAAATTTTTATATCCAACTTCACTTTGTTCTATTGTAAATCCAAAATTATCTAATTCAGGTTTTAAACCTGATGTAGGTTTATCAGACTCTGTTCCAGGACCGTTATTAACTAGATAACATTTTCTACTCATGTGTCCTGTTTTTAACCAAGACTCTTTAGTAATGTTGTTGTCATGATTAATTGTGCACATCACCTTTAATCTTACTTGAATTTTTTCTTCTTTATCATAAAAAAGCATTGCTGCTTTTGAGTTATCTTTTAATTTTTCAATTTTGTCTGATCTAATATCACTATGAAACTGAACTATATTATTTTTCTGATCTGATTTTCTTAATACTACAATTCTTCCATCAAAATCAGATTGGTTACCACAGATAAAAGTTGGTATTCTAAATTGTGAATTTCGATTGGTTACTGAGTCATTTAGCATTAACCAGATCTTCTTCTTTATTTCATTAAAATCTTCATAGTATGCTGGTTGCATACAATACTACTTTCTAAATCTTTTAATTAAGCTAGATGTATCCCAACGATTACCACCTAATTCTTGTACTTCACTATAATATTTATCAACTAGCTCAGTCACTGGTAATAATGAGCCATTATTTTTAGCTTCATCCATAGCAATCTTAAGATCTTTTCTCATCCAGTCTACAGCAAAACCAAAATCAAATTTATCTTCAATCATTGTTTTGTATCTATTTTCCATTTGCCAAGATTGAGCAGCTCCTTTTGAGATTACCTCAATTACATCTTCCATATTTAATCCAGCTTTCATTCCAAAATTAACTGCTTCTGATAAACCTTGAACCAATCCAGCAATACAAATTTGATTAACCATTTTTGCCAGTTGACCATTACCTGGACCACCAAGTAATTTCATTTTTTTACTATAACAATCTATTTTGTCTTTAGCCTTATCAAAGTCTGCTTGATCACCACCTATCATCACAGTCAGTGCACCATTTTCTGCTCCAGCTTGACCACCCGACACAGGAGCATCCAAAGAACCAAAACCATTTTTTTTTGCGTAATCATTAATCTCTCTTGCAATAGTTGCAGAGGCTGTCGTGTTATCAATATATACCGCACCTTTTTTAATTGTTTTAAAAATTCCATTATCTTCAAAAGTTACCTCTCTAAGATCATTATCATTTCCAACACAAGTAAATATATAATCTGCACCATCAGCGGCTTTTGCTGGAGTATCTGCTTTAGAGCCTTTGTATTCTTTTATCCATTTATCAGCTTTTGATGAAGTTCTATTAAAAACAGTTACATTGTGACCAGCTTTTGATATAAAACCAGCCATTGGATAACCCATAACACCAAGACCAATGAAAGCAACATTACAAGACATAATTAATATTTCCTATGTTTAAAAGTTTGAATCTTAAAATAATTTTATTTGGTTTTATTTTTACATTTTTTTCTAGTTTTGGACAGAGTTTTTTTCTTGGATTATTTAATTCAAGTATAAGAGAAACACTTTCTATATCTCATGGACAATTTGGATCAATTTACGCGTCTGCAACACTATTAAGTAGCTTTATATTAGTTTGGATTGGTAAAAAAATAGATGATATGAATATCCTAAAGTTTGCATCTTATGTGATTATTTTGTTAGCTATTTCCTGTTTTTTATTTTCAAAAATTTCATCGATAGTATTTTTATTTTTTTCAATTTTTTTAATGAGATTATCTGGACAAGGTTTAATGTCACATACTGCAACTACTACTATTTCAAGATACTTTGAAAAAACTAGAGGTAGAGCTTTAAGTACAACTTGGTTAGGGTTGTCCTTGGCAGAATTTATTCTTCCTTTATTGATAGTTTTTTTGCTATCAATAATTGAATGGAGAATAATTTGGTTATCAATTTCAATATTGGTCATTTTAATATTACCATTGATTTCATTTTACTTAGTTAAAAATGTTAATTTAGATTCAAGAGAAAATTTAATAGATGAAGAAAAAAAATTAAAAGAAATTAAACAATGGAAACGAATAGAAGTATTGAAAGATTACAGATTTTACATAGTTTGTTTAAATATGTTGGCAATGCCATGGATTGCTACAGGAACTTTTGTCTATCAATCTTTTATAGCATCCTCAAAGGGTTGGGGACCTTATGTTATTGCACAATCATTTATGGTTTATTCAATTTTATCAGTTACAACTTTATTCTTTTCTGGTTTTCTAATTGATAAGTTTAGTAGTCGAAGATTGTTAATTTACATGAATATACCTTTGCTATTATCCGCTTTTGTACTTTTTTATTTTAATAGTCCAATTTCATCATTTGTGTTTCTTGGTTTAATTGGAATATCTAATGGTTTTGCAAATGTTTTAGGATCCTCTACTTGGGCAGAAATTTACGGAGTAAAGCATATAGGATCAATTAAAGCCTTAACCACTGCGCTGATGGTTTTATCAACAGCTTTTGGAACTGCTTTATTTGGTATCTTGATAGATAATAGTTATTCTATTGAGCAAATTGCAATGATCTCTGGTTTTTATATCTTAGTAGCTATTATTTCACTATTTTTCATAAGAAATAGACTTAATCCAAATTATATATAAAATTCTCCTTGATTTTCAGCATGTCAGTGTGTAGACACTGCGCATGGCTAGAGTAACTGTTGAAGATTGCATAGATAAAGTTGAAAGTCCTTACGAATTAGTACTAGTTGCTAAAGAAAGAGCTGTCCAATTAAATTCAGGAGTAGAACCAACACTAGATAGAGATAATGACAAAAACACAGTCATATCATTAAGAGAAATTGCAGAAGAGAATATTAAAGTTCTTGATCTTAAGGAAAGTGCCATTCACAAACTAAGAAAACATGTTGAACAAGTTGACGATGGTTCTGAAGACGATGAAGTTGTAGGTGATGATTTTGAAAGTATGTACAAAGGTGAAATTTCAAAAAGTGGAACTCCAATTTTGCCATCTAAAAGAGCAAGAAAAATTCCTGAAAAAATTCAAGTATCTCAAGAGGATTTAGAAGAATTAACAGCCAAAGCAGAACCAGAAGTAGATGTTGATCCAGAGTTAGAAGTTGCATCTGAGGAACCAGAAGTTTCATTAGATCAAATTTCAGAAGCTGAAACTGAGGCTGAAACTGATAACACTACTCTAGAGGATACTGAGTCTAATAATTAATTATTAAATTCTTCTAAAATTTTTTTTCGATGTTCATCCAAGTCTGGGATCTCCCCCCTAGTTTTTTCATCTTTATAAGCTGACATTTTTATTGGGTTTCCTGCCAATTTAAAATCACCGATAACTTTATGGTGCGCTTTAACAATCATGTTTCGAGACTCAACTTGTGGATTTTCAACTGCTTCTTTAATGTTAAATATAGGGCCGCATGGAATCTTTTCTTTTTCCATTATACTTACCCATTCACTGGTATTTTTTAACAAAAGTTTATCTTCTAAAATTTTTTTTAATTCATCCATATTTTGAGATCTTAATAGATTTGTATTAAATTTTGAGTCTTTATAAATTTCTGAAACATTTAAAACATTACATAATTTTTCAAATAATTTGTCATTACCTGCTGCAACAATTATGTAGCTATCTTTAGTTTTAAAAGCTTCAAAAGGAGCAATAGACGGGTGACGTGAACCCATTGGTTTTGGTATTTCATTTTTCGAAAGATATCTTGCAATTGCATTTTCTAAAATTGCAATTTGGCAATCTAACATTGAAACATCAATGAACATTCCTTTACCAGTTTTTTCTCTATCGTAAAGAGCTGCATTAATTCCAATAGTAGTAAATAGTCCTGCGGTAATATCCCCAATCGAAGTACCAACTCTAGTTGGTTCTGAGTTTGGTTGACCTGTTACACTCATCAATCCACCCATTCCTTGAACAACCATATCATAAGCAGGCAATTCTTTTAAAGGTCCTGTTTGTCCAAATCCTGAAGCAGATGCATAAATTAATTTAGGATATTTTTTACAAATATCTTTCCAGCCATAACCCCATTTTTCTAATGTACCTGGTTTAAAATTTTCAACTAGAATATCTGCTTTAGCTAAAATTTTTTCAAAAATTTTTTTATCATCCGTATTTTTTAAATTTAGTGCAATACTTTCTTTACCTCTATTAAGTGACATAAAGTAAGCTGAGTAATTTTCTATAAAGGGACCAAATTTTCTAGAGTCATCTCCAACTTCTGGTGCCTCAACTTTAATTACTCTTGCACCCAAATCTGAGAGCATCATGGTACAATAAGGTCCAACTAAAACTCTAGTTAAATCAAGAACTAATAGGTTTTTTAAAGGTCCATCCATATTAATTAAACAATTTTGTAGTATTGACTCTTATCAAGATCTTCAATTTAATGCACGACTTATATAACTAAAGAGAGGAAAAATAATGTTTAAAAAAATATCTTTATATTTCACAGCATTAGTTTTGGTATTAACAACTATTGGTTCAGCTTATGCTGTAACACTTAAAGCAAGTCACCAATGGCCAGGAACACCAAGAGCTGATGGTTCATTTGATGTACGTCATGAAATGGTTCAAATCATTGCTGATGAAGTAAAAAAAGCAAACGTTGATATGGATGTTAGAATTTATCCAGCTAAATCGTTGTACAAACCTAAAGAGCAATGGAAACCAATGACTACTGGTCAGCTGGATATTTCAGCGTTCCCTTTAGCTTATGCAGCAAAATTTCACCCAGAGTTTGATATTACATTGATGCCAGGAATGGTTAAAAACCATAAACATGCATTAAGAGTAAACAAATCTCCAATGATGGATGAAATTAGAAAAATTATGGATAATGCAGGAGTAATCGTATTATCTGATGCATGGTTAGCAGGTGGTTTTGCTTCAAAAACAAAATGTATTAAGAGTCCAGCTGACGCAAAAGGACAAGTTATGAGAGCAGCAGGAAAAGCATTTAACCAAATGTTAGCATCAGCAGGTGCTGGTATTCAAAAAATGCCTTCTTCTGAAATCTATACTGGTCTGCAGACTGGAGTATTAACTGGTGCAAATACTAGTTCAGGAAGTTTTGTAAGTTACAAAATTTATGAACAAGTTAAATGTGCAACTCCTCCAGGAAAATATGGACTATGGTTTATGTATGAGCCTATTCTTATGTCTAAGAAGAATTTTAATGCTTTAAATTCCGCACAACAAAAAGCTTTATTAAAAGCTGGAAAAAAAGCTGAAAAATTTATGACTAAAGAAGCTGCTGGTTTAGACAAAACTTTCGAAAAAGCATATAAAGCTGCAGGAGTTGAGTTAGCTTATATGGATAAAAATGATTTCGATGCATGGTTATCCATTGCAAAAAAATCGTCATATAAAAGTTTTTCTGAAAAAGTGCCAGGTGGTCAAAAATTGATCGATATGGCTTTGGCAGTTAAATAAAAATAATATATAACTAACCCCTATTTATGAAAATTAAGTAGGGGTTTTTTTTATGATTAAAAAATATTTAAAATTTTGTAGTCTTATTTCACAAGCATGTGGTGCTTTCGCTGTGGCAGCTCTAGGATTATCAATTTTAATTATTGTTGAATTAGTTTTAGAAAGATATTTTTTCCAAAGAGCAATTACATGGCAAAATGAACTTGTTACAATGCTTTTAGTTGCCTCAACTTTTATTGGAAGTGCTTATGTATTAAGTGAAAAAGCACATGTTAGCATGGAATGGATATATGATTTTTTGTCAAAAAAAAATATTATCAAACTTAAAATTTTTACATCATTTTTAAGTCTAGGGTTTTTCTTGGTATTATTTTATTACGGTTTTTTAATAACCGAAGAAGCTTTTGTAAAAAAATATACAACAGGTAGTGTTTGGGATCCACCTTTATGGGTTCCGTATTCTTCAATGTTGGTTGGTTCAATACTTATGACTCTTCAATATTTTGCAGAAATAATTAAATTATTTAATGATAGGGATTTTAAATAATGGATCCTTTAACGATTGCTATAATAGTAGCTGTTTTTACATTAATAGTTTTGTTTTCAGGAATTCCTATTGCTTTTGGATTAAGCTTTGTATCAGTAGTATTGTTAGTTTCTTTTGAAGGAATACAAATGTTAGATGTATTCGCAGAAACTTTTTATGCGGGACTAAATTCTTTTGTATTGTTGTCTATACCAATGTTTATTTTAATGGGTATGGCCGTTGCAAATTCTCCAGCAGGTAAAGATTTATATACAGGTCTTGATAGATGGTTATGGAGAGTTCCAGGTGGGTTAGTTATTTCTAATATTGGTGCTTGTTCAATATTTGCTGCACTAAGTGGATCAAGCCCTGCAACATGTGCTGCAATAGGGACAATGGGTATTCCTGAAATGAGAAAAAGAGGTTATTCGGATCAGATTGCAACAGGAACAATAGCAGCTGGTGGAACTTTAGGAGTTTTAATCCCACCTAGTATTGTCTTAATTGTTTATGGAATGGCAACCGGAACTTCAATTGGTAGGTTATTTTTATGTGGAATAATCCCAGGATTTATGTTGGCTGGGTTATTTGCGATATGGGCTTTAATACATAGTTACTTTATTGATAAAGACTCTGCAAAAGCATTAAGAAATAAGAAAGCACCAACATTAAAAGAAAAATTAGAGGTACTTCCGAGAGTTCTTCCTTTTTTAGCTATTGTCGCTGGTGTTTTGTATGTTCTGTATGGAGGAGTAGCAACACCTTCAGAAGCATCAGGCGTGGGTGCTTTTTTAGTTTTTGTAATGATCGCTTTTGTTTATAAAATTTATCAACCAAAAAAAATCTGGAACATTCTTAAAATTTCAATGAAAGAAAGTGTGATGATAATGTTTATTATTGCTGCATCCTATCTTTTTGCTTTTACCTTGTCTCAACTTTATGTGACACAATCTTTAGCTCAAAGCATGATTGAATTGAGTACTAATAAGTGGGTGATTTTTTTATTGATAAATATTTTTTTATTAGTAGCTGGATTTTTTCTGCCACCAGTTGCAGTTATTGTAATGACTTCAGCTATTTTGTTACCAGTAATAACTACTTTAGGTTTCGATCCTTATTGGTTTGCTATTGTATTTACAATTAATATGGAGATAGGTTTAATAACACCACCAGTTGGGCTAAATCTTTATATTATAAAAGGAATTACACCCGACGTGAGCTTGTCAGAAATTTTAAAGGGATCAATACCGTTTATGATAATGATGGCTTTAGCCATATTGATATTATGTATTTTTCCAGAAATTGTAACTTGGCTTCCAGATAAATTAATGGGCAAACCTCTTGGATACTAAAAAAAAGATTAATCGAAAAATTTCAGTAGCACCAATGATGGATTGTACTGATCGTCACGACAGATACTTTCTAAGATTAATGAGTAAAAATGTAATGCTATATTCTGAAATGGTAGCGACAAAATCTGCTATACATGGAGATAGAAAAAAAATATTATCTTTTAGCCCAGAAGAAAAGCCACTAGCCCTTCAAGTAGGTGGGTCTGATAAAAAAGAATTAGCCGAAGTTGCTAAGATTGCTGAAGATATGGGTTATGATGAAATTAATATAAATTTAGGCTGTCCAAGTAAAAAGGTTCAAAAAAATATGTTTGGTGCTTGTCTAATGAAGGAACCTGATTTAGTTACAGAGTGTATTAACTCCATGGTTAACGCTTGTAAAATACCAGTTACAGCAAAAACCAGGATTGGATTTGATGATACTGAAGATTTTGATTATTTAAATAATTTTATTCTTAAAATGAAAGGTGTTGGTTGTAAAACTTTTATATTACATGCTCGAAAAGCAATTCTTTCTGGTATGTCACCAAAACAAAATCTAAATATTCCTAAATTAAATTATGGTATGGTTTATAAAGTAAAAAAAGAAAATCCTGATTTAGAAATTATTATTAACGGTGGCATTTCTAAAATTGACGAGATCAAAAACCATTTAAAGCAATGCGATGGAGTAATGATAGGAAGATCTATTTATCAAAACCCGTATTCGTTAGTTGAGATAGAAAAAGAAATTTTTGGGTTAAAAAATGAACCGTCAAGAGAAGAGGTAGCAGAGAAATTATTAGAATACTTAGAGAAAGAAGTAAAGTTAGGCACAAAAGTTAATCATATTATGAGACATACAGTTGGTTTATATCATGGACAAATTGGATCAAAAGACTGGAAAAGGTATCTTAGTGACAATATGATGGCAAGAGACTCTGATTTTCAAAAGGCCAAACATATAATGACCATTGTTCAGAATAATGAAAAAGCAAATCAAGTTAATTCCTAATGGAAAATTTAAACATTAGTGAAATAATTAATTTACTAGCTGTATTAGGTATAGCCGCAGCTGGTGCGGGTTTCATGGCAGGTCTTCTTGGCGTAGGTGGTGGAATTATTATGGTTCCAGCTTTATATTATGCATTTACTGTTTTAGATTTTGACTTAGTTACACGAATGCATTTATCTGTTGGAACTTCTTTATCAATTATAATACCAACCTCAATAATTTCTACCAAAACTCACATGGAGTACGATGCTGTAGATTTTAAAATGGTTAAATCATTTGGAGTATTCATATTGCTAGGTGTAATTGCAGGTACTTTTTTAGCAGTAAATTTAAAAACACCAGCTTTAGTTCTATTTTTTTCAATTTTTGCTTTTATGGTTGGATTGTTTTTTATTTTTTTAAGAGAAAAACTTGTTGAAAATCCAAAGCAAATTTCTTCAATAATAAAAAATTTATCAGGGATTATTATTGGATTTATATCTGTACCACTAGGTATTGGAGGTGGCTCATTAATGGTACCATTCATGAGAACTTTTGGTTATGACATTAGAAAATCTGTAGGAACAGCAGCAGCTGTTGGGTTTTTAATTGCAGTTAGTGGAACTATAACAATGATTTTGGGTGGAAGAATAATTGATAATGTAAATACACCTTTTAGCTATGGATATATAAATTTATTAGGCTTCTTAGTTTTTGTGCCAGTTACAATGATAATGGCTAGATTAGGTGCCAAAACCGTTTATAAAATAGATAAAAAACTATTAAGTAAAATTTTTGGCACTTTTTTACTAATTGTATCTGTTAGATCTTTTATTGAATATTTGAATATTATATAAAAAACATCACAATTATATGAATAATAATAAAGTTATTACCTATAATAAAATAAAGAAATATTTATAAATATATTCTTTATCTTTTAATTAAGACCCCATTTAACTTTATTCCAAATTCTTTCATGAAAATAATAAAAAAAAAGAGGAATTATAGAACCTAGTCCTAATATTCCAGCTCCTTTAAAGCTACCAGTAAAAACATACCCAAATATTACCCAGTAGATAAAAATAAAAAGTCTCCATGAAAATGTTTTAGCAACAGAACGTATTTTTTTATCAGCCATAATAAATTTAGCCTATAATAATTTTTGCTTATAGAACACATTTATATTAATGTTTTGATATGGCAAATAAAGCAAGTAAAAGTTTTCTAAAAGATTCTCATTTAATAGCTGATTTAAAATTATGTAGTATTCGTTTAATTGATAATGCTAAATTCCCCTGGATTATTTTAATTCCAAAGCGAAAAAATATTACTGATATCTCAGAACTTAATTCAAAAGATCAAATGTTATTGATGAAAGAAATTGTTCATTGCAGCAACTTAATGAAAAAAATATTTAAAACAAAAAAACTTAATGTTGAAAAAATTGGTAATATTGTTCCTCAATTACATATTCATGTTATAGCAAGAAATAAAAAAGATAGTTCTTGGCCATTATCTGTTTGGGTCGTTAAAAGCAAACCTTATGTAAAAAAAAACTTAGAATTGATTATTACTAAATTAAAAAAACATTTTTAAATGTGGTAGGGGTGGTTTCAGTCTCCCTACACCACCCTTAATATTACTTATAAGTGATTCTCTAAAAATAACTCTACACTTAATAATTGAAACTAGACTTTATCCACTTCTTCGTTTATTAGAATAATTAATGTCTAATCAAATTAAATCTGATGATGTTATCTTTAACTTTTTTAAACAAATTTGCGATGAGAAGAAAGATGAAAAATGTGTTGAGCTTGGTAATAACTGGATTAAAGCAATGGAGACCAACTTAGCTAACATGGAAAGTAATTTAGAAGAATCGGATCGTGTTAAACATAAAGAAAATATAGATAGCAATAAAAAGCATTTAAATGGTCTAAAAGATAAAACTGCATCTGAATGGCGACAGTATGCAACCCAATGCATGATAGAAATATTGGACCATAAAGGAAAATCGTGAATTTTTTTAAAAAATTGCTTTCAAAGAGCAATCTTGAATTTCAAGCTAATGACGGTGGACGATTAGCTGCTGGATTTAAAGGAAAAGCAGGAGATTGTGTAGTCAGATCAATAGCTATTGTTACAGGTTTAGCATACCAAAAAGTATATGACGATCTTTACAAGGCAAATGAATACTTCAGAACAACTTCTCGTACTAAACTTGCCAAAAGACTTAAAAAAAAAAATGACAGTCCAAGAACAGGAACTCATAGAGTTGTTTTGAAAAATTATCTTAAAAAATTAGGATGGAAATGGACACCTACAATGTTTGTTGGACAAGGTTGCAAGGTGCATTTAAAAAAAGATGAATTACCAAGTGGCACTTTAATTGTATCATGTTCAAAACACATAACCGTTGTTAAAAATGGTGTTTTGCATGACACTTATGATTGCTCTAGAAATGGGACCCGGTGTGTGTATGGTTATTGGAAAAAACTTATTTAGGATTACCTAATAGTCGTTTAAAAAATTTTTTAACCAATAAGAAAAATTTATTATTTTTAATATTATCTAATTTAGTTTTATTAGTATGAATTTTTATATCATTATCTGTAAAAAGTAGATCTACAAATGGATTATTTTTGATCTGATCTTTATTTTTTTGATTTAGAAATGAAAATCGATTTAGATCATTATTTTTCCACCACTCATAGTGAATGCTAATATAAAGTGGCACTTTGTGTTTTTTATAAAGAACATATAAATCATTTAATATATTTTCTTCACCACCCTCGATATCAACTTTTATTAATGAAATAGAACTTGGTTCGATATTGTAATTTTTTAGAATACTATTAATCGTGATTGTTTTGACTTGAGTAGAAAAACCTGAATTTTTATTAAGAATTTGTGAAGTGAAGTCATTCATTTTAGAGTCTTTCATGAATATATTTTTACCAAAGTTGATGGTGGCATCGTCTTCATTGAAAACAGCTTTATCTATTACAGTATAATTATTATTAATACAGTTATTAGATAGATTTATTGATAAATCCTTGATTGATAAATTGTCAGCTTCAACAGAGTAAACGTGTTTAGATTTTCTACAGCCATACATGCTTGTTGTTCCTATCCAAGCACCGATATCAATAAAAACCTTATTTTTTTTCAAGAGCTTATCAAATATAGCGAATGTATCAGGTTCCCAGGTTGGATAAATTTTTTTCCAAAAATTTAAGTTTTCAGTAATTGAGTTATTAATTAGAAATTTTTCATCATTTTTGTTTGTAATACTATAATTATCACGAACATTGGTTAAAAATAATTTACTGATAGTAGAAAAACTATTAATTCCATAAATATATTTTTCATATTCATTGTAAAATAAATTTTTTGTATACCAAGGAATATGCTTCGCTGTAAAATTTCCTGCTATTCTAATTCGTTTAGAAGATATATTAGAAGCCTGTTTGTTTATTAAGCAAAAAGTTGTGTCTATTTCTGCATTATATAATTCATAATTTGTATCATCAATTTTGTTATCCCAAAATTGCTTTTCCCAATCATAAATAGATAAGTTATTGTAATAAATTGAATTATACATTTGATCAAAATCACTGATATCCAATGCAAAACCAATTTTATGACAGCCAAACTTATTTGATAAATCTGACATTATTTCAATAAAGTTTTTTGGTAAATTACTATTAAATTCTAAATCGGGATCTGTTACTATGAATTGATTTGGCAAAGATTCATATAAATCTGGATACCGCTCTATCCATGGCCCTTTATTTTCAGTATTGCGTATAACTTTATATGAAGTCTTATTTATAAAATTAATTGTATTAATATCTGATGAGTTGTTATCCATTATAATGATATTACTCATCTTAGTAGGGCTTAAGTTCTCTAGTTGCTTAATTGTATTTTCAACATACCTGTGATTATTAAATGAGATAATTAAAACTGGAATATCCATCATAAAGATGTTTTTTTATATTTAATCTTATTTAAGCAGAATAATAAAATGTTTTTAAATAGATTGCAAAATAATTTAATCAAGAAACAGCCAATTTTTTTTTTGGATCATAAAATGGTTTTTCAACTATTGTAATTTTATTTTTTTTTAAAGGCATTTCAACTTCAAGGACTGTTCCTAGTTCAGAATTATCTATTGATACCATTGCTAGAGCAATATTTTTTTTTAATCTTGGAGAGTAAACCGCAGAAGTAATTTTACCAATTTCTTTGTTATCTTTAATTATTTTCCAAAACGTTGTGTTGGGACCTTCTAATGGTTCACAATCGAGAATAACACCAACTTGTTTGCGTTTAATACCTTCAGCATTAATTTTTTTTAATGCCTCTTTACCAATAAAATTATCTGTAATATCTAAATTTACTAAACGATCTAATCCAAGCTCATAAGGGTTAGTATTAATATCTGCATCAGCATGATAAGATAGCATTCCACCTTCTATACGTCTTATAGATGATGTATGACCTGGTTTTAATCCAAACTCTTTTCCAGCAGACATTATTTTTTCCCATAGCTCATCGCCTTTAGAACCATCTCTTAAGTAAAGTTCATAACCCAATTCACTAGACCAACCAGTACGTGACACAATTAAAGGAATGCCATCTAAATCTAATTCACGAAGCCAATAATATTTAAGATCATTAATACTTTCACCAAACAAAGCCTCCATAATTTTTCCTGAGTTTGGTCCTTGTAATTGAAGAGGGGAGACATCGGGTTCTGAAATTTTAACAT
>CALSWN010000027.1 GCA_943841085.1 uncultured Candidatus Pelagibacter sp. | reverse complement strand
CTAGTTCTTCCTATAGAGCCGTGGTAGACCACCACGTTGATAGGCTGGATGTGGAAGCGCAGCAATGCGTGTAGCTGACCAGTACTAATAGCTCAATTGGCTTGATTTATGCACTGAAAAAATTTTTAAGTGATTTTGAAATAATTATAAATATTTAATAACCCCAGCCCAAAAGCTGGGGTTTTTTTATGTTAAAATTAAAAACTTTTAAGTTAAAAGTTGATCTAAAATGCCATTATTTTTTTTATCCCTAGAAAAGACATTTTTTTTCGTATTGTTTTTTAAATCCATTCTCAATTTTATGAAGTTTGGAGTATAATGAGCCACTAGTAAACTTCGATTATTTTGCTCAGAATAATTTGGAGCACCAGCATGCCACATCAACGTATTTAAAATCACAATTCCTCCTTTTGGAACTTTAATTTTAGTAAACTTATATTTTTTAACATCTTCTAATGTAGGAAATCTTCTAAATTTATGACTATTCTTTAATAATATAGGACCATAATTTTTTTTATCTGAGTCATTTAAATAAGTAAGAATACCACAGCTTAACAAAAATTCATTTGACCCCATGCCGATAGGTATTTTGTCTCCAGGATTGTTATAGCTCACGTAAGGATAATCTAAGTGAAGGCTCTGTCCTCTTGAGCCAGCAACAGAACATTGTGCAGAATAATATGTGCATATAAAATTTTTTCCCATTAATGCTTTAAAAGCACTCATCGCGATTTTAGGCTGTATCATTTTCGTGAATATTTCGTCAGTATTTAAAAGATCAAAAAAATTTATTGATTTTTTCATCTTATCTATTTCAAATCTAGAGGTTGCTTTTTTATAACTTTTATTTTTTTTTAATTTATTTTCGATAATTTTTTCAACTTTATCAATAATGTCTTTCTTATAGAAATTTTTGATTACAATATATCCTTTACCTTTTGTTAGCTCATAAATAATTTTTTTTTCAATTTTACTAACTTTAGAAAAATATTCTTTTTTTTTTGCTTTATTTTTATAAAAGGAGATTTCTTTAAGTGAAAGCGATTTTATTGTTTTAAATGAAAGTTTACGTTTATAACTAAAAGGGTTAAAATTTTTACTTTCAATAGCACCATGTTTAAGAGGATTAAAATTTTTTGGCCATTTAGTTTTATTATTGTAGACAGAGTCTCTTAAATTTACATTTATTAATTTTGATGTCCTGAAATCTACTCCTTTTAAATTTGTATGGGTAAGATTTGTGTCAACAATTTTAGAATTCAAGAAAATTGAATTACTCAAGTTTGCATCAGTAAATACAGATTTTTTTATTACAGTATTATGAAATTCTGAGTTCGATAGATCAAACTCCCAGAAATTTTTTTTTACTAAATTTTTATTTATAAATTTTTTATTTTTTTTCACCAACTAAGTTTACCTTTTAAGTGTTACGCTAAAACTAGAGTTGATTAGTTTATTTATTTTTTGTTCGTAATTAATATTATATTTTTCATGTTTAAGATCACTTAGCATATACATTCTTTTACCTAAGAATATCCACTTATTCCAAGAAACAGATAATTGTTCTGCAAGTTCTCCAATTGGAGAGATCATTTTACCACCCTCTTTGTTAAACTCTGAAAATGCAGCTTTATCAGCTTCATTTTTTAGAACAAAATAATTATTGTCACTATATATTATAGATCTTGGAAGATACCTTTTGGAGTCCGAATTTAGCAGTTGCAAAGCATTTTTGGCACTGGTGTAAAAACCTAAGTCAAAAATTATAAAACCAAGCGGGGCCTCATCTAAGTGACCTTCTTCTAGAAATTTTGGCACAGTATCTTTAACATCACCTAAAACAAGCTCTGAAAATTGAAGTTTTTTTAAATTATCTTTTTTTTTAAAAGTATAATCACCACCTGACAGTTCATACAATCTATTTCTGGGGTTTGTTTCTTCTTTAATATGCCCTGTTCCAAGTTCAAATCCGTATACGTTAAAATCTATATCAATAAATTTTTTAATGTCATGGATATAGTTTTCTATATCTATTAACCCTTCAAAATTCCAACAACCTAATTCAATTATAGAAATTTTCTTATAGTCTAATTCTTTTGCTTGATGTGCCGCCATTAAAATTCCTAATGCATAATTGGGCCTTGGGATAGTTCCATATTTTATTAATTCAAAAAATTTATCAAACCTTTTTCCATAAAAAAATTTAAAGTATTCATATTTAAAAGAATTATAAAATGAGAAATAGTTTTTGGACTGATCTGAAATCATCTTTTAAATTATTAATGTGTTAATAACTCTTTTTTTATCTACACCCAAGTCTAGGATTTTTCTATAAATTTCCTGCCAATAAGTTGAAGAAGCAATTAAAATTGGATTATCCGAAGTTAGTATTTTATTTGGAGCATAAACTTTTTCAGAAATGAAATTATTATGCTTTTTTTTAATTCCATCAACATAATAAGCAACCTTGGATTTTTTAAATAAAAAAGAATTTTTAATTATTTCATCTGCATATCGTCCTGTCCCCCAAACAATTATATCTTTATCAAAATATTTTCTTAAGTTATTAAACATTTCGTTTTTTTCCATTTGTTTAATAGAGAAATTTTCTTTGAAAAACTTAAATAATCTTTTTCTCACATGATCATCGAAATGAATAAATTTTGCACCAGCAGCACTTAGGGAGTTGTAAAAATAAACCATGGATAAAGATTTTTCTAGATCAAGGTTTTCAAATTTATAATCTGTACTTATTTCAAAATTACAATTTAGCAAATGATGATTTTTGATGAGATCAACAAAAGAGTTTATTTCATCATTATTATAATTATCCGAAGTTAAAATATATTTTATGATTATATTTCCGCTTTTTTTTGTATTATATTTTTCTAAGTTTTTAAATATTTGTAAAAAACCTTTTTTTACACCCCTTACTTTCTCAAAAGTTTCTTGTGTCCCTGCATCTGTTGAAGTAGTAAGAATTATTTTGTTTTGATCTAGATATTCATGAATTAAATTATTATAAATTATTGAGTTGCTATAAACTCTTATATCTTTAAATTTAGGATATTTACTTTCAATAAAATTTTTAAATATATTTTTAAAATTTTTTAACAAAACAGGTTCACCACCACCCCAGGTTATTGCTACATTTTTATCAAAGATATTAAGTTTTCTAAATTTATCTAACATTTTATTTAGATCATAGTTTGGGTTTAAACCTCCATAAAACATTTCACTACAATATGAGCATCTTGCATTACACTTAGAGTGTGCCTCAATTGATATTTTGTTTATTTTTTTTATGTCAGTCCATTCTTTAAACTGTAGTTTTGGACATCCATCACAAGGAGTTTTTTTATTATTATTAAGATCATCTACAATTTTTTTTTTTGCAGAAATTATGTTTTCAACACTTATGTCATTATCAGACTTTACCTTTAAAATTTCAACATCGCCCTCCATTTTACCATCAACAAAAAAACGCTGACAACAGTGTCTTAGAGCATTTGGACCAAAATAAATCGAACCCTGCAAATCCTCACAACTAAAAAGCTTATTTTTTTTCATCAATAATTTTAAAAAATTTTTTTACAAATTTATCTTTATCGGTCTTATATACATATTTTATTTTACTGGCTAACAGTATTTTAGAGTATATTTTATGTATATTACTAATAAGTCTATTTTTTTTTATCTTAGTTATATTTGATCTATTAACTTTATTTATATAAACGGCCGTGAGGCCAATAATTCCTTTAATGTAAAAATATTTTAATTTTGTTTTATAATTATTATTGAATTTTTTTTTTGCAATAAAATTATAGCAATCACTATAGGCTTTAAAATGATTTAAAATATGCCTTCTAGATATGGTATTAACAATTGAATTATTAATATTATATTTAATGTAAAATATATCATTATTAGTTTTTATTAATTTAGAATAATAAATTGATTTAAAAAAAAATAATATGTCTTCAAAGTAACCTTCTTTAAATTTAATTTTGTTTTTAATTAAAAATTTTCGTGAAAATAGATTTGAAATAACCTGTGGTATAATTGATGCATCGAAATAATTTTTAAAAATTTCGATTTTATCTAACCTCATTAAATGAAGATCATGCCTTTGTAGTCTTTTCATATTATTAAGCTGATCTATAATACTAAATCCAAAAGCATATATATCACTTTTGATTACATCAATTTTTTTTAAAATCTTAATTAAACAATTTTTTTTTAAACAATCATCACTATCTAAGAATAAAATAAATTTGCCCTTAGAATATTTAACACCTAAATTTCTTGCATAACCTGGTCCAGTTGTATTTTTTTTTGATTTATAAAGTTTAAAATTTTCTAGATCATTGATATATTTTTTGATTTTATAAATAGTTTTGTTATTAGAAAAATCATTAATTAATAAAACTTCATATATATTAGAATTGATGTTTTGAATTTTAATACTTTTTAAGGTTCTAATGATGCTTTTCTCAGAATTTTTGAAAGGAATTATAATTGATAATTTGATCATTTAATTAAAAAATAATATTTATCCTTATTTGAAATATTAAATCTTTTTCTTATACCACTTATTAAGTATTGATCTTTTATATTATTAAATTTTAATTTTTTATTTATCAAATAAACAAACTTATTTTTTTTTTTTATTATAGCAATCCATTTTAAGTTTTCTTTTTTTATAGTTATTCTAATTTGGAAATTTAAAAAATGAATAATATCAAATAACTTAGGTTTAGTCTCACCAACCATCCAACCACCATACCAATAAGTTAGCTTGTTGATTTTAATTTTTTGATGATAAAAAATAGATAATATTTTTTTGTTATAATAATAATATTTATCAATTAATTTATAATTATTTAGCCACCAGATATAATGATCATGTTTTTCAATTCGTGATTGATTTAAACTATTTTTTCTATTTACGTCTAAATTTCTAAACTTTAAATATCTATTAATAAAATTATCACTAATTTTAAAAAAACCTTTCTTAAAGTTTGAGTGGTTTTTAAAGACATTGCCTTTAATTTTTTTATTATTTTTTTTGTTTAAACTAATAACAATTCTTTTAACTGCTTTTTTGTCAATAGTAATTTTTTTTTGGTTTTGCAATTTTTTTATTCTGTTTAGATTTTTTAAAAAGGATGCAAAAAGTAATTGCGATTTATTAGATTTTTTAAGATTCTTTAAATTTATATTTAAAAAAAAACCCAGATCTTCTAAGTCAGAAATTTCATTTTTTTGGTTTTCTGAAGTAGAGAATAGACATGTTGGAATATTTAAATAGTTTAATTCATAAATAATTGAGCTTGAACTAGAAAAAGCAAATTTACATCTGTTTAAATAGATTGATAAGTTAAATTTATTTTTAACGATATTTATAAAATTAAATTTATTGGTTAAATCTATGACCTTTTGGTAATTGTATGCCAAAGGTCCAATTATCAAGTCTAATGTAGTCTTAGTTTTTAAAACTTTATTTGCCTCACAAAATTGTAATATCAAATCATGGTATTTAGATAAGTCACCAGCTCCTCCAAAATATACAAGTATATTCTTTTTTATTTTATTTTTATTCAGCTCAGAATTGATAATTGCATATTTAGGACCAAGTAGTTTTATGCAATTTTTTGGCACAAGATTTTTGTATCTATTGTTTGTAACTTCTCCATTCCATTTTCCATCGATAATATAATGACATTGATGTTTTCTTGTATTTGAGTCGTCAAAAGCTATAACTTTGAAATTTCTAAAAAATTTTTTTTCCCAATTAAAGTCAAGTCTGTAATCGTCTACAATAATAAACTTAATATTTTTATTTTTAGTCCTTTTTTTTAATAAATTTGCGTCGTCAATTTGATTTTTAAAAATTGAATTTTTATAAAGTTCAATGACCTCGAAAGTTAATACTTTTTTTATAATATCTGATTTTTGATCAACAGCAAAAACCACATGGTAATATTTTTTTAGTTCATTTGCTAATTTTAAGACTCTAAATAAATGGCCTAATCCTATATTTTTCCCATAGTTAGTTCTAATAATAACTTCCTGCATTAATTCAAAATTTTTCTAATTTGTTTAGATAAGTCTAGTTTTTTTTCTATATAAATTTTTCTAATTTCTTTTTTTACAACTTTGCCCAATCTATTTTTTGGTAATGAGTCAATAAAATCGTATCCTAAAGGTTGTTGAAAATTAGCTAATTTATTTCGTAAAAAATTTCTTAGTTTAGTTTCAATTTCTTTATCTTTTCTTTTAATTACACATATTAAGAATAAGGCCTCTCCAAAATATTTATCTGGTATACCAATCGCACAGCATTCAGAAATATTTTTGAATTTAAGCACTTCCCTTTCTATGTCAGATGGATATATATTTTCTCCACTTGAAATAATTACATCTTTTTTTCTAGACATGAAGTACAAATAATCTTCATTATCTTTGTAGCCAAGATCACCTGTCAAAAAATAATTTTTTATAAAAGTTTCTTTGGTTAATTTTTTTGATTTATAGTAATTTTTTAATCTAAGATTTGTTTTGCAAGCAATTTGTCCTATTTCTTTATTTTTTAATATTCTTAAATTTTCGTTTAAAATCCTCACATCACAGTTTTTCAAAATCTTTCCAACAGATCCCTCTTTTTTTGTATTAAATGTAGATAAATTAGTAATAGTGCCAATTTCGGCTGCACCATACATTTCATATAGTTCAATTTTTTTCTTTTTAAAATCTAATTTATCTTTTACAGAAAGTGTTGATGCGGCAGAGACAATCTTTTTAATCTTAATTTTTTTGTTCAATAATTCATTTTTCATGAGATTTACATAATTTGACGATAAAATTGTAAATGATATGTTTTCATTTTTGATAAATTTTTTTAACAATTTTTTATTATATTTTTTTAAATAAATTAAGTTACAACCCGTTAAAGTTGCTAAGAATAATATTCTTTGACCTAGTGAATGATCCACAGGGGATGTTAGCAAAATATTATCATTTTTATTAATTTTATAGAGATTTTTGATATGTAAGTAACGTTTATATTTAATTTTTTGAGTATAAAGTATTGGCTTAGGTGTTGATGTCGTGCCTGAAGAAAAAGTAACAATGAAATCTTTATTAGTATATTTATTTGATAGCTTTTTTATATCCAATACATTTTTGTTATTTATATCTAAATTTATATTTTTAAAAAAATTACTATCAGAATATGTCTTATTTTTTATATACTTATTTAAAAAATTATATTCACTAGAAAAGAATATTAAATCTGGTTTGATAAAATTACAAATACTTAAAATTTGATTCTTTGATAATGAGTTATTCATAGGAATAAAAGTTTTACCCAACTTAGAACAAGCATAAAATAAAATTAGATAAGAAAAAAAGTTATTTGAAACAAGAAGTATTTTTTCATTTTTTTTTGATTTGTTAATAATTTTTGATGTATTTTCTATAAAATTATATATCTCACCATAAGAATATTCAGTTTTTTCTGTAATAACTCTTTTTTCTAATTGAATATTCTTAAGGAAAATAGAGTATAAATTCATTTTTTTACTATTTTATTGATAATTTTCTCTACTGTTTGATTTTTTTTTATTTTGAAATAACTAAGGTTTATATTTTTTTTTGATACCGTTTCAAGCTCAGATATAATCGTCATTAAAGCTAGTGAGTCCACTTTTTCATTTTCAAAAATATTTAACTTAAGTAATTCAGGAAGTTTTATATTTTTTTTAATTATTCTCTTTGAGGATAAAATTTTTTTTATAAATAATAAAAGCTCTTTTTGTTTCATGATCTATTTAATATAAGATAACCTCATCCTTTGACCAAATTTAAGTTTTTTTTTCGATTTTTTACCTAAAATTATATTAAAGTATTTAGGGTGCAATCCATGAGATGGTCTAATAGAGCCAATGTTATATTTAGTAAAAATTTCATTTTTATTAATATCTCTAATTATATAAAGAGACTTTCTTCCTGAAAGATTCTTTTTTGAATTTTTACTAATTTTAATTTCATTATTACCAATCATTTTTTCGGTATCTCTAATATTTTTTACCATCTCTTTAAAACCAGAAATGTTTAATGAAAAAAAATTATCAACAGAGCTATTGTTTTTTTCTAAATTAATGTGTTTTTCTATCACTTTTGCACCAAATGATACTGCAACTGTTGGAGCTATTGTGCCTAACGAATGGTCAGAAAAACCAACCACAGTTTTGTATTTTTTTTTAATATATCTTATAGCAGATAAATTTAGTTCATCTACGGGAGCTGGGTAAGAGCTTGTACATTTTAGTATAATTATTTTTTTGCACTTATTTTTTTTTAAAGTTTTTACTGCTAAATCTAAATCTTTTTCTGTGGCTAAACCTGAAGAAATAATTACTGGCTTATTTGTTTTTGCAACCTTTGCTAATAGTGGAATATCAGTAATTTCTGGAGAAGCTATTTTATAAATTGGGCATCTTTTTTTTTCCAAAAAATCAACAGTTTCTAGGTCAAAAACGGAGGAGAAAAGAATAATTTTCTTTTTTTTACAATATTTATTTAAGTCATCATACCATGTGTAAGGTGTTTCTGCTTTATTATAAAGATTATAAAGACTATTAAATTTTTTCCAATTTTGGTTTTTTATTTTAAAATCTTTCTTTTTTGAATTAATTGTAATCTTGTCTGCTTTGTAAAGTTGTATTTTAATAGCATCTGCACCAACTTTTTTTGCTTCATCAATAATTTTGTAAGCATTTTTAATATTATTTGAATGATTTGCAGACATTTCAGCTACAACGAATATTCTCTTACTTTTTACGTTAAAAATATTTAATATTTTTTGCATTATTTTTGATTTTTTTAATTACTAAATTATAAGTTCTTTCTGACAATTTTGTTTTTGTATTGATTGCCTTGTTCAATAAATTTAAATTGTTCCAACAGTGCATGATCTCAACTTTTCTTCCAGAGTTATAATCGTTTAACATGCTCATAGTATGATTTTTACTTAAAAGGGTTTGTTTAATCCTACTATTTATAGTTTGATAGATTGGAATGTTCAATCTTTTTACGATAGTTTCAAATTCATTCATTATATTCTTTATTAGTTTTATGGTTTTTTTTGATCTACTAATTTTCAAATTAGTAAATTCTGTTTTTAAAGCTACCAAATTAAAAGCAAAAGAATTTATCGATTTGATATAAATTTCACTGTAAATGTTTTTTACATTTGGAGAAATTATTTTTTTAGAAAGTAATTTTCTTAAAAAATTTGCTTTTTTCTTCATTTTATTATTTACCTCTTTTAATGGGTAACCTCTTTGGACATGGCTTATTAGCGTTTCACCAGGTTTAACTATTTTTCCTGACAACCACATAGTCATACCAATAATATTTTTTTCATATCTTTGGAGATATAAATTATCTAATTCAGTTATTTCTTTTTTTTTTAAAATATTTGTAAACCACCAATATGGTAATTCTGTGCAAGGAGGTATAAATGCAGTATCTTTATTCGCGAACTTCAATATTTTTTGCATTAGTTTTTTTTTAACATCTTTTAATTTTATAGTTATAAAGATGTAATCAAAAGTTAATCCTTTGAGTTTATTTAAATTATCTAAAAATATTATGTTTTTAGAATCCTTCAAGATAGTTTTTTTTTTTAAAAGGTCATTTTGAAATATACTTAATTTAAGACCATTTTTTTTAATAGCTTCATAGTGTTCATTTCTGCAGATAGTGTAAATTTTTGTTTTATTCGAAGCTAAACAATATGTTAAATGTGATCCAATAGCTCCACATCCAAAAACTAAAATCTTTAATTTACTTTTATCCATTTTCCAGAGTTATCAGATTTAATTGAAGCATCAAAAAAATTTGAAATTTTCTGAGATGATTTTAAACCAAAAGTATAATTGTTTTTTTTTTTTGAGACTATTTCATTTGCAACATCATGATAAATATTTGCAAAAGCCTCTAAAAAACCAGAAGGGTGACCAGGTTTATAACGATTATATCTATCTTTATTTGCCTCATAAATTGCAGAACTTCTGTCAAAAACTGTTTTAGTTCCATCTATGTTCAAAAACAAAAGTTTTTCAGGATTATCTTGCTTCCATACAACTGTCTTTGTTGTGCCTATAATTTTTAATTCTAATCCATTAGAAATACCTGGGCAGGTTTTACTAATTATAAACTGGCCAAAAATTTTTTTATCCATTTCAGTCATGAAATAGGCATTGTCAATTATTTTATATTTTGAATGATTAAAAAATTTTGCAAAAACTTTATTTGGTGTCTTTTCAAAAAGAAAATCGCACATATTTATTAAATGAGATCCCAAATCACCAAAGATATTTGGATACTCAATATCCTTTAATCTCCAAGCTTTTGGTTTTATTTTCTGAGAAGTTTTTGAAACAAATGCATTTTGAGGCATATAAAAAAAAAATTGTTTTATTTCTCCAATTTTTTTTCGTCTTATAATTTCCTTGAGCTCTCTCAAAATTGGATAGCCAGTGTAATTGTAGGTCACTTTGATAAATTTTTTTTTTTTTAAGAATATTTTATTAATCTTTTTCATTTGGTCCGCGCTGTTAATCAGGGGCTTTTCCGAAATTATTGGAAGATTCATTTTTATAAGATCTTTTAATATTTTATAATGAGTAGGTGTTGGTGTTAAAAGAACTACGGCATCTAATTTTTTTTTCTCATTTTTAATAAAACTTTTTAATGAGTCGTAAACTCTTGATCTATTTATATTATATGTGGCACCACTCGCTAAGTTTGATTTTTTATTTCTACTAAAAAAACCAGAAACTAATTTCCATCTATTGTCTAGCTTGCTAGCTAAAAAATGCATTTTTCCAATTGTAGAATTTGTGCCTCCACCGATAAAGCCTAAACTTAGATTTGTTTTCATTAAGATATATATATATATTTATTAAATAATGTATATTAGAAACTATCAATCAAAGTATAGATAAAGAAATATAATGAACATTGCAATAATTCCAGCCAGACAAGGTAGCAAGAGAATAAAAGGAAAAAATATTAAAAATTTTTTAGGAAAGCCTATAATTAGTTACGCGATAAAAAAAGCAATAAGTTCAAAACTTTTTGATTATGTAATTGTTTCAACAGACTCTTCGAAAATTCAAAAAATATCAGAAAACTATGGTGCAAAAGTTTTTTTTAAAAGACCTAAAAAAATTTCAAATGATAAAGCAAAAACTCAAGATGTAATAATCCACTCATTAGATTGGTTTAAAAAAAAAAATATACTATTTAAATATGTGTGCTGTATTTATCCAACATCTGCTATGGTTAAATCTATTGATTTAAAAGAGTCATTTAAATTAGTTAAAAATATGAAATGGTCATTCGTAATGTCAGCACAGAAATACACTACGCAGATTGAAAGATCATTCAAACTATTAAATAAAAGAATTGTTTTAAATGACAAAAAAAAATTCATAAAAAATTCTCAAACTTTCCAAGATTTTTATCATGATGCAGGACAGTTTTATTGGGGAACATCAAAATCATGGTACTCAAAAAATACAATTTCAAGCAATAAAAGCACAATTTATGAGTTAAAAAAATATCAAGCTGTTGATATTAATACTTTAGAAGATTGGAAATTTGCAGAAAAATTGTACAAATTAAGTAATTAAGAATATTGATATGAAAAAAAAAATTATCTTTGCTTTTATATTTTTTTTTCTTGTGGTTATCACATACATATTCATTGGCAAAAATATAGATAATTCAAATAGCCAATTTCTTCGAAAAATTAAATTAATGATTCCTTATGATATAAGACAAACAATTAAAGAAAATGTATTTGTTTATTCATACATTGATATTTTAGAAAACAAGATAGCAAAAAAAGAAAAAAATTTAATCGATTTAAGTTATAAATTTACAAGCATTCATGGAATGTATTTTCAAAGGCTGATTGATAATGAAATAATTTTAAGCAAAAATAAAAAAAAATTCTATTATTCTGAATTAAAAACAGAGATGCTTCCTTGGCAAGGACCTCATGGTTATTTTGATTTATTTGAAAAAAATATTTTTATAATTTCACATAAAGGAATAATTAATTATGGAAACAAAGGTTTACTAAAATATAAAAATTTTTCTTTAAATACTATTCCTTCAAATTTATCTGAGTTAGTAAATTATAAAAAATTTTTTGGACACAAACATTATGGCGTAAAGGGATTATTGGTTGATAATAACCAGGTATATGTTTCATTGATATATGAGCTCAAAAAAGGGTGTTATAATCTGTCAATTTTTGTAGCAGAATTAAATTTTGAAAATTTAGATTATAAAAAATTTTTTAGCCCAAACACTTGTGTCAATGAAAATGATGAATATTACAAAATTGCAAATGAACGTTTGCAACCTCTTCAGTCAGGTGGTGCCATGACAAAGACAAATAATAATAAAATTATTTTTTCTACCGGAGAATTTAGATTAAGAGATTTAGCTCAAGATAAAGAAAGTGTATTTGGAAAGATAATTGAAATAGATAGAGAAAGTAAAAAATTTAGAATTATCTCAATGGGACATAGAAACCCTCAAGGAATTTATTACAATCAAGAAAAAAATATCTTACTTTCTACTGAACATTCAGCTCAAGGTGGAGATGAAATTAATATTAATCCCTCTATTGAAGAAGAGAAAATCAAAAACTATGGTTGGCCCATATCTTCTTATGGCGAACATTATGGATTTGATATAAGAGATGATAGTAGCGTGTTGTATGAGATTGCACCTTTAAACAAGTCACACAAGAATTTTGGTTTTATTGAGCCTCTAAAATATTTTGATTTAAAAGCTAGGGCCCCATCTGCTATTGCTGAAATAAATAAAAATCTTAAGAATTTAGACGGAAACCAATATATGGTAAGTCTTATGAAGTATAGACAATTACATCATATCAAGCTTAATGATAACCATGATAAAATATTAAGTCATGATATTATTCAATTTAAAAATCGAATTAGAGACATCAAATATGATGAAGAAACTGAGAAAACTTTATTATTATTTGAAAAAGACACCTTTGATTACGAGGAAGAATATGCATATTGGATAGGTGTTCTTGAGCCAATAAATTGATTTTAAATATAAAAAATATGTAAATATTATGAAAAAAAAAATTTCATTTTCAATTTTAGGATTAGGAAGAGTTATTGATAAAAGAGTTTTTCATATGTTTAAATATGAAATCAAGAATGGCTATGTAAAAACAATATTCGATAAAAATAAAAAAAAAACTAAAAAGTATGAGAAATTGTTCAACTGCAATTCAGAAAATTCATTAGAAAATTTTTTAAATATTAAAAGTGACTTTATCTATATAGCTACAGAGTCTGGAAATCATTTTAAACATATCTTAAAATGTTTCAATCATAATAAAAATGTGATTGTTGAAAAACCACCTGTACTTAAAGTTGATGAATTAGAAATCTTAAATAAAATAGCAAAAAAAAAGAAACTAAAATTTTACACAATTTTTCAAAATAGATTAAATAAATCAGTACAGTATGTAAAAAAAATTATTAAAAAAGAAAAAATAATATTTGTTGATTTGTCTTTGATTTGGTCAAGACCACAGGCGTATTATAATGATTGGCATGGTAATTGGAAATTAGATGGAGGTGTTTTAGCGCAGCAAGGAATACATTATGTAGATTTGTTGATTTATTTGTTTGGAAATCCACACAAATGTGTAAGTTCATTGGAAAATAGAGTTAATAAATTACAAGCAGAAGACACCCATTCATCACTAATTGTTTTTAAAAAAAACAAACTAAGTTGTACTGTAAACATGTCTACAGCTTTTAGGCCGAAAGATTTTGAGGCCTCAATAAAAATATATTGTAAAAAAAAGGTTATCTCTTTAGGTGGACTTTGTTGTAATACAGTTTCAATTAGCGATTTATCAAAAAATAATAATAAATATAAAACAATTAAAAAATTTTCAGAAAAAGTTCCAAGTGGATATGGTGTATCACATAAAAAAGTTTTTCAAGAGCTCATAGATTACGAACTAAAAAGAAATACAGACCCTTTAAAAGCTTATAAAACCTTAAGCACTATTAAATTAATAAACATGATGTATAAAAGTTTTTTTGAAAATAGATGGATCTATTTTGACACAAAAAAAATAGTTTCAAAATTAGGTAAATGAAAAAAAATCTTTCTTTGGACTTATTTATTTCCAATAGGGTAAATACAAAAAAAAAAAAGTATGCCCTAATAATAGGTGAGACACCTTCAAATGGTGCAAGATCACCTAAATTGTGGAACAGAGTATATAAGAAGCAAAAAAATCAAACAAAAATGTTCCCAGCAGATGTATCAATTATTAATCTAAAAGCATTAATAAGTTATTTAAAGTTTGATGACGCATTTATTGGGTCTGCAGTAACAGCGCCGTATAAAGAGATAATTTTAAAATATGTAAAATTTATTTCATCCGAAGCAAAAGTAATAGGATCGATTAATACAATAAAAAAGTCAAACTCGAGATTGATTGGCTACAATACTGACTATCATGGTGTAATGAAATCTCTGATTTCTTTCAAAAAGAAAAAAAAAATTTTAATTTTGGGTTGTGGTGGTGCAGGTAAAGCAGTTATTTTAGCCAGCATAAAAAAATTTAAAAATGCTTTTTTTTATTTCTATAATAGAGACAAAAAAAAATTAAATACATTTATTAAAAAATTAAAAATAAAAAATTATGAAATAATCAATTATAAGAAAATTTTAAGCTTGTATGGTGTAGATTTAACTATTAACACTACAAGTATTGGATTTAATTCTTGGATATTTAGAAACAAAAAGTTTTATAATTTAATGTATTTTACTCCATTTTCGAATTTAAATAAGGTTCACGGAATTAAAAGCAGAAATAAAAAAGAATTTTTAAGAAAAAATCAAAACTGCATTAATAATGACAAATTAAACTATTTTAAATTTTTGGAGCAAAATTCAAATTGTGAATTTTTTGATATAATATATAACCCTCAAATGACAACTTTTTTAAAGTTAGCAAAAATTAATGGTCACAAAATACTCAATGGTCTAGATATGAATTTAGATCAAGCTGTAAAAGCCTTTTGCATAGTTAATAATAAAGAATTTAAAAAGATTAATATTTTAATGAAAAAAAATGGATAATAAATTTCCAGGAAAAGATATCAGCCAAGAAGATATAAAGACTAAATTTCCGCTAACTGCAAAAAAACAAGACAATCACAAATCTAAATTTACAGTTGCAGGAGTTGAGTTTGGAGGTGATTTGGTTCCAATATTTGCTGGACCAAATATGGTTGAAAGCAAAGATTTAATATTTGATGTTGCTAAAAACATTAAAAAAATTGGCGCTCATTTTATGAGGGGTGGCGCATTTAAGCCTCTCACTTTTCCTTATAGAAATAAAAAATATACAGAAACAAGAGAAGATGGAATAAAATGGCTTGGACTGGCAAAAGAAAAATACAATATACCTATAATCACTGAAGTCATGGAAGAAAAATATATTGATATGATCTCTGAGGTTGCAGATATTTTACAAATTGGATCAAGAAACATGCAGAATTATCCTTTAATCACTGCATGTGCAAAAACTCAAAAACCAATAATGATTAAAAGACATTATGGTGCTTCTTTGAGAGATTGGTTAGGGTCTGCTGAGTATGCTTTAATTGAAGGAAATGAAAAAGTTATTTTGTGTGAAAGAGGAGTGTCTGTTCCCCATACACATAGAGCTACATCAAGATTTTTACTTGATTTACAAGTTGTTCCCGCAGCCCAAGAAATAACTCATTTACCTATAGTCGTGGATCCTTCTCATGCAACTTTTTGGAGAGCCTGGGTAAAGCCCATGGCATTAGCATCAATTGCAAGTGGGGCAGACGGTATTATGCTTGAAGTACATCCAGACCCAGAAAATTCAGCAGTTGATCCATTACAACCCATTAATTATGATGATTTCAAATCTTTGATGATACAAATGGACAAACTATCAAAATCCATCATGGGTAAAAAAATATTTATATAATATTAAAGAATTAAATTTATGAAAAAAAAACTTTACACTGATATTAATATAAAAAGAATTGATAATTTTTTAGATAAACATCTAGAAGAGGCAAAAAATTTAGAGGATGGAAGTCCACCATTTTCCTCTGTTGAAATAAGTATAAATGGGGCTTGTAATAGAAGATGTTTTTTTTGTCCAAGAGTTGATGAAGAGGGTTATCCAAACATTTTAAATTCTCTTGATATGAAATTATTTGATGAATTAATTAATGATTTAGTGTTAATAAATTATCAAGGAAGAGTGGCATTTTCTGGTTTTTGTGAACCTCTATTATCAAAAAATTTAGATCAGTATATTTTAAAAATTAAAACAAAGCTCACTAAAACAGTGATTGAAGTAGTAAGTAATGGAGACCCTCTTTTAGCAAAAAATGGAAAAGAGAGATTAACCAAACTTTATAAAGCTGGCTTAGATACAATTAAGATAAGTTTATATGATGGGCCGCATCAAATTGAATTATTTGATGAAATAAAAAAAGACTTACAATTGTCAGAAGAGCAATACATTGTTAGAAAAAGG
>CALSWN010000026.1 GCA_943841085.1 uncultured Candidatus Pelagibacter sp. | reverse complement strand
ACATGTTTTTTTCAAATTTATGGTAAAATCTTTAGCAGAGAAACATGGGCTCAGGGCAACATTTATGCCAAAGCCTTTTGCTAATCTAACTGGTAATGGATGTCATGCACATATTTCACTTTGGAATAATAAAGTTAATAAATTTTTAGACAGTGGAGATAGACTGGGCCTAACAAGGCTTGCTTATAATTTTTTAGGTGGTGTAATGTCTTTAGCACAACCTCTTTCAGCTTTTTTTAATCCTACAGTGAATAGTTATAGAAGAATTAATGCACCACCAACTAAATCTGGCGCTTCTTGGTCCCCAAGTAGCATTTCTTATACGGGTAACAACCGAACTCATATGATTAGAGTTCCAGATGCAGGGAGATTTGAACTAAGACTGATGGATGGCTCCTCAAATCCTTATTTGCTTCAAGCAGGTGTTATTGCAGCTGGTCTTCATGGTTTGAATAATAAAATTGATCCTGGAGAACCACTCTCATGTAACATGTATGAAGATTTCAAGAATTACCCAAAATTAAAAAAATTACCTGATGAAATAGAAGATGCTTTAGAGTTTTTAAAAGATAGTAGAGAACTCAAAGAAGCCTTTGGTGAAGAGGTTATCAATAGCTATATAAAGTTAAAAAATATGGAAATTGAAGATTTTTATAGAAATGAAAATTTTGATAAAAAAAGCTCTATTACTGATTGGGAAAAAATTAATACTCTTGATTGTTAATTTATCTTATTTCAGTAAGCTAAACAGTTAAAATTGTCACATTTTATTCTTTTAATTGAATTTTGAATAATTTGTAATATCATACAATCATCTTGATAGAGCAATCCATTATTTTAAGTCAAATTATTTTTATTGATATAATTTTAGCTGCAGACAATGCAGTTATAATAGGTTTAATTGCCTCAAACTTTGTTCCTAAAAATAGAAAGCAAATAATTTTATGGGGAGTAGCTGGTGCTTTAATTTTTAAAATTATTTTTGCAATTTTTGCTACATATTTATTCGAATTTTATTTTAT
This sequence comes from uncultured Candidatus Pelagibacter sp., assembly GCA_943841085.1. GTDB lineage: Bacteria > Pseudomonadota > Alphaproteobacteria > Pelagibacterales > Pelagibacteraceae > Pelagibacter. The sequence goes on along the minus strand of CALSWN010000026.1, from coordinate 8,608 downwards.
TAAAATTTTAGGTGGATTATTATTAATTTGGATAGTTAATGATTTAAGAAAAGATTTACTTGAAGTCAAAAAAATTAAAACTCAAACTAAAAAATCTAAAGAACCTTCTTATATTCAAAGTGTTTACAAGGTCTTATTTGCAGATATCACAATAAGTTTTGACAATGTGATTGGCGTAGTTGGAGCTGCAAAAGGTTATTTTGAATTTATGATTTTTGGACTTGTTTTATCAGTTATTTTAACTGGAGCTCTAGCAACATACCTTGCAAACTATATACAAAAACATCTATGGATTGCCTATATTGGTTTAGGCTTTATTTTAATTGTCGCAATTCAATTAATAATAGGTGGATTAGTAGACCTTGAAATTTTAAATATCAATCAAGAATTTAAAAAATACTTTTAATTAATAATAATGTTTTTTTTTAGGAAATTTTAAATTTTCAACATCTTTTTTATAATTAATAATTGCACCTTCTATAATTTTTCTTAAATTCAAATATTTTTTTACAAACCTAACATTTATAGGATTAAGACCAATAAGATCATCTGTAACTAAAACCTGGCCATCACAATGTGAAGATGCGCCAATACCAATTGTGGGTATTTTAATTTTTTGAGTTATAGATTTTGCTAAAGTGTTTTCTACACATTCTAATACAATTGAAAAAACTCCAGCAGTTTCTAAGAGTTTTGCCTCGTTTAGAATTCTAGTTCGTTCAATTTTATTTTTTCCTTTAAATTTAAAATTTTTTGCAGTTTGAGGTAGTAAACCCAAATGTCCCATGACAGGAACATCATTTTTTACTAGGGTTTTTATTATTTGAATAACTTTTTTTCCACCTTCTAGTTTTACAGCATCACACTTAGTTTTTGACATAATTTTTTTAGCATTTTTAAGTGCTTCTTTAGAATTTCTGTAGGTATTAAATGGCATATCAACAACTAATAGACTTTTTTTAACACCCATTCTTACACTTTTTGAATGTTGTATCATCATATCCAATGTGACTTTTTTTGTTGAGGTAAAGTTGTATAAAACTGAACCTAAAGAATCGCCAACTAAAACTAGATCACAATGTTTATCTATTAGAGAAGCAATATTTTGTGAATACGCAGTTAAGGTAACTATTTTTGATTTATTTTTTTTTTTTATAAAATTTGTTATCTTTTTACTAAACATATTACTATTTATAGAGAGTTATTATTCTAATTCAATAGTACTTGGTGGCTTTGAGGTGACATCGTAAACTACTCTATTTATTCCTCTTATATTATTTATGATTTGATTTGAAACTGATTGCATAAATTCTTTTGAAAAGTTAAAAAAATCAGCTGTCATTCCATCCTCAGAAGTAATTGCTCTTAACAAACAAATATATTCGTAAGTTCTATTATCGCCCATTACGCCAACAGTTTTTACTGGTAACAAAGCGGCATAAGCTTGCCAAATTTTATCGTATAAGTGTGATTTTTTTAATTCATTTATAAAATAGTAATCTGCCTCTTTTAAAATTTTTAGCTTGTGAATTGTTATATTGCCAGGCATTCTTATAGCTAATCCAGGTCCCGGAAATGGATGTCTAGAAATAATATCTTTTGAAAGGTTTAATTCTAGGCCTAATTTTCTTACTTCATCTTTAAATAAAAATTTAAGAGGTTCAACTAATTTAAGTTTCATTTTTTTTGGAAGACCTCCAACATTATGATGTGATTTAATCTTAGATGTTTGACTCCCAGTAACAGATTTGCTTTCAATTAAATCAGGATAAAGAGTACCTTGTGCTAAAAATTTTACATTTTTAATTTTTTTTGCATATCTTTCAAAAATTTTTATAAATAAGTTACCTATTATTTTTCTTTTTTTTTCAGGATCAGAAACATTTTTTAATTTCTTTATAAACTCTTTTTCAGCGTTTACATATACCAAGTTAATCTTTAATTTTTTTTTAAAAGTTTTAACAACCTGAGCTTCTTCATTTTTTCTAAGAAGACCATTGTTCACAAATATACAGGTTAAATTTTTTCCAATAGCTTTGCTTATCAATTGAGCAACTACACTGCTATCAACACCTCCAGACAAACCACATATAACTTTATTATTACCAACTTGTTCTTTAATTTGATTAATAAGTTTTAACTTTTGATCTTTAGATGACCAGTTTTTTTTGACCTTACATATAAAAAATAAAAAATTTCGTAATAGTATTTTACCTTTATTAGTATGAGTCACTTCTGGGTGAAATTGCACACCATAATATTTTTCTTTAACATTTTCGATTATAGTTAATTTAGAATTTTTACTAGAAGCAATAATTTTAAAATTTATTGGCATTTTAGACACTTGGTCTGCATGACTCATCCACACATTATTTTTATTCTTATTATTAAAAAAATTTTTTGTTAACTGGCTATTTGAAACTTTTTTTATTTCAGCTAATCCAAACTCTCTATGATTGCTTTTTTTAACTTTACCACCTAAAGTTTTTGACAAAATTTGGTGGCCAAAACATATTCCTAATATTGGTATTCCGATTTTTAATAGGTTTTTATCAAAATTAAATTTATCTTTTTCATATACGTTTAAGGGCCCACCAGATAAAATTAATCCTTTTATATTTTGTTTTTTAATTAATTTTTTATTAATTTTTTTATGACTAACTATTTCTGAAAACACGCCAAGTTCTCTTATTCTCCTTGCAATTAATTGGGTAAACTGAGAGCCAAAATCTATTATAAGTATTTTACTTAAATTATTATCAAGACTCATTTTTTGGTTCCAATTTTTTTAATGAGTCTAAAATTGTCTTTTCTTTACCACACAAATTATTGCAAATTTTTGGAAAAAGTTTTATTAACTCTCTAACTTTTAAGTAATCAGATTTCTTGAGTTCTATTTCCATCAACATATAATTTGCTTCTTCATTTTTAGGATTCAATAAAAGAACTGTGTTAATATTTTTTTGTTCTTCATTGCTATTTTTTTGAAATTTATAAATTTTAGCTAAGTATAAATAGGAATTTTGATTTTTAGGATCAAAAACTATACTTCTCTGAAATAAAAATTTTGACTCTTCATATTTTTTTTTATTATACATTTTTTTTCCTTCTTCGAAAAAATTATTTTCAGCTAATGTATAATTATTAATATTTATAAGTATTAAGAAAAAAAAAATTACTTTTGTTTTATTTATCATTAATATTTATTTTCATTTTTTACTTCATCGACATTATGAACCATACTTTCATAGAAACCCGCTTTAGTTATTTTTACAAAATTAGGTTTAATTTTGAGATAAGGTATTTTTTTTGTCCCAAGATAACCCATTGATGACTTTAATCCACCTATTAACTTATAAATTATATTTTTAACAGCGCCTTTGTATTTTGCAAAACCTTCAACACCCTCAGGTACATATTTAGATCTATCTTTTTGTTTTTTTTGAAAATACCTATCAGCAGATCCTTTATTCATTGCTCCAACCGAACCCATGCCTCTAAAACTTTTAAAAAATTTTCCATTTTTTTTTATCAATTTACCAGGTGTCTCATCGCTGCCAGCAAATAAAGAACCAATCATCACCGCATCAGCTCCAGCAGATAAGGCTTTTGCTATATCTCCAGAATACTTGATACCTCCATCCGAAATAATTTTAACTTTATTTTTTTTTATACCTTTTTTAACTTCAATTATTGCACTTAATTGAGGTACTCCAATACCTGCTACCAACCTGGTAGTGCAAATCGATCCTGGTCCAATTCCAACTTTAATTATATCCACGCCCAATTTTATCAAAAATTTTGCTGCCTCAGCAGTCGCTATATTCCCAGCGCATAATGTGGTTTTTTTAGTTTTTATTTTTTTTATCATTTTTATAGTATCTGCAACTTTTTTACTATGGCCATGAGCTGTATCAACAACAATTAAATCTATTTTTTCTTTTAAAATCGCAGCTGCTCTTTTAATTTCCATGGGTCCAGCTCCAACAGCAGCTCCGACTAATAAATTCAGTTTTTTAACTTTCTTTATTTCTTCAATTTGTTTTTTTATATCTAAGTTTCTATGTATAACTCCTATACCTCCTGCTTTAGCTAAAGCTATTGCCATTTTACTTTCAGTTATAGTATCCATGGCAGAAGATAATAAAGGAATCTTTAATGATAAATTAGGTGACAATTTTATACTTGTATCCACTTCAGAAGGTAGTATTTCTGAATATTTTGGTGACATTGTCACGTCGTCAAAGGTAAGGGCTTCTTTAATAGGATCCATAACGATTTATATATGATTCTTTATAAAATTAAAGTCTCTATCTTAACTTTTTACAAATAATAAAGCTTTCTTTAGACTCTTTTCTGCTTGATTTAGGTTTATATATCTTAACTTCTCTAAAAATTTTTTTAGCCAATGCAACTATTTCATTAAATGATGAGCCTAAAAAAATTTTAGATATAAAACTTCCCTCTTCAAATAACATATTTTTTGAAAAACTCATTGCTTCCATTGCTAGTTCACCTGTATAAATGGCATCTATATCCTTTATCCCCGTTGTATTTACAGCCATGTCTGAAACTATGACATCAACTTTTGATTTAAAGTAACCTTTAATCTTTTTTTGGAAATCTAAATCTGTAAAATCACCTTTAATTTGAATTATGTTGTCAATTGTTTCCATTTTTTTTATATCGATTGACACAAGTCGACCACTCTTAACTGATCTTGCGATATATTGTGACCAACTTCCTGGAGATGCTCCTAAATCAATTATGGACATCCCATTTTTAAATATTTTAAATTTTTCGTTGATTTCTATTAATTTATAAGCAGATCTTGCTCGGTAACCATCTATTTGAGATTTTCTCACATAAATATCTCTTCTTTGCTTATTTATCCAATTTTTCGAAACCTTATTTTTTTTCAATTACAAACCAAACCTTAAACTTTTGGATAAAATATTTTTTTGTTTAGACTCAATCTTAATTTTTACTTCTTTATTTAATCTCATATCTTTTTCTTTATCCCAAATACCAGCTGCTAAATGCATTATTCCTATTTTATAATTGGGCAAGTAAGGTTCAACAAATGTATTTTGATTTTCATCAAATTTTGGCAATAAATTACTTGCAATCCAGTTACAATTTAATGGTAAAAATTCAGTTTCAAGATCATCTATATAAACAGACATGTTAATAGCTAATCCTTCTGAACCAAAAATATTTCCTGATTTTAGAGTTTGTTCTAGATTTTTTTGCCAAGAACACCACCCTGGTGAGTCTTTTTCTAAAGAAAAAACACCTATATTTATGTGGGGTGCAAAAGCTAATTTTCTTGCTTTAGATAATCCTATTTTTGACTTTACGGCATGTTTGAAATTTTGAGATTTAATAATTGCAATTTTTCCAAATAACCAATTAACTTTAGACATTATTTTGTAACCAGGGCCAAGAGTTTGTGTAATTCCTAATTTTCCATCTTCACAAGCTTTAAAATATAATTCAACTGACTCCCAATCGTTTACCCAAGCATCGCAATCAATCCATAAATATTTTTCATAGTTTGGAAAATATTTGGGTAAAAAAGCTCGTGACACTTGACTTTTCAACCATTCTTTACCTTTAACTTTAATTGCTGGAACTTTAATATCCCATTCAGCTGATTTAATTTCATCTACTTTTTTGGATAATTTGATTTTTTGTTCGTCGGTTAAGCCAGCATCTAAAATACAAATTGCTACATCTTTGCTTTTTTCAAATTGTTTAATTGAGTCAATTAATTCATCAAGTAATTCAAAATAATTTGCATCAGCCAATGAAACAATTACATTTTTTTTCATTTTACAAAATATCTTCTAGATCATCACTTTCGTTTTTGTCAGTTGTTATATTTCTATCCTTTTTTATTTTTCTGAAATGAAAATAACTTACTGGAATTAAAAATAGGTATAAAAAAGTACTAATTGCTAAAATTTTAAAAGTGTAAACTAATAATGCACCAAAAAATAAAACTATTCCAAATAGCAGAAATTTCGTCATAGCTCTTGGTATGACTATTCTTTTAAATGAATATGTAGGAATGGTACTTATTAAAAGTATTGAAACAATTACAAATATTGTAGGTACCATCAGATCATAGTTGACATTAAAAAAAAGTTCACCTAATCCACTAAAGCTTAATACCAAAGGCATTAAAACAATAATTCCACCTGCTGGAGATGGTACACCTTCAAAAAAATTATCTTTCCATGACGACTCTTCTTCAGAATTAACATTGAATCTTGCAAGTCTCAAAGCAACACAAACAACATACATTAAACAAATAAACCAACCCAATTTTTCTAAATATTGTAGGTTCCAAAAATACATTATGAGAGCGGGTGCAACACCAAAACTTATCACATCGCCTAAAGAATCTAGTTCTTTACCCATCTTAGATGTGCCTTTTATTAATCTTGCAATTCTTCCATCTAAGGCATCCATAAGACCTGCAAATAAAATTCCTATTACAGCAATCGCAAATCTTCCGTCTAATGCGAATTTGATAGAACTTAAGCCAATACAAACACCAACTAATGTAATAGCATTAGGTAATATCATTCTTGCTTGTTTATCTGAAACTATTTTAAAATTATTTTTTGGTTTCTCCATAATTTATTTCTTTGCTAATAAAGTTTCACCTGCAATTGTTTTTTGTCCAACCTTGACAAGCGGTTTGTAATTTTCAAAATAAATATCAGCCCTACTTCCAAATCTAATCATTCCTATTCTATCACCTTGTTTTAGTTGTTGGTCTTTACTCGTCTCACAAACAATTCTTCTTGCAACCAAGCCTGCAATCTGAACAACAATTATATCTTCACCATGGATACTGTTTATTTTATAATAATTTCTTTCGTTATCTTCGCTTGCTTTGTCAAGTGATGCATTTAAAAATTTTCCTGGTTTGTATAGTATTTCTGAAATTTTGCCATCACATGGTATTCTGTTAACATGACAATCAAAAACATTCATAAAGATACTAATCTTTGTATATTTTTTATCTTCTAAACCTAATTCTCTTGGTCCATCTATCTGATGAACCATTAATACTTCACCATCTGCAGGACTTGTTAAATAATTGTCATCATTAATTGAAATTCTTTCAGGATCTCTAAAAAAATAATAAACCCAGATTGATAAAAGTAACCCAATTAGTCCAAAAAAAGTGCTTAGAAAATTTAGAAAAATAGTTATAAAAATAGCAATAGCTAAAAATTTATAACCTTCAGAGTGTATTTTTGGAAAAACTTTGTCTAACATAAGCTTATATTTGATAATTTTTTATTAATATGTATATAAAACACTAAATTACAATTACTTTTATACATTATTCAAATATGGCTAAAATTACGGTTAAAAACCCTGTTGTTGAACTCGATGGAGATGAAATGACAAGAATAATATGGGAGTTTATTAAGAATAAACTTATTCTTCCATATCTAGATTTAGGCATTGAATATTATGATTTAGGCATGAAAAGCCGAGATAATACTAATGATCAAATAACAGTTGATTCTGCTTCAGCAATTAAAAAGTTTGGTGTCGGAATTAAATGTGCAACAATTACTCCTGATGAAGCAAGAGTAGAAGAATTTAACTTAAAAAAAATGTGGAGATCTCCTAATGGAACTATAAGAAACATTATTGGAGGAACCGTTTTTAGAGAACCAATCGTTTGTAAAAATATCCCAAAATTAGTTCCATCATGGACTGACCCTGTGATTATTGGAAGACATGCATTTGGCGATCAATATAGAGCAACAGACTTTAAAGTTCCTGGAAAAGGAAAAATGGAAGTAAAATGGACAGCAGAAGATGGTAGTAATGAAATAAAATATGAGGTTTTTAATTTTCCTGGGCCTGGAATAGCTTTATCAATGTACAATTTAGATAAATCAATTGAGGATTTTGCTAGATCTTGTTTTGGTTACGGTTTAATTAAGGAATGGCCTGTCTATTTATCTACAAAAAATACAATTTTAAAACAATATGATGGGCGTTTTAAAGATATCTTTCAAGATATTTTTGAAAAAGAATTTAAAAATAATTTTGAAAAATTAAAAATTACATATGAACACCGACTAATCGATGACATGGTAGCATGTGCAATGAAATGGAGTGGCAAATATATTTGGGCTTGTAAAAATTATGATGGTGATGTTCAGTCTGATACAATGGCGCAAGGATATGGATCTTTAGGATTAATGACTAGTGTTCTGCTTACTCCTGATGGAAAAACAATGGAAGCTGAAGCTGCTCATGGTACAGTAACGAGGCACTATAGAATGCATCAACAAGGTAAAGAAACTTCTACCAACCCAATCGCATCAATATTTGCTTGGACTAGAGGTTTGGCTCATAGAGGTAAACTAGATAATAATATTGAATTGGTTAAATTTTCCAAAACATTAGAAAATGTTTGTATTAGCTGCGTTGAGAATGGATTAATGACAAAAGATTTAGCAATTTTGATTGGTCCATCCAGTAAGTATTTAACTACCAATCAATTTTTAGATGAATTAGATGGCCAGCTTAAAAAAAAACTTAATTAATTAGTTTTTTAATACTCTCA
>CALSWN010000025.1 GCA_943841085.1 uncultured Candidatus Pelagibacter sp. | reverse complement strand
AGCCAGGTAACGATGGAACAATAACATCAAATGCATCTTCAACATTTCCTCCAAACTTTTCAGGGTGAGCTAGTTTTTCTATGATATGTAAAAATTCAATAACTGAACCTGGCCACCCATGCATAAGTAATAGTGGTGTAGGGTTCGTTCCACTACCTTTTTCATAAATAAAATGTATTTCAATATCATCTACTTTAGATTTAAAGTTTGAGAACTTATTAATTTCGTTCTCATGTTTTTTCCATTTAAAGTCTTTAACCCAATAGTCTGATAGTTTTTTTAAATAATCAAGATTTGTTCCATACTCCCACCCTCCATCATTTGGCATTTCATGCCATGGGTAATTTTTTACCCTTGTTTTTATCTCTTCAAGGAATTTATCAGGGATATCTATTTTAAATGGCTTAATCATTATCAAATTACGGTGTATACTTTTCAAAAATTCAGACTAAATATACCTCATGCTATCAAATAAAGAAATTGTTTGTCCTAATAATTTATTAGATCAAGCACATAAAAAAAAAGGTGTTAAAGCTGCTATCGTTAATGCTGGCTTACCCTTACCAATGATTTCTGTTCAAGATGCAGTTAATGAAAATTTAATAACACCTATATTTATTGGAGATAAAGACAAGATAATTAAATGTGCTGAAGATTTAAAATGGGATATCTCATCTTACGAAATAATCCATGAGCCAAGTGAAAATAATACAGCAGCGATCGCGGCAAAACTTGCCAGTGAAGATAAAGTAAAAATTATAGTTAAAGGTCATATTCACACAGATATTTTAATGAAAGAAGTTTTAAAAAGAGAATATAATTTACTTGGCAAAACTAGATTAAGTCATATTTGGCATATGACTACTACAAAAGAAGATCGGCCACTTATAATTACTGATGGTGCATTAAATGTTTTACCCAATGTAAAAACAAAAATGCATATTTTAAAAAATGTTATCGATTTTTCAAATCGAATAGGAATTGATAGACCTAAGGTTTCTATCCTTTCTGCCACTGAGGAAATCTTAGATAGTGTACCAAGTTCTCTTGATGCTGATGAAGTTACTAAACTCGCAATAAAAGAAAATTTAAAAGCAGATATATTTGGTCCTTTAGCGTTTGATAATAGTATTTCAAAAAAATCTGCTGCTATAAAAGGTGTTAAAAATATTGTGGCCGGTGAAGCAGACGTTTTACTTGTACCAAGTGTCGAAACAGGTAATGCCCTAGTTAAAATGATGATTTATTTTATGGGTGCATGTGCTGCTGGAGTTGTCGTTGGAGGAAAAGTTCCAATAGTTATAACTAGTAGATCTGATGAAGCAAAAGCTAGATTGGCTTCAATTGCAGCTGCAGTTGTTGCTTTAGATTAATTCTAAAGAAATGATTAAATTATGAAACCAATTGACTATATAAGTTTATATCTGCTAGTTACAATCTTATGTGTAGCAAGTATAAATATTTTATATAGAATTTATTTTTAATCTATTGAAAATATAGATTTTATACTTTAAACACATTAAAAAAATTAAAAAGGAAAGTAATGGCAATCACGTATTTAAAAAAATCACCTAAAACTTCATCAACAGACGACTCTAAAACTACAGGAATTGTTCAAGATTTATTAAAAGATATTGAGACTACTAAAGAGCAAGGATGCATAGATCTTACAAAAAAGTTTGATAAATATGATGGTGATATTATTGTTTCAAAAGAAAGAATTGAAGAAATTAAAAAAACCTTAGATCAAAAAACTAAAGATGATGTTCAATTTTCATATGAAAGAGTTAGAAAGTTTGCAGAAGCACAATTAAAAAATTATGGTCAAGACTTTGAAGTTGAACTTTCAAAAGGTTTGTTTGCTGGTCAAAAATTAGTTCCTGTAAACACAGCAGGTTGTTATGTTCCAGGAGGTCGTTATGCACATATTGCTTCTGCTGTAATGAGTGTTACTACAGCTAAAGTTGCAGGTGTCAAAAATGTTATAGCTTGTAGTCCTCCAAAAGAAGGTGTGGGTGCACATCCAACAATTATTTATACTGCTGATTTATGTGGAGCTGATGTAATATTAAACTTGGGTGGCGTGCCTGCCATTGCAGCAATGACTAACGGATTATTTAATAATCCTCCAGCTGATATTATAGTAGGTCCTGGAAATCAATTTGTTGCTGAAGCTAAGAGAATTTTGTTTGGGAAAGTAGGTATTGATTTATTTGCTGGTCCTACTGAAATTGGAATAATTGCAGATGCAAAAGCCGATCCAGAAATAGTCGCTGTAGATTTAGTTGGGCAAGCTGAACATGGGTATAATTCTCCTTGTTGGTTGTATACAACAAGTAAAGATCTTGCTGAAAAAGTTATGAAAAGAGTCCCAGAGTTAATTGCTGAATTACCTGAAGTTCCAAGAACTAACGCTGATGCAGCCTGGAAAGATTATGGTGAAGTTATTCTTTGCGATACCAATGAGGAGATGGCAACTATTAGCGATGAATATGCTCCTGAACATTTAGAGGTTCAAACTGAAAATCTAGAATGGTTTCATAAAAGACTTACTAATTACGGTTCTTTATTTATTGGAGAAGAAACTACTGTTGCTTATGGTGATAAATGTTCAGGCACAAACCATATTCTTCCAACAAAAGGAGCTGGTAGATATACAGGTGGTTTATTTGTTGGTAAATTTGTTAAAACTTTAAGCTTTCAAAGAATGACAAAAGAGTCAACGGAGCTAGTTGGCGCTGCTGCTGCTAGAATTTCTAGGTATGAAGGAATGGAAGCACATGCTAGAACTGGTGACGTAAGACTTAAAAAATATGGCTATTAAAACAATTTATATATAGTTAATATTTAGAAAGTCCTAACTAATTTATAAAACTTTCAATTAATTTATTAAACTCATTTGGTTTTTCGAGGTGGACGTTATGACTACAATCTCTAAATATTTTTAACTGACTATTTTTTATATTTTTTCTTAATGTATCTACTTGTTCAAAGTTGTAAGAAATATCTTTATCGCCCCAAACAATAAGTGTTTCGTTCTTAATATTTTTTAATTCTTTTAAGCCCGACCAATTTTTCATAGCTACCAAAGCATCGTCTGCTGCTTCTAGGGAAATATTTTTAACGGCATTTTGACATAAATAATAATTGGAGTCTTTTTCACCTTTAACAAACCACTTTTTAGGCACTCTAGCAGCTGTTACATCAAGGCCATCAACTTTCAGTCTTTTTCTGGTTTCATCCATTGTTTCAAATCTGCCTGGTATTTCGCCTATTGAACTAGTTGCAAAACAAATTAGTTTATCTATTTTGTCACCTGCTATTTTTGTCATTTCTTGAACTATCATGCCTCCCATTGAGTGTCCCATCAAATTAAATCTCTTAATTTTTTTTTCCTCAACAATTTCTAAAATAGTATTAGCCATTTTGTTTATGGAGTTTAATGATTGAGTCTCAAAACTTTCTCCAAAACCTGGTAAAGCTGGAGTTATGACCCTACAAAAATTTGAAAAATAATTTTTTTGATGACACCACATTTCTGATGAACCCAAATATCCATGCACTAATATTAATGGATGGCCTTCCCCCATATCGTCTACAAAAATTTTTTTCATAAATATACGAACCTATTGATTATCTGGCTTAAAAATTAAACATAAACCATTATTGCAAAATCTTTTTTTAGATAAACCATTTGGAAAAACATGGCCGTGATGTACACCACAATTTGCACAATGATATTCTACTCTTTTCATGCCTAAGGAGTAATCAATTTTTGTTTTAAAAGCACCTGGTAATGACTCTGTAAAAGAAGGCCAACCTGTTCCACTATCAAATTTTGCTTCTGATGAAAAAAGTTTAGCTCCACAATTTGCACAATGAAAAAAACCATTTCTTTTTTCATGATTTAAAGGACTTGTATAAGGTCGCTCAGTAGCTTCATTTAGCATTATTTCTTTTTGTTCATCAGTTAAGTTTTGATTAATTATCTTTTTAGTAGCAGAATAAATAAATCTATATGGCAATAAAGCTACTGATATAAGCGATAGTCCTAATAATTTAAAAAAATTTCTTTTAGAGTTTTTCATAAGAGCTTAAAAAATATTAAAAAAAGTTCAATATTTCAATAAGAATATATAGAGCAATGATACTCATAAATATTATTATAAACAGATTTATTCTTTTCCAAATTTGATCGCTTTGAAGGTGATTGGATAATAATTTTGATGAATATCCTAGTATAAAAAAGAATATAAATGATGCAATAGATGCTCCAATTCCAAAATAAAATTTGTCAATTAATAAAAAATTTTTAGAGAAATTCCCAAGAAAAAAAACTGTGTCTGAATAAACATGAGGGTTCAAGTAGGTAAAAGCTAATGTTTTAGTTGTAATGTTTGATATAGAAATTTTTTTTATCTTTTTACTAAAAGAGATTTTATTATTTTTAAATGAAATTTTTCCATAAATAAAATAAGCTAAAAATACTAATAAAAGAATATTTAAAATAAATTCTAATGAGGGATTAAAAAAATTACCAAAATATTGGAATAAAAATATACCTAAAAAAATTAATATTAAGTCAGATATTGAGCAAATAAGACAAACTAAGAAAACATATTGTTTTTTTAAACCCTGTTCTATTACAAATATATTTTGTGCTCCAATAGCTAAGATTAAACTTAAACCTGTTAAAAAACCTAGTAATAGATAATCCATAGAGTTTGATTAAACTCTTTTTTTACCTTGAACAACTCTATCAAGAATTAATGCAACAAATAATATCGCAACACCTGCTAATATACCTTGACCCACATTTGCATATTGTAAAGCTTCAAGAACATCTTGTCCTAG
>CALSWN010000024.1 GCA_943841085.1 uncultured Candidatus Pelagibacter sp. | reverse complement strand
CTCTTTCGTAAGGAGATTTTTTAACAGCATCTAAAATATCACAAAAAAGAATTAAAGTGTTATGAGAAGTAAAAGGGTCCATAACCAATCTAGAAGTATCAGGTTTTAATATCATGTCTGACTCATTAATTGCCTTCCAACCTGCAATAGAGGATCCATCAAAAAACACACCTTTTGTTAACATTTCCTCATCAACTACAGTTGAATCCATAGTCAAATGTTGAAGCTTACCTCTTGGATCAGTGAATCTTAAATCTACAAATTCTGCCTGTTTTTCTTTGATAACTTTTAATACATTGCTAGCACTCATTGTTTCTCCTTTTATACTTAATTAATCATTTTAACAAATTTTCTTAAATAATATTGCTTGATTAATAAATATCACCTATGCGTTTTTTACATATGAATTACAACATTATTTGTTAGATTATCAATCAATTATTAGTTGAAATATGAGCTTATTAGATAAAGAACCTGTTAAAAGAGTAGAAAAATTTCTCAAGAAATTTGATCAATCTTTAGAAGTGATTATTTTAAAAGACTCAGCAAAAACTGCACAAGATGCAGCTCGAGCTTTAGAATGCAATGTGGGTGCTATTGTTAAAAGTTTATTATTTAGAGCAAATGATAGCTTTATCTTGTGTTTAGTAGCAGGCGACAAAAGATGTTCCTTGAATAAATTAAAAAAAATCAAAGACAAAAAAGATATTTCAATGGCATCTCCAGAAGAGGTTAAGTCTCAAACAGGATATACAATTGGAGGCGTATCTCCAGTTGGTCATTTAGAAAAAATTGAAATTCTAATAGACAATTCTTTAGAAAGGTTTAAGCAACTCTTTGCAGCTGCGGGACATCCAAACTGTGTATTTAAAATAAGCTTTAGTAATATTCAAAAAATTACAAATGGAAAAATTAGAGATATAATTGAATGAGACAGCCTAAACTAATTGATTATATTTTATTAACAATCCTAGCTATAATATGGGCATCAGCATTTTTTAATATTAAAATTGCAACAGAATCTTTTGGCCCTATTACAATTGCTTTCTTAAGAGTTTTTTTTGGATCTATTCCTGTATTATTACTATGTTTTTACAAAAAGATTAAAATAGAAGCATTTTCTAAAGATTGGCATTGGTTTGCCACAATAGGATTTGTAAATTTAGTGCTACCTTTTTTCTTAATAGCATATGGTATAAAATCTGTTCAAAGTAATTTGGCAGCAATATTAATGTCAACAACTCCTTTAAGCTCAACAGTATTAGGTCACTTTTATACTAAAAATGAACAATTTAATATTGTTAAAACTTTTGGAATTTTAATTGGTTTTTCAGGAATTATTTATTTATTTTCAGACAATTTTTTAATTAATGATAATAATTTTATTTCAGCATTGTTAATTTTACTTGGGTCAACTTGTTATGTCATTGGAGGTGTTTTAACGTTAAAAATTAGTAAGAAAAAAAATGAGAATGTAACAGGTTCTATTTTAATATGGGCTGTTTTAATTTTGTTACCGTTAGCTAGCATTATTGAAAAACCATGGGACTCAATTCCAAGCATTCAGTCCTCTATTTCTATAGTTTATTTAGGAGTAGTTTCAACAGGTATGGCTTGGCTATTAAGGTTTAAAATTTTAAAAGATAATGGTTTAATATTTCAATCACAAGTTTCTTATTTGATACCTATTTTTGGAATTATTTTAAGTTATATATTTTTAGGTGAATTAATTACAAGTAAAATTTTAGGCTCGTTAATTGCAGTACTAGTTGGACTTTATTTTGTTAAGAAGGCAAAATAATAAATCATAATAAATTGCAATATGTATATTAATAACTATATACACTTCAACACATGTCTAAAATTTTAATTTCCATCGATAACTTATCAAAAATTTATAATAATGGCTTCAATGCTCTTAAGAAAGTTAACCTCCAAGTCAAACAAGGAGAAATCCTTGCAATGCTTGGACCTAATGGAGCTGGAAAAACAAGTTTAATCAGTATCATTTGTGGAACTGTGAAACCCTCTTCAGGAACAGTAACTATTGATGGTTTTGATATTATAAAAGATTACCGAGAAACAAGATCTATAATAGGCCTTGTTCCCCAAGAACTAAATTTAGAGTCTTTTGAAACTGTTTTTGATACAGTGTCTTATTCTAGAGGATTATATGGAAAGTCACCAAAGCCAAAACACATCGAAAAAATTTTAAAAGACTTAAGCCTGTGGGATAAAAAAAATCAAAGACTAAGAGAATTATCAGGTGGAATGAAGAGAAGAGTTTTGATTGCAAAAGCTCTATCTCATGAACCCAAAATACTATTTCTTGACGAACCAACAGCTGGTGTAGACGTGGAACTTAGAAGAGACATGTGGATAGTTGTTGAAGAATTAAGAAAAACAGGGGTGACTATTATTTTAACTACTCACTATATTGAAGAGGCAGAAGCCATCTCAGATAGAGTTGCAGTGATAAATCAAGGAGAAGTCATTGTAGTTGAAGATAAAAAAGAATTAATAAAAAAGATGGGTCACAAAAAGCTAACCATTGAATTACAGGAAAAAATTACAAAAGTTCCGGAAGATTTATTTAAGTATAATCTTGAAGTAGGTGAAGAAAACCTGTCATTAATTTATACATATAATGTTCAAGCTGAAAAAACTGGTATTACAGATTTATTACAAAGTTTAAAAGATGCTGGCTTAAAGTTGAAAGATTTAAAAACAGAACAAAGTACATTGGAAAAAATATTTGTTAATTTAGTGAAGGAGAATAATGAAATTTAATTATTATGGTTTTAAAGCTATATATGTTCATGAAATGAATAGATTTATAAGAACTTTAGGCCAATCTCTTCTCTCACCAGTAATATCTACATCATTATATTTTGTTGTTTTTGGTTCAGTTATTGGAGGTTATATTCAAAAAATTGATGGTGTTAGTTATGGGTCGTACATCGTACCAGGCCTTTTAATGTTGACTCTGTTAACTCAATCAATAAGTAACACTTCGTTTGGAATATTTTTTCCAAAATTTAATGGAACTATTAATGAAATTTTAGCAGCACCTATTTCAACACTTGAAACAGTTCTTGCATTTGTCGGCGCAGGTGCCACTAAAACTTTAGTTGTTGGCGCTGTAATCTATATCACTGCCTCATTTTTTGCTGAAGTTACAGTTAAATATCCAATGCTAATGGTATTTTTATTAATATTAGTCTCTTTTACATTCGCTTTGTTTGGATTTTTAATTGGTGTTGTAAGTAAAAACTTTGAGCAAATGTCTATAATCCCATCATTGGTAATAACTCCAATGGTATTCTTAGGTGGTAGTTTGTATTCTTTGGATATGCTACCTTCATTCTGGCAAACTGTAAGTTATTTTAATCCAGTAGTTTATCTAATTGATGGACTAAGATTCTCATTTTATGGAGTATCTGATTTTAATATTTGGATAAGTATTAGTTCTATGGTGTTCTTCTTATTAGTTTGTATCGTTGTCGTAACAATCTTACTTAAAAAAGGATATAATATTAAAAGCTAATTTTTTTTATTCTTTTGAAGGCAGATAAAGCAGCATTTCTAGCTTTAACATGATCTACAATTGGTTCAGGATAATCAATACCAACAATTATCTTTAATTGTTCTTGATATTTTTTTTCTAATTCCCATGGTTTATATAAAAATTTATCAGGTATATTTTTTAATTCAGGAACCCATTTTTTTGTATAAGTACCTTTTTTATCAAACTTTTCACCCTGCAGGATAGGATTAAATATTCTAAAATAAGGTGCAGCATCAGCTCCGCAACCTGCAACCCATTGCCATTGGGCAACATTACTTGCTTCATTGAAATCTACCAAACAGTTCCTAAAATGTTTTTCTCCTTCTATCCAGTGAATTCTTAAATGCTTTACTAAGAAAGAAGCAACTATCATTCTTACTCTATTATGCATCCAACCCGTTTCGTATAATTCTCTCATACCAGCATCAACAATAGGATATCCTGTCATACCCTTTTTCCATTTTTTTAAAAATTTTTCATTCTTAACCCAAGGAAAATTATCAAAATTTTTATTAAGGTTACCCTTAAGCATCTGTGGAAAATAATTAATTAAGCTATGAGAAAATTCTCTCCATCCTAATTCGTTTATATATTTTCTATATCCCAATTTTTTAATTTTAATATCCTGGCATTTTTCCCAAATTGTTTCGACATGTATTTGACCAAATTTTAAAAAGGGAGAAAGTTGCGATGTACCACTAACACCAGGAATATCTCTTGTTTCCCCATAATCTTTTATTTTATTTTTTATTAATTCTTCTAAATACTTTTTAGCCTCAAGTTCTGAGGGTTTCCAATATTTTTCAAATTTTTTGTGCCAATTATTTTTAGGCAAAATTTCTTTTGTAGATATTGATTTCTTAAAAATATTTACTTTTTTTTCTTTTGTTTTAACTTTTAAATTTTTAATAGTAGTTTTAGAAATATATTTTTGTTCAGTTTTTTTCCAAAAAGGCGTAAATACCTTATATGGTGTGCCATCATCTTTAGTCATATCTTGAAACTCTACTAAAATATTACCTTTAAAATACTTATATGGAATTTCGTTTTTAATAAATAGATCTCTTATTTTTTTCCCTTTATTAATCACATCCGGCTCATAGACTTTACTCCAATAAATAGTTACATCGTCTTTTTTTTTAATTGATGAAAGTACTTCAAGTTCATCTCCTGACTGTATCTCTAATGGAATATTCAATTTTTTTAAATCTAGGTTGAAATTTTCCAAAGATTTAGACAGCCACCATTTTTGAGCCTCTCTTTTTTTATCAAAGTTTTTTGAATTATATATATAGAGAGCACTCACAAACTCATGATTTTGAGTTGCATAAGCTAAGGCTTCATTTTCTTCAATTCTAAAATCTTCCCTTATCCAAACAATAGATTTTTTTGTCATATTTACTTAGATTTTTTTTAATCCATCAATTAGTAGTTTTTGATACATTGCTTTATCAGTTAAACCCTCGCAACCAAACAAAAGTATATTTGATTTTGAATCTAGTTTTAACTTATCTAAGTATTCTTTATTATTAAATGAGCCTATTAACGCAATTATACCTGGAACTGCACACTCACCACCTATTATTTTTTCATCTGATAAACGAGCCTCTGCTAGAAGTGCTACAGCCGTAGAAATTGCTTCATCTGTTATAGTTAAACAACTATTTGCAGAATTTTTTAAAATTTCCCAAGCTATACTTGATACATCTCCACAAGACATACCACCCATAACTGTTTCTTTTTTTATATTGACAGTAGTTGGTTTATTATTTTTAATACTTTGAAATACACAGTCAGCATTCTCTGGTTCTACAACTACAAACTGAGGAATATTTTTTGATAATTTTGCAAATCCTGCAATCATTGCAGCAGCCATTCCACCAACACCTGCTTGAAGAAAAATATGCGTAATTGAATTCTTATCTATTTCATCAATAATTTCTTTTACCATAATTGTGTATCCAGCCATTATCAATTTTGGAACCTCTTTATAACCTTCCCAGGAAACATCTTGGACTATTTCCCATTTATTTTTATTTGATTGCGCTATACATTCTTTTAATGAATTATCATAATTACCTTTAACTCTAATAACTTCAGCATCAAGATTACGCATAGCTTCTGCTCTGGATTCACTAACAAATTCACTAATAAATATTTTACATTTTAAGCCTAACCTTTGTGCCCCCCATGCAACTGACCTTCCATGATTTCCCGCAGTTGCTGTTGAAACTGTTATATTTTTCTTTTTGCTTGCAATTTTATAAACAGCAAAAGCTCCACCTAAAGCTTTAAATGATTTAAGATTAAATCTTTTATCTTCATCTTTGTAATAAATATTATTGAATTTTAATTCATCTTTTAATTTATTCAATTTAAGAAGTGGAGTAGGTGCATAATTATCCCAACTAGATATAGATTCTATTGCTTCATCAATTAAGTTGCCTGGAAGGTTAGAAAGTATTTGATCTTTATCAAAATTATAATTCTTATTTTCAAGAAAAGAGGAAATTGACCAAGTATTATTTTGAATAATTTTTTTCATTTTTATATGTATAATTTAAAGAACAATACAATTATGACAATGAAATAGTAGCTTTTACTGTGTAGAAATTAACAATAGTTTTTGATTATTTGAAATAAAATGTCAGCAAATATTAATTAAAATTTAATATTTAGATTTTTTAGTCCCTTCAATTATTTCTTTTAGCTCGTTATATTCTTCACAGTTACAAGTTTTTAAAACTTCTAATCTTTCTTTAGCCATATCTATTCTATTAGTAACCACGTAAAGTTCACCAAGGTACTCATTTATTCCATTATGATTAGGATCAATTTTTAGACCTTGTAAGTAAAATTCTTCACCTGCTTCATAATCTCCAAGCTTTCTAGTAGTAAAACCTAAATAATTCAAAGTATCAGCTTGTAAGGGTTTTTCTTTGTTAGATAATAAAAGAAGCTTTTGTGCTTTTACATATCTTTTTTGTGCTTTTTCAGTTTTTCCTTTTTTTTCATATTTTTTTGCAGATTTAATTAAATTATATGCTTTTGAATAATTTGATTTTACATCAGAGGAGTCGTTACTTGATCCTGCTGAAAAAGAATTATTAGTTAGAGCTGCTATAAATATTATTATATAAATAATTTTTTTCATTTTTAAATAAATTTTTTTAACATGTTTAATGGTTTAAGTATTAATCCATTATCAACTAAATTATTTTTTATAGATTTAGCTGTTGATAATGAACTTTCGTTATCTCCGTGTATGCAAATTGAGTCTATTTCGCAAGGAATTTGCTTGCCACTGAGACAATTTAGTGCCTGATTTTTAACCATATTTAATACGTGTTTTTTTGCTTGTTCAGGGTCTGTAATTAATGCATTAGATTTTTTTCTGGAAACTAAATTTCCATCATCTTCATAATTTCTATCAGCAAAGATTTCACAGGCTATTTTCATATTAAGTTTTTTTGCAGCAATTTCCATTTTAGAACCTGTTGGAACAAGGTATATTATGTCTTTATGAAGTTCATTAATTGCAGATGCAAGTGTTGTGGCTAAATCTAAATCTTCACATGCCATGTTGTTAAGTGCACCGTGTGGTTTAATATGAGTAACATTTTCATTATTTTTTTGAGCTATCATTTGTAATATTTCATACTGTTCAAATATTAGTTTTCTTATTTCTGAATTATTTAAGTTTATTCTTTTTCGTCCAAAGTTTTCAGGATCATTAAAGGATGGATGAGCACCTATACTCACACCATTTTTTTTTGAAATCTTAATAATCATATCCATAGTTGGTTCGTCACCAGCATGATATCCACAAGCAATGTTTGCAGAATTTACAATATTAAGTAATTTTGGATCATTCTCAATTGAATGAAACTTTGATTTTTCACCTAAATCGCAATTGATATTAATTTCCATACACTTTAAGTCTAGAGTATAACATGGCATGATTAAAAATATATTAAATCTTGGTGACGCAGCAGCTTACTGTGATTTTGGCTCAGAGGTCAACGAAACTATAAATAATAATGTAATCAATTATTTTAATCAGATTAAAGAATTAACTAAAAATGAAAAAATACAAGGTATAACTAATTTAACACCTTCCTATAATAAGTTAATTATTAGTTATGACTTAACAGTAACTAATTTTAAAAAGATTAAAGGTATAATTGAAAATTTAGAAGTTAAAGAAACATTTAAAAAAGACAACAAAGAAATAAAAATCCCTGTTTGTTGCACTGAGGATTTCAGTTTGGATTTTGATCGATTGACTAAAAAATTAAAATTAAATAAGGATAAGATATTACAATTATATTTAGATAAAGAATATTTTTGTTATATGACAGGTTTTATTGCCGGAATGCCTTTTTTAGGGGACACAGATAAGAATATTAGATGTGAACGACTAGAAACACCAAGAGTGAGGGTTCCGAAAGGATCAATTGGTATTACAGAGCAATTTGCAAATATTTATACTTTTGAAAGTCCTGGTGGGTGGAATATAATTGGAAATACCCCAAAAAAAATTTTTGATAATAATAATTTAAATCAACCAGCATTAATCAATCCAGGAGATAAAGTAAAATTTTATCAAATTACAAAAGAGGAATATTTAAATTGGAATGAATAAATCATATTTTGAAATTCTGAGACCAGGTGTAAATACAACAATCCAAGATAAGGGACGTTACAATTTATATCATATAGGAATCTCAGTAAGTGGAGCAATTGATCAACGAAACTATAAATTAGCGAACAGGCTAGTTGGAAATAATTTAGATGAAGCTGTTATTGAGTTTGCATATCAAGGTCCACATTTAAGATTAAAAAATGCGAATATAAATTTCGCAATAACTGGAGATATTTTTTTTAAGATTATTAGAAAAAATTCTAAAATTGAAGATGGTGAGTGTTACAGAAATTATCTTTTAGAAGAAGGAGATCAACTAGATATAATTTCAACAAAAAAATCAGCTTATGGGTATCTTTCAGTAAGTGGTGGTTTAGAATTAAAAAAACTATGGAAAAGTTATTCAACAAACACTAAAGCAAAAATTGGCTCTAATAATGGTAATAAGTTTTCATCTGATGATAAAATTTTTATCACAAACTCAGACGTTAAAAATTTCTTAGAAAAAAAAATAGATTATAAAGCCTTAATTGATAACACTATAAGAGTTATCAAAGGAACAAATTTTGATTACTTTTCAAAACAGGCTACTAAAAATTTTTTTAATGAAGAATTTCAAGTTACTAATCTTGCTGATCGTATGGGAATAAGATTAAAAGGTCATGAAATTGAAAATATTAAAAATACAAATATTAAATCTGAGGGTTTAGTTAAGGGCGTTATACAGGTTCCAGCTGACGGCAATCCAATAATAATGTTATCTGATCATGGAACCATTGGAGGATATCCCAAAATCGCCAATGTCATTTCAGCTGATTTAGATGTAGTTGGACAATTAACACCTGGGACAAATATCTACTTTAAAGAAGTAAGTCTTGAAGAAGCTGAAAATATATTTAAAGCATATAACGAAGATACAAAAAAATATTTAAATGAATCTAATTAAGAACATTCCAGGCCCAGTATTAATATTTATGGGCGCACTTAGCTTAAGTTTTGGTGGACTATTAGTTAAATCATTTGAAGGTTCAACTTTGTGGCAAATTTTGTTTTGGAGATCACTTTTTTTTTCTTTGACAGTGTTAGCATTTTTAATAATTAGCTATAAGAAAAAAACATTTCAGGCATTCTACGAGTCTGGTTTGCCTGGTTTTTTTGGTGGAATAATTCTATCTTTTGGATTTTGTGGTTATGTGTTTGCGATGTATAATACAACTGTTGCAAATACAAATTTTATTATATCTTTACAGATTCTATTTTTAGCGATTTTTGGTTATTTTTTTTTAAAAGAAAAAATTTCTACTATTACATTAACTTCAATTGTTTTAGCAATTTCAGGAGTTTTCTTAATGGTTGGAAATTCACTTTCACCTGGAGAGCTGTCAGGTAATTTAGCAGCATTTACTATGCCAATTACATTTGCAGTACTTATTATGATAGTAAGAAAATTTCCTACAGTTGATATGGTTCCAGCACAGTTTGTTGCTGGGATTAGTTCATGCTTAATTGGATTTCTACTCTCAAATAAATTAATGATTTCCTCGCATGACATTTTTTTAGGTTTCTTGGCAGGTTTTTTTCAAGTTGGCTTTGGCTTTATTTTTATAACCATTGGAGCGCGTAGCACTCCTTCAGCAATGGTTGGAGTTATAATGCTGTCAGAGTCTGTCCTTGGCCCTATTTGGGCATTTCTAT